>NZ_JAAGOZ010000018.1:0-116461 GCF_010499845.1 Salipiger sp. PrR007 | reverse complement strand
GCCACGCCTGCCTGTCGGCGCGGCATCCCAGCTCATCTCGGGGTCAAACCAGATCGTCAGCGAGCCCCGGCGCTTGACTGCTTCATTGTAGGCTGGCCAGTTCCTGGTCTTGTAGGTCGGGGGTATGGGTCTGCTCATGCAGCCTGACTAACAGACTGGATTCGCAAGGTGAAACCTTCACAGCATTTGCGCAACATGTATAACCGCCCCTTGCGCAAGAGGGTTTCTGGATCAGTTTCGCGCGGTGTCGGGTGCTGACATGTATCCGGCCTCTGTTGCGGCCATCATCACGCCGCGGGCCCGTATGGTGTTCGCAGGTCGGGTCCAGATCAAAGCCGCGTGCTCGATGGCACTCTGTTGCGCTCTGGTCCTCCCGATCCCGTCTCACGACCGTGCGCCAAACGTCTCCTTGCCCTCTTCCGCTCCGACGTCCTCGCGACCAGTGACGGCTTACGCCGCAGCGGTCGGAGACTGGTAGGCGCCGCCTCGGGCCATCAGCGCCCAGACGATCCGCGCCATTTTGTTCGCCAGCGCGACCCGCACCAGCATCGGCGGCTTGCGCGTCAGCATCTCGCCAAGCCATGTGCCCGGCCGGGCAGCGGCATGAACATGCCGCTTGATGATGACGCTGTTGGCCCCGATGATCAGCAATCGCCGCAACGACCGTTCGCCCATCTTCGTGTTGGCCCCGAGACGCTGCTTGCCTCCTGTGGAATGCTGACGGGGCGTGAGCCCGAGCCAGGCCGCGAAGTCGCGCGCTTTGCGGAACGTCTCGGGGGGCGGAGCCAGAACCGCTATGGCCGTGGCAATCAGAGGACCTATCCCCGGGACTGTCATCAGGCGCCGCGCCACCTCATTCTCCTTGGCACACCGGGCGATCTCGGCATCGAGCTTGCCGATTTCCGCTCCGAGATGGGCGAGTGACGCCACCAACACCTTGAGCGTGGGGATGGCATCGGCAGGCAGACCGCTTTCCGGGTCTTCCACAATGGCAATCAGCTTCGACATGTTGGCCGCGCGCTGCGGAACGATCATTCCGAACTCGCCCAGATGCCCGCGCAGGGCATTGATGGTCTGGGTTCGCTGCCGGATAAGCAACTCGCGGATGCGAAAGACCATCGCCGCGCCTTGGGTCTCCTCGCTCTTCACCGGCACGAAGCGCATCGTCGGGCGCGTCGCCGCCTCGCAGATCGCCTCGGCATCAGCCATATCATTCTTCTGGCGCTTCACGAATGGCTTCACGTAGGCGGGTGGGACCAACCGCACGTCATGCCCGATCTTCCCGATCTCGCGCCCCCAGAAATGGGCGCCACCGCAGGCTTCCATCGCGACGACGCAGGCCGGCAGCTGTCCAAAGAATGCCAGACCTGATCTCTTCGCAGCTTCTTGCGCAGCACCGCCCGGCCCGTAGCGTCGGCACCGTGGACCTGAAACACATTCTTCGCCAGATCGAGCCCGACCGTGATAATCTCCGACATGACCGCTCTCCTTTGTGGATCCTTGCAGACCCACCTTGGCACATCGATGCCGTCGGGGGGGCACACCATCAAAGCCGCAAATCCTCATGAAATGCGCGGCCCGCCTCGGCGTCGTAGCACCGGTAGGCGCAATAGTGCTGCTGCAGGATGGGCGAGGGCGCCCGCCCGCACAGGGTCTTCGTCATGATGTATGTTGCCTTCGTGAGTGTCGGCATTACCCGGTTTCCAGCGCCGCGGGGGACCGTAACGCCTTCCGCGTCGAGCTTGAGTGGGGGGATAGCAAGCTTTGGTATCTAATCGTTGACAATCTCCTAGCGAGGGCTTTAAAGATAGATGTCTAAGCTATGTTTCGCAAACCACCGATCCGGCCCCCGTGTTCCGGATGTCGGACGGGAGAGGGGCGCGACGCAGGGCCAAACGGGAGGACATGATTATGCGTTTCACTGCAATCGCGATGGCTGCCGGCCTCGCCGTCTCGGCGACGGCTGGTCACGGCCAATCGCTCAACCTCACTCTTTCAGGCGGGAACCCGGGCGGCCTTTGGTCGCTGCTGGGCGCCGGCATCGACCGCGCCGCGCAGGTGGCGGACACCTCGGCCGTGGTGACCTATCAGGCTACGGGCGGCGGGTTCGCCAACATCGGCCTGCTGGGCGCCGGGCGCACGGATCTGGGCCTGGTGCACGACGCCGAGGCGCAGCTCGCGCTGGGAGGCGAAGAGCCCTTCCGCGGGCCGATCACGAACATGCGGGCCATCGGCTACATGTACAACTGGGCGCCGATGCACTTCTTCCTCGACCGCTCGATGGCCGAGCAATACGGCATCGACAGCCTGGACGACATCGCCGGCAGCGGCGCGCCGATCCGCATCGGCATCAATCGCTCGGGGAACATCACCTCGAACATCGCGCTGATGATGTTCGAGCTGGTGGGGGTGACCGACGAATCCCTGGCCGAAGCTGGCGGCCAGTTCGTGCGCGCCGGCGCCAATGAGCAGGGCGAGCTGCTGCAGGACGGACGGCTCGACATGATTACCAACGGCATCTTCATCAACCACTCGTCGTTTCGCGCGGTGGACACGAATGCTGACGTTGTGCTGCTGTCGGTCCCGCAGGAGGTCATCGACGCCACCAACGAGCGCTTCGGCACCGGCCAGATGGTCATTCCCGCTGGCAGCTATTCGAACCAGCAGGCGGACGTGAACACCGTGACGCTGGGGGCGCTGCTGGCCGCGACCGACGCGATGAGCGACGACGACGCCTATGCCTTGACCAACGCCCTAATCACCAACATCGACGAGGTGCGCGCGGTTCACAGCGCGATGCAATCCCTGACGCCCGAGTTGCTCGCCACGCCCAGCGTGCTCGAGTTCCACCCCGGCGCCGCCCGTGCCTACAGTGAGGCAGGGCTGTCGCAATGATCGGGACACTCGTCTCCACTGGCCGCAGGAGGGATCTTGCGGCCGGCCAGCAACGGGCCATCGTCGTGGTGGCCGCGATCTTCTCGGCCTGGGTGATCTACGCCAACCTCTTCACCATCTCGGATCCGCTAGTTCTGGGCATCCTCTTCGTTTCGGGGATCTACGCGATCATGTTCGCGGCGATCGGTGCCACGCCGAACGCTCCCGACCGCATCCCGTTCTATGATATCGCCCTGTCGCTGCTCAGCCTGGCAGCGGGCATCTTCTTCTTCGTGAACGCCACCGCCATTGCGGACCGCATCAGCCTGCTGGATCCGTTCACGCCCGCGCAGCTCTTCTTCGGCATCTCGCTACTGCTCCTGACCCTCGAAGCGACGCGCCGGACCACGGGCATGGGACTTACCATCGTGGTCGTGGCCTTCCTGGCGTACAACTGGTTCGGCTACCTGCTGCCGCCGCCCTTCGGGCATGGCGTCGACGATTTCACCTACCTGCTCGATATCTTGGTCTTCACCACGGATGGCGTGTTCGGGGTGCCGATCCAGGTGGTCGCCAGCTACGTCTTCCTGTTCGTGATGTTCGGCACTTTTCTGTCGAAAGCGGGTGGGGGCGAGTTCTTCTTCAACCTCGCGGCGCTTCTGACCGGGCGCACCCGCGGCGGTCCGGCGAAGATCGCGGTGATTTCCTCAGGGCTCTACGGCACGATGTCGGGCAGCCCGACCTCGGACGTGGTGGCGACGGGCTCGATCACCATCCCGGTGATGAAGCGACTGGGCTACAGCGCGCGCTTCGCCGGCGCGGTCGAGGTCGCGGCCTCGACGGGGGGCAGCGCGATGCCTCCGGTGATGGGGTCGGCCGCTTTCATTCTCGCCGAATATACCGGCGTGGATTACAAGGCGGTGGTCGTCGCCGCCGTGGTGCCCGCACTGCTCTACTACCTCGGCGTCTTTAGTCAGGTCCACCTGCGCGCCGTGCGCGAAGACCTGCGCCCGTCCGAGGACGAGATGCCGACCGTAGCGCAGACGTTCCGCACGGGCTGGGTCTTCCTGCTGCCGATCATCGGCATCGTGGTGGCGCTGCTCTCGGGCTATTCTCCGACCTTCACCGCCGGGATCGGCGTGATGGGTGTCATCATCGCCTCGACGCTGCTGAAGGCGACGCGCCTGTCGCCGTGGCAGGTGATCGAGGGCTTGGGCGAGACCACGCTGCGCATCCTGCCGGTGGCTGGCGCCTGTGCCGCCGCGGGTCTGGTGATCGGGGGCCTGTCGATGACGGGGCTGGGTATGAAGGCCGCGAACCTGATCCTGGTGATTAGCAACTCGCAGCCGATCCTGACGCTGGTTATCGCCGCTGTCGTGACGATCATCCTGGGTCTCGGCATGCCGACCCCGAGCGCCTACATCCTGGCTGCCGTGCTGGTCGGTCCGGCGCTGGCGCAACTGGGCTATCCGGTGCTGCAGAGCCACATGTTCCTGCTGTACTTTGCCGTTCTCTCGGCGCTGACCCCGCCGATTGCGGTGGCGGCCCTGTCGGCGGCGGCGATTGCGCATGAAGACCCGTTCAAGATCGCCTTCACCTCGGTGAAACTGGCCTCGATCGGCTTCATGCTGCCCTTCGCCTTCGTCTGGAACCCGGCACTGATGCTGCTGGCCGACCCGCTGTCGAATACTTTGGCCGTGGTTGGGGGCGTGATTGCCACGCTGTCCGTGGCCACCGCGGTCGAGGCCTTCGCCAGCAAGCCGGTATCGCCGGCGGAGCGGGTACTTCTGCTAGGCAGTGCGGTTGCGGCGGTCGCGCCCTTCCAGCTGCTCGCGGTCGCGGGCATCGCGCTCGGGGCAGCCATGTTGGCACGGCACCTGGTGGCGGGGCGCCGGGCCAGCGTGCAACAGAACGCCGCCGGCTGATGCCACCCTGGCGCAGCCTAACAGATCGCGCGGCCCGGACCCCTCCGGGCCGCGCGTCCTTTTGCAAGAGAGACCGACGTGACCCATCCGACCCAGACCGCAGAGCGACTCACGACGCAGAGCCCCTCCGCCGTGCCGCCGCAACAACCGAAGTTCTGGAAGCGCTGGGCGGTCAGCATGCTGGCCGTCTATCCCGCGCTTATCGTCCTGGTGCTGGCCACGCGGCCCTTCACCCAGGGCATGCCAATGGCGGTCTCGCTGTTCATCGTGGCGCTGCTGCTGACCGGATTGAATGTCGGGCTGATCCTGCCATTCCTGAACAGGAAGTTGGGGCGCTGGCTGGCTGCGCGCTGAAGCCGGAACGGGCAGGGCGGTACGATTTCATATATGTGAAATGTCGCAATGATCCCGCCGGCAATCAAGACAAGGTGCTCTCCGCCAAATAAGCTTAGATAGCTTACCCTTTAGGTTGAGCAGCCAATCCAGACCAGACTGTCCGCCCAGGGGCGGCGCAGTCGGAACGCTACGGGAGGAGCGAGCGACATGACTTCATCCACCACATTCACCAACAAACTGCGTGCCCTTGCGGGCGCTTCGGCGCTGTCGGCCGCGACGCTGGGCCTGACTGGTGCCGCCGAGGCACGCGACTTCCGCCTGCTGTCGGGCTGGGATTCCAGCTATGTTGCGGTCGACGTGCTGACGTCGTTCATCGAGACGCTCGACGAAGCCGTAACCGAGGGCTTCGGCGTCAACGTCATGGGCCCCGAGACCGTGCCCCCGTTCGAGCAGTTCGACCCGGTGTCGCGCGGCCTGTTCGACCTGCTGTTCACCAATGGTGCCTATCACTTCAACCAGACTTCGGTGGGAATGGCGCTGGACGGCCTGTCGGGCGATACCGAGGCCTTGCGCGAAGCCGGAATTTGGGACGCGGTGGATGCCGATTACCAGGAGCAGGGGTTGAAGCTGATCGCTGTGCTTTACGACCTGAATGGCTACCACATCATGCTGAACGAGCCGGTCGGCGAGAACGGCCTCGAAGGACGTCGCGTGCGCGGCACGCCGATCTACCACCCGGCGATCAACGTGCTGGGTGGCTCGCCCGTGGTGCTGCCGGGCGGCGAGATCTACCCGGCGCTGGAACGCGGTGTGATCGACGGTGCGGCCTGGCCGACCATCGGCGCTCTGTCCTACCGCTGGTTCGAGGTCGCCGACTACATGATGCGCCCGACCTTCGGCCAGGTCGGCCATCTGGTGTTGATGAACCTTGACACCTGGAACGACCTGTCCGAGGAAACCCGGGCCGAGATCGAGACCGCCGCGCGCGAGTTCGAGATCGAGGCCAATGGCCTGTTCGACACGCTAGTCGCCGAAGAGAGCGCCGCCCTGGAAGCAGAGGGCATGAGCGTGACCGAGCTGTCCGAGGAACTGGCGGGCACGCTCAGCTCGGCCTGGTTCTCGGGCGTGATGGACCTCGCGGCCACGCAATCGGGCGAGGCGATCGAGGAAATTCGCCGTCTGGCAACCGAAGCCGATCTCGACGGCTGATCGGGGCCCGGCCCCTTCCGACGCGCGGCCGCTTGGTGCCGCGCGTCTTTCCGTCCCCCGGTCGTCCTTCTCGGCCCATTCTCTTCGGCCTTTCCGTTCCAGGAGCTTCCCTCCATGCGACCGATCCTGACGCTTCAGGACGTGCTGACCCGGCTGATGTTCTTCATCGGCGTCGGTGCGCTGGCAGCCATCGTGCTCATCTACGCCTTCGAGGTCGTCTCGCGCTATGCCTTCGGCGCGCCGACCCTCTGGGCGAGCGATTTCGTTTCCTTCCTGCTGCTGATCACGGTGTTCAGCACCGCGCCCTGGCTGACCCGCGAAGGCGGGCACGTGGCCGTGACTATCCTGCCCGACCTGGTCGGCCGGCTGCGCCAGGTGATCCTGCGCGCGGGCTTCCTGGTGGCGGCGGCGACCTGTCTCTGGGCTGCCTGGCTTTGCATCGGCGAGGTGCAGCACCTGGCCTCGCGCGGGACGGCGACCCTGACCACCGTGCGCATTCCGAAATGGATCCTGGTGGCCTTCATCACCTATGGCGTGGCCAATTCCGGCCTGTATTTTCTGCGCCTCGCCTTCGGCCAGGCGCTTTCCGAGACCGACTCCCAACCCGAGGTGACCCATGGTTGAAGGTATCGCCGCCGTCGCGACCGGCGTGGGGCTGCTTCTGGGCTTCATGGCCGTAGGCCTGCCCGTCTTCGCGGCCTTCCTGCTGGTCAACCTGCTGGCCGTCGCGGTCATCATGGGACCGATGGGCTACGGCATGTTCGTCAACTCGCTCTACGAGACGACGACCACGCAATCGCTGGTCACCATCCCGCTGTTCATCCTGATGGGCGAGATCCTGTTCCGCTCGAACTCGGTCGAGGTGCTGTTCCGGTCCATCGACACGCTGGTCGGTCGGGTGAAGGGGCGCCAGTACGTGCTGTCGATCCTGCTGGCCACGGTGTTCAGCACCCTGTCGGGTGCTGCGATGGGCGTGGCGGCCATGCTGGGCCGCTCGCTGCTGCCGGGTATGATCGCGCGCGGGTACGACGCGCGGCTGTCGGCCGGCACGATCCTGGCCGGCGCCAGCCTGGCGCCGCTGATCCCGCCTAGCGTCCTGGTCATCATCATTGGCACGCTGGCCGGCGTGTCGATCGCCGGGCTGCTGATCGCGGGGATCATCCCGGGGCTGATGTTCGCGGGCATCTTCCTGGGCTATTGCTTCATCCGGGTCTGGCTCAACCCCTCGCTGGCGCCCGACGAGCCCGACGACGGCACCCGTGCCACGCTGGCCGACAAGGGCTGGGCGCTGCTGCGGGTGGTGCCGTTCTCGATCATCATCCTGATGGTGATGGGTCTGATCCTGGCCGGGATCGCCACGCCGACCGAGGCGGGCGCGATGGGGGTCATCGGCTCGCTCATCACCGCCGCGATCTATCGCAACCTGTCCCTGAAGATGATCGGCGAGTCGCTGGTCTCCTCGGCCAAGGTGGCGGCGATGATCCTGTTCATCATGGCCAGCTCGAAGCTGTTCAGCCAGCTGCTGGCCTTTACCGGCGGCGCCTCGGCGATGACCGAATGGGTCGTGGGGCTGGAACAGTCACGCTGGGTGATGCTGATCCTGCTGATGCTGCTGCCCTTCGTGCTGTGCATGTTCATCGACCAGATCGCGCTGATGCTGATCGTCATCCCGATCTACCTGCCGATCATCGAGGAGCTGCAATTCGATCCGATCTGGTTCTGGCTGCTGTTCTTGGTGAACATCACCGTGGGGGGCATGACCCCGCCCTTCGGCTACACGCTGTTCGCGCTGAAAAGCGCGTGGGAGGATGCCAGCCTCGGCAAGGTCTTCTCCTCGGCCTGGCCCTTCGTGCTGCTGTACCTGCTGGGCATGATCGTGCTGGCGCTGGTTCCCGGGCTGACGACGCTGCTGCCGTCGATGCTGTGACAACCCTCGGCGCGGCGGCCCCGGTCGCCCGCCCCCTGCAAGACAAGGAGGGCTCCATGCTCGAACCGATCCTGCCCGACAACCTGGGCCTCTACTACGGCAATGCTTGGCACGCGCCGCAATCCGGGCGCACCGATCCGACCTTCGACCCGGCAACCGGCAAGGTGCTGGCCCAGGTGGCCACGGCGGGCGAGGCGGATGTCGACGCGGCCGTGGCAAGCGCCCGCGCGGGGTTCCGCGAATGGCGCGACGTGGCGCCCCTGGAGCGCGCGCGCGTGCTCAAGGAGATCGCCGCCATCATCCGCAAGCACGGCGACGAGCTGGCGCTGCTGGATTCCGCCAATTGCGGCAACCCCTATACCGAAATGCGCGGCGACGCGGGCGTCGCCGCGGCGCAGATGGAATTCTTTGCCGGCCTCGTCACCGAGATGAAGGGCGACACCATCCCGATGGGCCCCGAGCGCATCAACATGACCCTGCGCGAGCCGTTGGGCGTGGTGGCGCGGATCCTGGCGTTCAACCACCCGCTGATGTTCTGCGGCGGCAAGATGGGCGCACCGCTGGCTGCGGGCAACGCGGTCATCATCAAGCCTCCGGTGCAGGCGCCGCTCTCGGCGCTGAGGCTGGCCGAGCTGATCGACGGCCTGCTGCCCAAGGGTGTCTTCACCGTGCTCCCCGGCGGGACGGAGGCGGGCGCGGCGCTGGCCTCGCACAAGGGTATCGACAAGGTCACGCTGATCGGTTCGGTGGGGGCCGGGCGCGCGGTGATGCGCGCGGCCAGCGACACGCTGAAGCCGGTGCTGCTGGAACTGGGCGGCAAGAACGCCCTGATCGCCTATCCGGACAGCGACCCCGACAAGGTGGCCAACGCCATCGTCGCGGGCATGAACTTCAGCTGGTGCGGGCAGAGCTGCGGCTCGACCAGCCGCGCCTTCCTGCATGACGACCTGCACGACGCGGTCGTCGAGCGGCTGGAGGCGGATGTGTCGCGCTTCAAGCCGGGCATGCCGACCGATCCCGCGACGACGATGGGCGCGCTGGTCGGGCGCGAGCATTTCGACCGGGTGATGGGCTACATCGCCTCGGGCAAGGCAGAGGGCGCGCGCGTCGTCACCGGCGGCAACGCGGTGACCGAGGGCGCGATGGCGGACGGCTGCTTCGTCGAACCGACGATCTTTGCCGATGTCACGCCCGACATGCGCGTCGCCCGGGAAGAGATCTTCGGCCCGGTTCTGGTGCTGCGCCGCTGGTCGGAAGAGGGGGCGATGATGGACGAGGTGAACGGCCTCGACGTGGGCCTGACCTGCTCGATCTGGTCGAAGGACCTGGCCACGGCGCATCGCGCGGCGGCCCGCGCGGAGGCCGGCTTCGTCTGGATCAACGAGGTCGGGCGGCACTTCCTGGGTGCGCCCTTCGGCGGCTACAAGCAGTCGGGCTTGGGGCGCGAGGAGGGGATCGGCGAGCTGATCTCGTTCACGCAGGAGAAGAACATCCACATCAACCTGGGCGGCCAGTAAGCCTTTATCCGGACTGTGGGAAAAGGAAAGGGGGCGGATCATCCGCCCCCTTTTTCGTGTCTCAGCGGGGCGCCAGCCGGCCCACCGGGTCGCGCTCCCGCAGCCAGTCCAGGAGGTCTGTCAGCTGGCGGTCGCGCTCCTCGACGATCTCGGCATAGGGCGCGTCGTACTCGTACCAGCCGCGTCCGGTGATCGCGCCCATGTGCCCGGCCTCGGCCAGGTCGCGCAGCGCCTTGCGGCCCTTGTAGTTCTCGTCCCCGGTCTGGTGGTACAGCGAGTCCGTGACCGCCAGCGCCGTCGCCTTCGACACGATCAGATCTTCGGTCAGCAGCGGCCCCCACAGCGCGAGGCGCGGCCCGATGCTCAGCCGCACGGCCGCGTCGATATCGTCGCGGCTGGCGATGCCCTCGTCCATCAGGCGATAGATCTCGGTCAGCATGGCGAACTGGATCTTGTTGATCAGGAAGCCCGGCCGCTCACCGCAGGCGACGCCCACGTGATCGATGGATTCGACGAAGGCCCGGCCCCATTCCACCAGCGACGCCGGGGTGAAATCGGCGTGGATCACCTCGATCGAGCGGATGATGTGCCCGGGCGTGATATAGTGCAGGCCCAGTATCCGCTCCTTGCCGTTCACCCTGGCGCCGATGTCCGACAGCAACAGCGACGAGGTGTTGGTGGCCAGAACCACCTCCGACGGGCAGAGCGCGTCCAACTCGGCGAACAGCGCCTGCTTGGTCTCGAGCTTCTCCTGCACCGCCTCATGCACCATGAAGGCGCCCTTCACGGCCTCGGCCAGCGAGGGCTCGGTGCGCACGCGTGCCAGCATCGCGTCGACGGCGGCCGAGTCGTCTGCGAAGGTCGCGGCGATCGGGCGCGCGCGCTCGGCAAAGCTGGCCAGCAACTCGGTATTCATGTCGCACAGCGCGACATCATGGCCGTGGTGGGCATAGAGCGTGGCGATCACGCAGCCCATGAAGCCCGCGCCGACGACGCAGATCGTGCCGGACGACGGCGGGAGGGGGATGGAGGGGGCGGTGTCGGGCATGGAACCTCGTCTGGTGTCAGGGCGCGGTCGGGGCGTGCCCGCCGCCTGCCGAAAGGGATGAACGGGGAGGGCCGTGCCACTGCGCAATCGCGCGCGCATCCTGCCGTCTCCCTTGCCGACAGCCTTGCGAAATCGGGCCCCCGGTCAACGCGAACCGCCCCGCATGGCGGATATTTCGAGGATGTGAATTCTGCCCGAAGGCCCGCGCGCCGGCTGCGGGACATCCGCCGGGGCCGCGTCGCGAACCCTTTCCGCAGCGCCCCGATTCGCCTAGATTGTGACAGGGCGGAGCGGGCCGGTACGGGTCGCCGAGCCGTGTGAATCGGAAGGGCAGGGGAGATGACCGCAGACAAGGTGAAATCCGCTGCGCGGGTGTTTGAGATCCTCGAGTTCTTCGCCAGTCACCGACAGCCTGCCCGGCTGCACGAACTGGGCGCCGCGCTCGGCTATCCGGTTTCCAGCCTGACCGCGCTTTTGCGTACCATGCTGGACATGGGTTACATGACGCTCGATCCCGCGACCCATGCCTATCTCCCCGCGCCCCGGCTGCAGACGTTGACGGGCTGGATGCAGGTCGACGATTATGAGCAGACCGTGCTGTTCGATGCCCTGTGCCGTCTGCGCGAGGCTGCGGGCGAGCCGGTGGTGCTGGCCGCGCCCGCCGACCTGCATGTCGATTACGTCACCTCGCTGCACCGGCAGGAGGGGCGCAACACCCATATCCGCGCGGGCGACCGGCGGCTGATGGTGCAGAACGGCACCGGCTGGCTGATGCTGGCGCGCGCGCCGCGGCCGGTGGCGCTGCAGATCTACCGTCGCACCGTGGCCGAGGGGCTGATCTCGCCGCGCGACTACCCCCAGGCGGCCTTCGAGGCGGTGCTCGACGCCAATCGTGATACCGACGTGTCGATCCTGCACGCGCGCGACCTGCTGGACATTCCGACGCACCGCACGGTGCATTGGGATGCGTCTATGATGTCGACGCTGATCCCGGTGCCGCCGGGGCACGCACGCCCGCTGGGCATCGGGATTCATGGGCCGACGGAGCGCATATCACGCCGCGCGGATGAACTCTCCGAGCTGCTGCGCCGGACGTCGGCGGAGCTGGCGGCGCGCCTCGAAACCGTCTGAAGAGGCGCGCGCAACTCTGAACAAGACCATGAAAAAAGGCCCGCACGATTGCTCGTGCGGGCCTTCCCTGCGTGCGCCTTGGGAGGAAAGCGCCAGCGCGTCACTCGGCCGCTTCGGCCGGGTCATGGGCGACCAGCGTGCGCCAGTCGACATCCTTGGGATAGACCCCCTCGTGCGAGGCGATGCGCGACTGCAGCGCGAAGCTCGCGGTGCCGATCGCCGGGCCGCCCTCGGCCACCTTCTGCGCGGCGTCGGTCATCAGTCGGCGGAACTCGACGATGGCGAGGTCCGAGGCGCCCAGCACGTCGGTATGGCGCTGCACGCGGCTGCCCATCGACACCCACATGATGATGTCCTCGTTCGGGATGCCCGGAACGCCGGTGAAGTGGCCTTCCTTCATCAGCTCGCGGTCCTGCTTGAAGTCGTTGTCCAGCGTCCGAAGCGTGCGCCACTTCTCATCCAGGTCCTTGCCCGGAACAGCGTGGTTGAAGGCGCGCCATTCCTCGGTCGAGGGCACTTTCGGGCCGCCGAAGGCGAGGAAGTGGAACGCAGTCTCGTCGTCGTTGATCGGCACGATGACGCTGGCGACCTTGTAGGCGTTGTTGGGCGGGATCAGCGAGTAGTATGGCGCCACGAACTCGGTGATGCGCAGGTAATGATGCGTTGCTGCGTTCTTGATCGGCTTGCGGATCGCTGCGTAGTGGAAGCCGTAGCTGGTGGTCTCGGTCTGCATGCGCGGCGATTTGTCGGTCGACGGGCGGTACCACGATTTGTCATCGGCTGCGGCACTTTCCACGCGGGCCGGTTTCATCGTTGATGAATGCAGCGACGAGGAATGCGCGCTGTCGATCTGTCCTTCGTGGATCTGCGCCCAGTTGGCGGGGACACGGATCTTCAGGATGGCGACCGGGGTGTCTTCGGTTGGGGCGAAGGCGGGGGGCTGGAACTCCGGCATGTCGGTCTTGTCGCCGAGCCACGCCCAGACGAAACCGCCCCATTCGCGCACCGGGTAGGAACGGGCCTTGACCTTGTCCATCAGCGGGCTTCCCTCGGGCTCGGACGACATGGCGACGACGTTGCCGTCCACATCCATCTTCCATCCGTGGTACAGGCAGCGCAGGCCGCAATCCTCGTTGCGACCGTAGACCAGCGAGGCTTTGCGGTGCGGGCAGAGCTCGTCGAGCATGCCGAGACGGCCCTTGGTATCACGGAACGCGACGTAGGATTCGCCAAGCACTTCGACGCGCAGCGGCTTGCCGTCGTTCTCCGCCACTTCTTCCATCAGGCAGACCGGCGTCCAGTGCTGACGCATCAGTTTCGCCATCGGCGCGTCACCCGTCACGCGGGTCAGGACTTCGTTCTCTTCGGGGGTCAGCATCTCGTACTCCTCCTGCGGCCCGGGCCCGTGAAGGCCAATCTCGAATGCTTGACAACATATACTTAGCTATCTAAACGAGCAAGGGCAGATACACGTTTTTTGGGAGGGGCGAATGGAGCTCATCAGGATGCGCGTCGGTGCAAGACGCGCGCTGACCCCGCAGATCACCGAATTCACGCTGGTTCCGATGGAAGAGGGCGCGCTGCCCGGATTCACGCCCGGCGCGCATGTCACGGTCGAGACGCCCTCGGGGGCAATGCGGCGCTATTCGCTGGTCAACGACGGCACCGCGCCGGACCATTACAAGATCGCCGTGAAGCGCGAGCCGGCCAGCCGGGGCGGCTCGGCCTCGATGCATGACGAGGCGGTCGAGGGGTTCGAGCTGAACGTCGAGGCGCCGGAAAACGACTTCCCCATGGCCGACGCGCCGCGCTACCTGCTTATCGCGGGCGGCATCGGGGTCACGCCGATCTCGGCCATGGCCGCGCATCTTGAGCGCGAAGGCAAGGATTTCAACATCATCTACCTCAGCCGCAGCGCGGAAGAGGCGGCCTACCTGGAAGACCTGACCACCGCTTACGGCGACCGTGTCCTGGCCCATCACGACGAGGGCGACCCCGAGAAGATCTACGATTTCTGGGACCATTTTGCCGAGCCGCAGAAGCTGAATGTCTATTGCTGCGGGCCAAAGCCCCTGATGGACGAGATCGAGGCGATCTCGGGCCATTGGCCGGAAGGCCGCGTCAACTTCGAGGATTTCAAGCCCGTCGACGTTGTGCGCGCCGATGACGAGGCCTTCGAGGTCGAGCTGAAGAAGACCGGCATCACGCTGACCGTGCCCGCCGACCGTTCGATCCTCGAGGCTATGCGCGATGCCGGGTTCCCGACCGTCAGCTCGTGCGAGAGCGGCACCTGCGGCACCTGCAAGACGCGACTCCTGGAGGGCGAGGCCGATCACCGCGACATGGTGCTGATGGACGAGGAAAAGGCCGACAAGATCATGATCTGCGTCTCGCGCGCCTGTTCGGGCGGGAGGCTGGTCCTTGACCTCTGAGCCCGCGCAAATGCCCGTCAGGCTAGGCGTCGTCGGGCTGGGTCGCGGCTTCATGCTGATGATCCCGACCTTCACCGCCGATCCGCGCGTGAAACTGGTCGCCGCCGCCGCCCCCCGCGCCGAAAGCCGCGCGGCGTTCGAGGCCGAGTTCGGCGGTCGGACCTATGACGACATCGTGCCGCTTTGCGCCGATCCTGAGGTGGAGGCGGTCTATATCGCCACGCCGCACCAGATGCACGCCGACCACGTCTGCACCGCGCTGGCCGCCGGCAAGCATGTGCTGGTCGACAAGCCGATCGCCATCTCGATGGCGGATGCCGACCGCATGGTCGCGGCCGCCGAGGCCTCGAGCAAGCATCTGATCGTAGGCCCCAGCCACAGCTTCGACCCGCCAGTCGAGGCCGCGGCGCGCCTGATCGAGAGCGGTGAGGTGGGATCCCTGCGGATGATCCAGGCGTTCAACTACACCGATTTCCTCTACCGCCCCCGGCGCCCCGAGGAACTGCGCACCGAAGAGGGCGGCGGCATCCTGTTCAGCCAGGCGATCCACCAGATCGACGTGGTGCGCCGGCTGGCCGGTGGCCTTGCCACCCGAGTCACCGCGATGACCGGCGCCTGGGATCCCGCGCGCCCGACGGAAGGCGCGTTCAGCGCGCTCATCGCCTTTGCCAATGGATCCTTCGCCAGCCTGACCTATTCCGGCTACGCGCATTTCGACAGCGACGTCTGGATGGATAATGTGGGCGAGCTGGGCCAGCGCAAGGACCCCGCCGCCTATGGCAAGGCGCGTCGCGCCTTGCAGGGGCTCGACGCCGAGGCCGAAGCCGCGCTCAAGCAGACCCGCACCTACGGCAGCGGGGCCGGGCTTATCGAGGCGGAAAACAACGAGCATTTCGGCCCGGTGATCGCGCTGTGCGACCGCGCCGACCTGCGGCTGACGCCTGCCGGGCTGGATGTCTTCGGCGACATCGAGCGCCGCTTCGTCGAGGTGCCCTTCGGCCCCGCCCCGCGCGGACCTGTCATCGACGCGCTGGTCGGCGCCGTGCGCGAGGATCGCGCGCCCGCCCAGACCGGCGCCTGGGGCCGCGCGAGCCTCGAAATCTGTCACGCGATCCTGGAATCGGCGGCCTCGGGCCAGCCGGTGGATCTGCAGCGCCAATGCGGCATCACGTAAAGGAGGAACACGTGTCCGATCTGAAACTCTCCCTCGCCATGGGGAATTACGACCGCACGCGGGCCATCGTCGACGGCCGGGTCAAGATCGACGGCGTCGATCCCGTGCCGATGCTGCTGTCGCCCGAAGAGATGTTCTTCCGCGCCTTCCGGCACGAGGCCTTCGACATCTCGGAGCTGTCGCTGTCGTCCTATTCGATCTCGGTCGCGCGCGGGAACCCGCATTACGTCGCGATCCCGGTGTTCCTGAGCCGCGCGTTCCGTCATACCTCGGTCTATATCCGCACCGACCGCGGCATCGACCGGCCCGAGGATCTGAAGGGCAAGCGCATCGGCATCGCCGAGTACCAGCTGTCGGCCAACGTCTGGGTGCGCGGCATCCTGGAAGAGCATTTCGGCGTGAAACCCTCGGACGTGACCTGGGTGCGCGGCGGCATGGACACGCCGGGCCGCCCGGAAAAGATCGCGCTGACGCTGCCCGACGACATCACCATCGAGCAGGCGCCCGAGGGTGCCACGCTGAACGGCATGCTGGCGGCGGGCGAGATCGACGGCTTCATCGGCCCGCGCTGGCCGCGCTGCTTTGCCGAGGGCCATCCCCATGTCGGCCGCCTGTTCCGCGACAGCATCGGCGCGGCCGAGGAGTATTTCCGCCAGACCCGCATCTTCCCGGTGATGCACGTTCTGGGCGTGCGCCGGACCTTGGTCGAGGAATACCCCTTTCTGCCCGCAGCGCTGCTCAAGGCGTTCTCGGAGTCGAAGAAGCTGGCCGAAGAGGCCTTGAACGACACCTCGGCCACCAAGGTGACGATGCCCTTCGTCGAGGACACGCTGAACCGTGCCCGCGCGCTGATGGGCCCCGATCCCTGGAGCTATGGCGTCGGCGCCAATGCGCATGTGCTCGACAAATTCCTCGACTACCATTTCGCGCAGGGCCTCTCGCCGCGCCGGGTGCAGGTCGACGAGCTGTTCCACCCCTCGACCCTCGAAGCCTACAGCCTGTGAGCAAGGAGGCCCCATGAGCCGTTACCAACCCGGCGATATCGTCGAGATCCGGCTGGAGCAGGGCCTCGCCTATGCCCAGCTGACCCATGAGCACGAAAGCTACCCGCCCGTCGTGCGCCTGTTCCGGGGGCTGAGCGACAGCCGCCCCTCCGATCTGGAGGCGCATGTCGCGCAGGCTCCGCGCCTGACGGCGATGATCCCGCTGGAACAGGCGCTGGACCGGCTGGGGCTGGCGCATGAAAAGGCGGGCAGCGCCGCGCTGCCCGAGGACGAGCGCAAGTTCCCCACCTTCCGCATGCCGATCCGCGACAAGCAGGGCGAGATTGTCTATTGGTGGTTCTGGGACGGGCAAGGGCTGAGCTATTCGGTCGAGCTGGACGCGATCCAGGACAGCCTGCCGCTGCGCGAGGTGATGTCCTCAGCCAGGTTGCTGCAGGAATTGCAGGCCCCGGCCTGAGCACGAAACACGACAGGTCCCCATGATCCCCTTTATCGGCGAGATCTTCGCCATCCTCGCCGCCTTTTGCTATGCCTTCGGCTCGGTCGCCGCGACCAAGAACGCGCGCGAAAAGGGCGGGCGGGGCAATGCCGTGCTGCTGTCGATCGTGTTGACGGCGCTGTTCTCGGGCGGGTTGTGGCTGATCATGGGGCCGTCGCTGCCGCCGATTGACACAGGCTTCTGGATCGGCGTGGCGATCTTCGTCGTCGCCGGCATGCTGGCCACGGTGCTGGGGCGGATCTTCTTCTTCCGCTCCATCGAGCTGGCCGGCGCCATCGAGACCGGGCTCATCCGCCGGCTGATCCCGGTGTTCGCCGCCGTGCTGGCGATCCTGTTCCTGGGCGAGAGCCTGACCATCGCCAGCGCGCTGGCCTTCGTGCTGGTCTTCGCCGCCGTGGCGCTGGTGGTGTTGTCGAACAGGGGCCAGATCGTCGCCGATGACGAGGACGCCCGGCGAGCGGCCGGCGAGCGCAACACCGGCCGTGTCCTGGCGCTGATGTCGGCGGCGAGCTATGGCGGATCCTACGTGGCGCGCAAGTTCGCCATGCGCTGGCTGCCCGATCCGCTGATCGGCGCCTTCATTGGCGCGGTAGCCGCCTTCGTGTGGTTCGCCGTCGCAGCCCTGTTCAGCGCCGCCTATCGCCGCCACCTGAGCGAACTGTTCCGCCGCCCGACCGGCTGGCAGCTGGTGGCGGCCGCCTTCGTATCGCTGGGCCAGACCGCGCAATTCGTGGCGCTCAGTTTCACCACCGTCACCGCCGTGGCGATCATCGGCACGATCGAGATGTTCCTCGCGGCCTGGCTGGCCGCCTGGGTCCTGCGCACCGAGGATCGCCCCGGCCCGATCTTCGCGCTGGCTTCGCTGATGGCGATGGCAGGCGTGATCGTGCTGGCGCTGGTGCGCACCTGAAATAACACAAGAATTCCGAAACGGGAGAGAGACAGATGACCAGGGAAACCGACCGCCCCACACCCTGCGAGGTGAAGACGCTCTACGGCAGCGACGCCATCGCCGAGATGCTGCGCCGGCTCGACACGCCCTACGTCGCGCTCAACCCCGGCTCGAGCTTCCGGGGCCTTCATGACAGCATGGTCAACTACCTCGGCAACCAGGATCCGCACATGCTGCTGTGCCTGCATGAGGAACACGCGGTTTCCATCGCCCATGGCTGGGCCAAGATCACCGGCAAGCCGATGACCGTGGTGCTGCACGCGAATGTGGGCCTGATGCACGCCGCGATGGCCATCTACAACGCCTGGTGCGACCGCGTGCCGATGCTGATCCTCGGCGCGACCGGCCCGGTCGACGCGGCCAAGCGTCGGCCCTGGATCGACTGGCTGCATACCTCGCGCGATCAGGCGGCGGTGGTGCGGCCCTATGTGAAATGGGATGATCAACCGGCGTCGCTGGCCGCCTCGCTGTCGTCGCTGATGCGGGCGATGCAGATTACCACCTCGGCCCCGATGGCGCCCACCTATGTCTGCTTCGACGTGACGGTGCAGGAAACCGCCATCGAAGCCATGCCCGCGCTGCCCGATCCCGCGCGTTTCGCAGCCCCTCAGGCCCCGGGTGCGAGTGCCGCGCAGGTCTCGGCCCTGGCCGACATGCTGGCCGAGGCGCAATCGCCGGTGATCCTGATGGGCCGCGTCTCGCGCGATGAAGGGGACTGGGCGCGGCGCGTGGCGCTGGCCGAGTATTTCGGCGCCCGCGTCATCACCGACATCAAGACCGGCGCCGCCTTCCCGACGCGCCACAAACTGCACGCGGGCGCGCCCGGGTTCTTCCTGTCGGCTGAATCGGTCGAGGCGCTGTCGGGCGCGGATCTGGTGCTGTGCCTCGATTGGGTGGACCCGGCCGGCACGCTGGCGCAGGGCAAGCTGGGCGCCGGGGCCAAGGTGGTCAACGCCACGCTCGAGCCGATGCTGACGAACGGCTGGTCGATGGATCATCAGGACGTGGTGGCGAGCGATCTCACCATCCTGACCGAGGCCGATGCGCTGGTCGCGGCGCTGTGCGAACGGCTGGGGCTGGAACCCGCCGCACCCGCGCCCCGCACGGCACCCGCGCCGCACGGGCAGGAGCCCGATGCCGTGCTGTCGCTCGACGCGCTCTCGCATGTGCTGCGCGCGGGGCTGGCCGAGGATCCGCACACGCTGGTGCGTCTGCCCCTGGGTTGGGACGGTCGCCATTGCGATTTCACCGGGCCGCTCGATTATCTGGGCTATGACGGCGGCGCAGGCATCAGCTCGGGCCCCGGCATGGTCGTGGGCGCGGCGCTGGCACTGAAGGACACGGGCCGCATGCCGGTCGCGGTTTTGGGCGACGGCGATTTCATCATGGGCGCGACCGCGCTGTGGACCGGGACGCATCAGAGCGTGCCGATGCTGATCGTGGTGGCCAACAACCGCTCGTTCTTCAACGACGAGATCCACCAGGAACGCGTCGCCCGCGACCGCGACCGCCCGGTCGAGAACAAGCATATCGGCCAGGCGATCGACGAGCCGGATATCGACATCGCCGGCCTCGCGCGGGCGCAGGGCGCGGTGGGCATCGGCCCGGTCGCGACGGTGGCCGCCTTCGAGGCCGCGCTGGCCGATGCCGTGGCGCAGGTGCGCGCGGGCAAGTCGGTGGTGATCGACGCCCGCATCCTGCGCGGCTACGTCAAGGAGATGGCCGAAGGCATGACCGCGGAACAGGACGGCTGAACAGAATGGCTATGCGGGGCGTCGTGGATGGGCAACGGGTGACACGAAACGGTTGAAAAGACATCTAACCCTTGTGTCCTGCACGGGAAATCAGCACAAATGGAAGCGACCCGTCGCCGGCATCGCGCTGGCGACGGGGCTTTCGTTTCTGGCCGATTGAGACCGTTCCACATGGATGAAACCGCGCCCTCGGGGCATGAAGACTTCGATCCCAAGCTGACCGAAGAACGCCTCGCGCGTCTCGTTCGTCTCGCCGCCAGGGCTTTCAACCGCTCGCTGCAGATGCGCCTTCAGGACGAGGGGATCACCTTCGGCCAATGGATCTTCCTGCGCATCCTTTGGTACAATGACGGGTTGTCGCAGCGCGAGCTGAGCCAGCGCGCGCATCTGACCGAACCCACCGCGCACGCCGCGCTGACCAAGCTGGAGAAGCAGGGCGTGATCACGCGGCAGAAGATGGACGGCAACAAGCGGACTTTGCAGATCTTCCTGACGCCCAAGGGCTGGGAATTGCGCGACCGGCTGGAGCCGATGGCGCATGACGTCAACCTGATTTCGCTGAAGGGGCTGGAGGAGGACGAGGTGCGCGTGCTGCGCAAGGGTCTCCTGGCGATCATCACCAATCTCGAGGCGGATGAGAACGCCGCCGCCGAGCAGGGGATCAAGGTGCCCGCGACCCGGTCGAGCTTCTGACCGGGGCGCAGGCGGGTTGGTGGGGCAGGGCGCCGTTCAGGCGCCCGCCATCTCGCGCATCAGCGCCGCGTCGAGCGAGACCACGTCGGCATATTTTGCCTGCAGGTCCAGCAGGCTCTGCTCATGTGCGGGCTGGCTGCGGTCGCCCACCGCCTCGCGCACCACGATCGGACGGAAGCCGTTCTGCAGCGAGTCCACCGCCGTCGCGCGCACGCAGCCCGAGGTCGTGCAGCCGGTGATCACCAGCGTGTCGACACCCTCGGCTACCAGGCGGCTCGACAGATCGGTGCCGAAGAAGGACGAGGCGTATTTCTTCACCAGCGTGCGTTCTCCGGCCGCGAGGCTCAGCCTCGGGTCCAGCTCGGCCCCGTCGCCGCTGGCGGCCAGCGTCTTCAATCCGCCCTGTTTCAGCGGCCAGATCCCGGCGTCCGACAGATCCGGCTCGTCGTAGCGCACGGTGGTAAAGAACACCGGCTCGCGGCGGGCCGCGAAATCGGCGATCAGTGCGTTGATCGCCACGATCTGCGACGACAGGTCCGCGCCCAGCGGCAGGTCGGGATTGGTGAAACCCTTGATGACATCGATCACCACCAGCGCCGAGCGGCGGCCGAAACCGATGGTCTGCCCGAAGCCACGGGCCTTGAAGGCTTGTTCGTCCATGAAGTTTCTCTCAGTTTGGATCCCGGAAGCCCAGGGATCGGGATATGGAATGGGCATAGAGGCGGTTGAGCCGCCCGGTATCCTCGCGCCGGCCGTCGCGGCTGCCGTCGCGGTCGTAGATCGTGCTGAGCACGCCCACCGGCGCGCCGGTCTCGTCGCGGAAGGCGCAGGCAGTGCCCTCGATGTTCTCCAGCCCGCTGCCGAGGTTCTCGGCGTAACCCAGGTCGCGGGCGGCGGTGACGCGCTCGGCCAGACCCTCGTAGGTCAGGCCGCTGTCTTCCAGGTGGCGGCTGATCTCATCGCGGCGCGAGGTCAGCTCGACCTCGGGCTTGGCGGCGATATAGGCGATCTGGAAGGCCACGAAATCGGACCAGCCGTAGATGATTCGCCAGATCGGCACGCGGGTGCCCGTGGGCCAAAGCCTGCGCATGGGATGGGCGATCGGCGTACCGATCCGATCATAGAGGGTCAGTTCCTGGCGTTCCTCGGCTGCCAAAGTGATGTGCACGAGGCAGTTCGCCTTGAGCGCGAGCCCGTCCGCGTCATTCAGCGCAAGTTGTCCTGCGCGCGAGTGCAGCCATACCTCGTAGCCCATCTCCCAGTAGCGCAGCGAAGGGCTGTAGCGGGACTTGGTGTTCTTGTGGACGAATCCATACGCCGCAAGGGTTTGCAACAGGCGGTGCACGTTGCTCTTGGTCATGCCGAGAGCCGCCGACAGGTCGCTGATGCCCGCCGGCGCCTCGCAGGTTGCTAGGTGCCGCAACAGGATCAGCCCCTTCGAGAAGGACTTGTCGAGACCTGCCTTATTGTTGGGCAGATCGGGGCTTTCGTCGGTCATGCCGCACGCCTTACTTGACGGAAAGAAATGTGAAAAATTAGTCGCAAATTACGGTACAAGCTTTCTACAATATAGAACAAGGGAGGTCAATATGATCCGCCATACCGGAAAGCCCCTTATCACCACCGCGCTTTCGTCCGTGCTGTTCGCAGGTGCCTTCACCGGCCCCGCGCTGGCGCAGGAGCTGATCGAAGGGCATCTCAACATCATCGGCTCGGCCAGCTTCATGCCCCTCTATGCCGAGCGGGAGATGCCGTTCTGGACCCAGACCCTGGCCGAGGAATCCGACGGGCTCATCACCGCCGACGTGCGCCCGTTCAACGCGTTCAACGAGGCCGGCCTCAACGGCACCGAGCTGTTGCGCCTGCTGCAGCAAGGCGTGGCTGATGCAGCGACGCCGATCCTGAGCTACCTGGCTGCCGACGACCCGATGAGCGAAGCCATCGACCTGGCCGGCATCGCCCCCGACTTGGCCAGCGCCCGCGCCGTGTCCGAAGCCTGGGCGCCGGTTCTCGACGCGCATTTCGCCGAGCGCAACGACGCGCGCGTGCTGGGCGTTCTGGCCTATCCGTCGGGCGCTGTTGGATAAATCAGCTGGCGAGCGCAATCCCCCTTTCCCCGGGCACACTTACCCTGCGGCCACGGTCATCGGGATGCCGAGTGCCGTGAAGCGGTTGAGGACCGCCACCCGGATCTGGACCTCCGCCACCTGGCGGTCGAATTCCCGGGACATCAGCCGCTGGCCGAGCAGCTTCACGCAGTTCATTCTCGTCTCGACCCTGCTGCGCCGGCGGTACCCGCTCCAGTTCCGCCAGAGTGCCCGGCCCAGGTGCTTCGATGCTCGCAGGATCTCGTTGCGTGCGCGAGCTCCTGCCGTGTCCGGCTTCCAAGGCCGGGCGTTTCGACGGGGTGGAATGATCGCTGTTGCTCCACGGGCCGCAATGGCATCGTGGCAGGCGCGTGTGGCGCAGGCACCGTCAGCCGAGACAGTGGCGATGTCCTCGTTCGCCGAGATCTGGGCGAGAAGGTTCGGCAGCATCGGGGCGTCGCCGACATTGCTTGAGATGACCTCGACCGCCCGGATCGCTCTGGACGCTCATTCGGTAGAAGCGCCGCATGTTGACGGCCGGGTCGATCCGCTTGAGACCGATCACGGTCGGGAACACCTCGAGCTCGTGCAGTAGGTCGAGCATTGAGCAGCCACCTCTTCAGCGGCCAGTTTTTCAGCCGGCGCTCGGCGTCTCCACTCAATTGGAACCAAGGGCCGGGATTGGGGGCTCGCGCCCCCACCTCGAACTTCATGACCGGGATCGGACGCCTCGATGTGTTGAACTTGGATCTGGCGCCCATGCCAAGCGTGATCCACGCCGTACATCTGGGGCGGCATGGCATGCGCCCGGCAGTGGCGCAATTGCTGGATTGGCTGAAAGTCTCTGCGAAACGCCTTGTATGACGGACCCGTGCGGCACGAGGCGAACAGATATCTTCCGCAAACAAAGGAAACCGATCAGGCTGATCTATGTGGGCGTCGCCGACGCAGATACCTGCGCGTTCAGCCGTGAAAATCTTCCTTGAATCTGTCGATCTGATGCATGCGCTCATGCAGGATCGCGACGATACCGATATCGCCGTCGGACAGTCGGCGCCAATAGACGATGTGGTGTTCGTACCGAAAGAAGAACCCTTCGACGCCGAACTCTGCCGGGATCAGCTTTGAGGCGACGCCATGGGCCTCGATCCGTTCGAACGCTTCGAACATGCCGGTGATGTAGCGGTCCGCCTGGACCTCGCCCCATCGGTCGCGCGTATAGCGGTAGATGTCATCGAGGCGGAGTGATGCCGCCTCCTGAACCCGGATCGCCATCTGGTCAGGCCCGGTTGCGAGCGATGACTTCGGCGGCCGTCAGCGGCCTGTAGCTGGTCTCGGGCGCTGCGAAGGCGCGGGTCAGCTCGGCCTTCAGCCGGTCGAAAGCCTCCTGCTCGGCCCGCTCCTTGTCTCGCCGGATCAGGTCGCGCACGTATTCGCTGATGTTCTCGTAGGAGCCGTTCTCGCCGACATTGGCCGCGACGAAATCGCTGAGCGCACCGCTCAGACGGACGGTCATGGTCGTGGTGCGGGACATGGAAGGCTCCTCATGCTTGGCGCGTATTCAATATAACCAAAAAACACTACACATCAAGTCTGGCGGCGGTGGAGCAATTTGGCCTCCCCGCCGCCTCAGTGGCGGCTTGACCTTATTCGGCATCCGCGCCGTCGTGCCGATCGGCCAGCAGCAAGACCATGTGGAACACGATATCCGAGTGCCTGGCCAGTGCGATCAGATGCTCGCCGCTGGGTCCACGCTCGCCCGCAATCCAGTATTTCACGGTTCGCTCGCTGGCGCCCGTCCACCGCATCGCCGTCTTGACTGCTCGATGCGTCAAGCCGAGTTCGTCCCGAAGCGCCGCGGCAATGGCGGTCCGGTAGTCGGCGGCATCGGCTTCAAGGTGCACATTTGTGCCCGTTTTCGGCACAAATGTGCCCGTCTTGGTCCGCATCTCTGCGTCCTCCTTCGATAATACTCTGGGAAGGACATGAAAAGCGGCAGTTCGTATTTGCGCCCAATCTGCGGTAGAGGGCCATCAGCTCGAAGCAGCCCACATGATTTCTTGGGAGGCGGGCGTGGCTCGGGGAAAAGCACCATTATCCGAAGGAGAAACCGAGCCGTCCGCGCAGCTGCTGGCTGCGGAGTACGTCCGGATGTCGACCGAGCATCAACAGTATTCAACCCAGAACCAGGCGCAGACGATCCGCGAATACGCCGAACGCCGCGGCATCAGGATTGTCAAAACCTATTCGGATGATGCGAAAAGCGGCCTGATCATCGGCGGCAGGATGGCATTGCAGCAGATGATCGCCGATGTCGAATCCGGCGTGGCCGACTTCAGCGTGATTCTGGTCTATGACGTCACCCGCTGGGGACGTTTTCAGGACACCGACGAATCTGCCTATTACGAATATCGCTGCCGAAAGGCGGGAATGCAGGTCGCCTATTGCGCCGAGCAATTCGAGAACGATGGTTCTCCGACCTCTACCATCGTCAAAAGCGTCAAGCGGGCAATGGCGGGCGAATACAGCCGTGAGCTTTCAGTGAAGGTCTTCGCGGGCCAATGCCGTCTGATTGAGCTCGGCTATCGTCAGGGCGGCCCGGCGGGCTTCGGGTTGCGTCGCGCCCTGCTCAATGAGCGGGGCGAAGTAAAAACCGAACTGAAGCGCGGTGAGCACAAGAGCCTTCAGACGGATCGCGTCGTCCTGGTTCCCGGACCAGACGATGAGGTCCGGACGGTGCGCTGGATCTACAGCCAGTTTCTGAAGAAGGGCCTGTCGGAAACCGAAATTGCGACAGAACTGAACGCGCGCGGCATCCTCACCGATCTCGGGCGGGCCTGGACCCGCGCGACCGTCCATCAGATCCTGACCAATGAGAAATACATCGGCAACAACGTCTACAACCGGCGCTCGTTCAAGCTGAAGCGAAAGCGGGTCGCAAACGGCCCGGAGATGTGGATCCGCTCGGACGGCGCCTTCGATGCCATCGTCGAGCCGAAACAGTTTCAGAAGGCCCAGGCCATCATCGCGGCACGCAACCGTCGCTTCTCGGATGAGGTGATGCTGGAGCGCCTTGCCCGGCTCTTCCAGCGTCATGGTTACATTTCCGGGCTGGTGATCGACGAAGCAGATGGCATGCCGTCCAGCGGCGCCTATGCCCATCGCTTCGGCAGCCTGCTCAGGGCCTATTCCCTTGTCGGGTTCACCCCGGATCGCGACTATCGCTACATCGAAGCCAACCGCCTGTTGCGGCAATTTCACGGCGACGAGATTGAGCGCGTGATCCACGAAATCACCCTGCTTGGCGGTGCTGTGATCAGGAACCCTGCGACGGACCTGCTGACCATCAACGGCGAATTCACGGCATCCGTCGTCGTCGCCCGCTGCCGCGAAACCTCCTCAGGCGGCCTGCGCTGGAAGATCCGCTTCGACACCGGACTCGCGCCCGACATCACCATCGCCATCAGGATGAACCGCACGAACACTGACGCGCTCGATTACTACCTGCTGCCCCAATTCGAGATGCGGAGCAAACCTCTGGGGCTTGCAGAGGAGAATGGCCTGATGCTGGACGCCTTCCGCTTTGAAACGTTGAACTTTTTCTTCGACATGGCCCGGCGCGTTTCCGTTTCCGAGGTGACACCATGGTGAGCGATATCGAAACCCACGCCGAGGTTCAGATTATCCCCATTGCGGCCATCACCGTGGAAAATCCGCGAGAACGATCTGAAAAGACCTTTCGTGCGCTGGTGGACAGTATCGGCAAGGTCGGGCTGAAGAAGCCGATCACCGTCGCGCAGGATGACACGGCGTCAGGGGATGCCTATCGGCTGGTCTGCGGTCAGGGGCGGATGGAGGCCTATGTTGCACTGGGCGAAACCCACATCCCGGCCATCGTCGTGGACGCGAACGAGGTCGAACGACTTCTGCGTAGCGTGATCGAGAATATCGCCCGCCGTCAGCAGCGACCGCTCGAGCTGCTGCAGGACATCGCCATCCTGCGCGACCGAGGATACTCGGACCACGACATCACCGAGAAAACCGGATTGTCATGGTCGTACGTTCACGAAATCGGCGAGTTGATCGCCAACGGCGAGGAACGACTGCTGATCGCGGTCGAGACCGGTCAGATGCCCCTCAGCGTCGCACTGTATATCACGAGGGCGGAAGAGAAGGATGTGCAGAAGGCGCTGGAAGCGGCCTATGCCTCGGGTGAATTGCGCGGCAAGAAGCTGCTTGAAGCACGGCGGCTGGTGGAACTGCGCCACCGGCACGGCAAGAAAAAGGGTGCCACACGCACAAAACGATCTGGGGTGCGGATGACATCGGCGGCGCTGGTCCGGGCCTATCGTATCGAGGCAGAACGCCAGCAGGACATGATCCGCAGGGCCCAGTCGACGCGCGGCAACCTGCTGTTCCTCGACGCAGCGTTCCAGTCCCTGCTCAAGGATGAGAATTTCCTCACTTTGCTCCGTGCCGAGGGGTTGGATTCCCTGCCGAGCATGGTGGTCGACGGTCTCAAGGAACCTCGGGCATGACACATATGGGCAAAACGCCCCCGCCCAAGGGGCCAGGATTTGAGCCGACCCTGCGTCAGATCCCGATCGCCACCATCCTGCCGGTGAAGCAACTGCCGATCACGGTTCCCAAGGGCCAGAAGTATGCACAGATCGCCGCATCGATCCGCGAGGCCGGCTTGATCGAACCGCTCGTGGTTGCGCGCGCTCCTGGTCAGGACGGCACGTTCATCCTGCTCGATGGTCATGTCCGTCTGCATGTCTTGAAGGAAATGGGCGAGGAAACCGTCACCTCCCTGGTCGCCACAGACGACGAGTCTTTCACCTACAACAAGCGCATCAGCCGTCTCGCGACAATTCAGGAACACAAGATGATCTTGCGGGCCATTGAGCGTGGCGTGCCAGAGGCCCGTATTGCTGCTGCACTGAATGTGGATGTGGCGTTGATCCGGCGAAAGCGGACATTGCTGAACGGCATCTGCCCCGAGGCTGCTGAACTCCTGAAGGACAAGCATTGCCCGGTCAACAGTTTCAGGTCCCTGCGCAAGATGAAGCCCTTGCGGCAGATTCAAGCGGCGGAACTTATGATCGCCGCGAACAACTACACGGTGGCCTATACCGAGGCCATCCTTACCGCGACCGATGCCGAAGACCTTGTCGATCCGGAAATGAAAAAAGAAACCTCTGGCATTACGCGCGAACAGGCGGAGCGGATGAAGGCCGAAATGGCCAGCCTGCAGAAGAACATCAAGTTGATCGAGGGGACGCTTGGCCCCGATCATTTACGCCTTGTGGTAGCGGGTCGCTACGTCGAACGGCTGCTCACGAATGAACGGATCAATCGCTATCTCGAAAAGAACCATGGAGAGATCCTCGGCGAGTTAGGTCGAATCGTGGCGGGCCTGTCTCGACCGGAACCGTCTTCGGAAGGGCCCGACGAGGCGGACGATTAAGGGATTCTGGAACAATCTGACGATGGGGACCCGGACCCAGTTCAAGCGCGGGGACCGCGGGAGACGCCGGACTGTGGGCCGGATCAAGCGCGGAGGTGGGGATGGCGGCGAACCCGTTCGGAGCCCACCAAGGTCGGCGGACATATCGCCGACCACGCAGGTATTCTTTTGCGATGACTATCTGCGATGTTTGACGGGCGCGCTGCATTCGACCGGATATTGGGTGCCAGTTGGGTTGGCGGCGCGCCCGCGAGTGACCACGTTTTGGTTGGCCAACACTTCGGTACTCAATGCCTGTCTGCCGCGATGCAGGGCAGGCCAGAATGGATTGGGCCCGCAAGTCATCTCGATATCTCGCCGGCCAGCACCGCGAGTCCGTGCACCGCCAAGGTCGCTGAAAACCTCTGGCACTCAAACTTGCGGATCACATCGAGGACCCGCGCTTCGTAGGCAGCGTGTCCAATCAAGCGACACAAGTCGGACGCGTGGAACTGGCGGTTCGCCGTTGGTGCGGCTTGCATCTGTCTCAGCAATTCGCGCTCTTTGGGGTCCGTTGTTGGTCTCGCGGGCGGCTTGACCGCGGGACGAGTTGGAGTTCCCGACGAATTTCGCCACCGGCGCATGAAGCCAAGCAGGAAGCCGGCCGGCACCCTGCCGTTGCCTCGCGACCGGTTGAAGGCGAGGAAGCGATCCCAGATGACCTGGGTGTCGATGTTCCAGCAGGGCAACGTGGCCTTCACTGCTTTGATGAGCTCTGCCCAACTGGTCTGAAAAACGTTCGAACTCGCGGTGATATCGATCAGCCCTGAGAAGATAGTTTTGTTATTATTATCTCTAGATAGTGATGTGTCGCCTTCACCTGACACGAGATCATGGGTTTCACGCTCCTCGTCGAAGGCGGAAAACCGAAAGATCCAGGGCGCGAACTTGCCATTCGGCTTCGCCCGCTCGAGCTGCAACTGCGAAGCCTCAAGTTCGTTCAGAAGAACCGTAAGATACTGCCGTGAGACACCCATCTTCTCCGCCAGGGCCGAGAGGGTGAAGGCTGCCGTTCCGCGCGACAAACCGTTGTAGCCATCCTTCCAGGCGATGGCGTCGAGGATGAGGGTGGCAAGCTTGTGCGCTGCGACAGAGAGATTTGTCTGTGTAATCCGTCGCAGGATCAGGCCGGTCGTAGGTTCCATAGTCGAGGTCTCCTTGGAGATCCGACGCCATGTCGTGAGACAACAACATTCTTGCCAGCAAAACAACTTTGCTGGTTGCAGGTGTTTTAGCGGTGCGCTAGGAAACTCTTGTTCACGGAGTTTTCTAGCGCGGCGTCAGGCTTCACGGTCTGGCGTCGTATCCTTTTCTTGGGGGTTAAGGGGTGCCACGCTTGGTCGTCAGGGCAAGAACGACGAAGCGCGGGCCGGTTTGTCAGTAGTGAACTTCTTCGAATCCGTAGCTGCCTGCGTTATCTCGCCAGTCGACGAAGACGGATCGGTATAAATAGCTGCCACACCGATCAGGGATGCTCAGGCCAGCTGCGGCCGGCACTTGGCCAACGTTGGATCTTGTCCATCGGTAATCGCCCTGCACGCCGTAGGACCCCAATCGCGTGAGATCGCTATGATGACATGTGCCATCTCGGTTCTCGTACTGGCTATACTCGATGTGATAGACGCGAATGCTGCGCACGAAATCAAAGGCGTCGCCCGAAATGTCGATGTCGGCTTGCTCATCCGCTTGGACGCGGACTAGGGGAATTGGATTCGAGGCCTGCGGTTCGGGCGGATTGCGGAACGTGATGTCATAAAGGCGTTCCATAGGCGACATTGGACTGGGGTCTTTGAACGACACACCCATTGGGCACCGCCAGATTTGTAAGGGCGGCTCGATCGGCCATGGCGTGATCCGCCGAATGAAGACCGCTCTGGCATGCGCGCAGGGCGCAGAGGCAGGCCAACCGCCCGCAAGGCAGAGGAGGATCGCACAATCCACCTGATAGGCCTGAGCCGGAGCTGACGAGGCCATTAGTCCGGATATGCTTATTGCCGTGGCTGTTGCCACGCCGTGGATCACGTGCTTCATGATGCCGACTCCATCTATAATGGTGCAGCGATACGAAACAACATTAATGATAGCAAGGAGATTTGATTGATGGTTGCGTGCGATTGTTCGCTTGTCTAGCTTGATGGCTTCCAAGAACTGACGTCGGTTCTGGCTGCTTCGGCGTCTTGAAAGTGGCCAAAATTGCGGACCTCTTTCATGTTAACTTTCACTCAAATATCTGTAAAAAAATACAAATATAGCATTTCAATGCGGCCACGAAAGCGGTCATGGAAGAACAGGCCGCATGAGCCCGTCACACGGAGAGTCGCAGCGCTCATGGTCTCAGGAATGGCAGAACGGAAAACTGTCTCGCCTGGTTCCCCGGCGGGAATCCGGGCGCAGAAGGACGGGGTGGAGCAACGAGCCTATGTTGGGACCGAACATGACCTTGAAGATTTATGTCAGTATCTGATACGATTGAGCATGGATAGGAGAGTCTGATGCCAAACGTCCACCTGACCGAACCGATGCAGAAATATGTGCAGGCGCAGATCGAGTCCGGCGCCTACGCCAATTTGAGCGAAGTCGTGCGCGCCGGCGTCAGGATGCTGATGGAGCGGGATGGCGCCCGGCAGTTCTATTCCCTCAAGGCCGACCTAGAGGAAGCAGCCTCCCTGGCCGAAAATGGGGATTTCGCCGAGTTCGATGCTCATGCCTTCGAACCGGATGCGTTTGATCGCTGACCCACATGACAATTCGGCTTTCCGGTCGGGCCAGGGCCGACCTTGAAGAGATCCGTGCCTACACCGTCGAAACTTGGGGTAGGGACCGATGGCTCGTCTATTACCGCCAGTTGGTCAACGCCTTCGAGCAGATCACCGGGGATCCCGACCGGGGTCGGGACAGGAGTCTCTTCGTTCCGGGGATGCGGTCCGTCAACTGCCAACGTCACGTGATCTTCTACAAGCGGCTAGATGCGGCGGACGGGGCGGCAGTCATCCTGCGCATCGTGCACCTGCGCCGCAACATGCCCGCGCTCGTCTACTACGAGGATCTCGACGGCGGTTAAGCCCTTGCGTTTCCTCATTCCAATAGCTCGACCAGTTTCCCATAGTCTTCACTGACCTCGCGTGCCTCCTGAAACGCGCGTTGACGCTCGGCATCAAGGCAACGGAAGTATTCCTGGATGTCGGCGATGTAGCCCTCGAAATCAGAACGCAGCAGATCGGCATAGGCACGCATGTCTTCTTGCGACTGGGGCAAGAACGGTCGCTCGGGTGGTATGCAATCCGCAGCTGCGGCTACCGGCATGCTTCTAAGCAGGAACGCGAACAGCAACGGTGCGTTGCGCGCAATAAACAAGCGCAGGGCAAAACTCCTTTGCCGCCTTTAAGATTATCATTCTGTCGGATATCACCCTTATCGGAGCAAGGCGAACTTCGTCAACACGTTATTATTGTCTTGCTATCATTAATGTTGTTTTGTATCGCTCGCGGTGTTGCGACCCCGTGGGCCTGATACTGCACCCAGGCAGAACAAGGACCCAAGGGAAGGCCATGATAGAAGAAGCCCCGAATGTGGTTACAGAAGACGGACTGCGCGGCTTGCTCGCCGAGGGCTACCTCATTGAGGTGGTCTGCAAGGAGAGAGCAGAGAAGCGCCATAACAGCTGGTACGGCTCGTGGGTCATCCGCGCCGTCGCCACTGATGGGCGTGACGATAAGATGCTCGTCACCAGCCGAAGCGTCCTCAAGCTCCGCGACTTCAAAACCATCGTTGGCCTTGTCAGTTTCCTGGCCGACATGGGCTGTACGACCGCTAGCATCCCACTTGAAGAAGGTGGCCGCGAACGCCACGCCGCGCCTCCGGTCAAAGGCAGCTGACTGCGCGACTGCGCTCGTCGTTGCTTTGGGTACAGGCGTTTGTTCCGCGCCCCCGGCCCTGGCCGACGGTTTCATCTTTTCGGTTGGCCCAGACGGCCAATTGATTTCCACTTCTCAAGAGGCAAACGGGCGCCTTTTTCTCTTCGCAGAACCTCGCGTTCCTGACGCAACGAGCGAGACAGCGATCCCGGCTCGATCCGCCGCCCGCGCCACCCCAGAAATCCTCCATGCGATCGAGAGCACGGCTCTGCGGTATGCCGGGCATGGTGCGCTGCGTCGCGCGGGGCTTTCAGTCACTGATTGGGCGCTCCTTTACCGGGCCAATATCGAAGTCGAGAGCGCATACAATCCGGCTGCACGTAGCCCTGTCGGTGCGATAGGCCTTGGCCAGCTTATGCCGGATACCGCCCGCGACCTCGGCGTGGACCCACATGACATTGCGCAGAACCTCGACGGATCAGCCCGCTACTTGCTGATGATGCTCGACCAGTTCGGTGAGGGCTCTCTGGCCCTTGCGGCGTACAACGCTGGCCCTGAGGCGGTCACACGCCACGGCGGCATCCCCCCTTTTCGAGAAACCCAAGGGCATGTGGCCCGTGTGACTGCCGTGTTTGAGCGGCTCAGAGGAGATCTTTCATGACATCGAGACCTTCGATCGTCGCGCTCGGCGCGATGGCCCTTATCGTGCTGGCGGGTCCAGCGCTTGCACAGAGCATCGACCTCTCGCCGGTACAGACCCTGCTTCAAGGAATTGTCGATGCGATCACCGGCCCCTTGGGAATCGTGATCGGAACGCTTGCGCTGATCGGGGTGTTCCTTTCCTGGCTCTTTGGCATCCTCGACTTCCGTCAGGCGCTCTGGGTCGTGGTTGCAATCGCGGGCATCGCCGCAGCACCCACCATCGTCGCCGCCATCTGGACCACCTGAGCTCCGTCCATGGCTGACCAGTCCCGCGTGTTCATCGGCCTTCTCAGGCCACCCAAGCTGATGGGCTTGCCGATCATGTACGCCATGGTCTGGCTCTTCGGCTCGACGCTTCTGTTCCTCTGGGTGCAGAGCTGGGTGGTCGCTGTGTTCGCGGGGCTGGCCTGGCCGGCGCTCTGGAAGGCCGCAGACTGGGATCCGAACTTCCTCGATGTCCTGGTGATCACCCTGCAGGAAACCCCGCCCACGACGAACCGCAAGCTGCACGGAGGCGACAGCTATGCCCCGTGATGGACTTGCCGATGAGGTTGAGAACGCCAGCGATCCGCTGACCGCGCTACCCGCATGGGTCAAGGGCGAGAAGCGGCTCTCAATGATGCTGCCTTATGTGAGCCTCGTGAACGACCGAACGATCCGGACACGCGGCAACGAACTGATGCAGTGCATCCGCCTCGAAGGGGTGAACAGCACCACGAGCGAGGACGGGCATCTCGACCGTATCGGAGGGTTGCTGGCTGGCATCGTGGCGCAGGTCGGGACCGAGTTCTCATTCTACCTGCACAAGGTGTCGAAAGCGGTCGATGTGACCCTGCCGCCCGTTCCGGGCGAAGGGTTTGCGGCTGCCGTCGACGAACGATGGCACGCGCATCTCGGCCGCGCGGGTTTGCGCGACAAGACGCTGACCCTGACGGTGCTGAAGCGACCCGAGACCGGCAGCCGCTTGCCCTTCGGTCTGGGCGCGTCCCGCGCCCGGCATGCGGCGGACACGACCCGACGCTTGCGCAAGCTCGACGAGGTGGTGGGGTTTCTGCTGTCGTCCTTCGATGAGCTGAAGCCCCGCCTGCTGGCCGCCAGCGGCGGCGAGCTTCTGGGCTTCCTCGGCTCCCTCAACACCGGCGAAGAACATCCGCTCTTCCCCCGGTCGCGCCTCGGTGTGATCGCCGAGGACGTAGCCAATACCCGCGTCACCTTCCGCGGCACGACCATCGCGCTCTCCGACGGTGCCGTGGGCGACAAGCTCGGCGCGATCTTCGCGGTGAAGAACTACCCCGCCAAGACCGACAGCCTGATGCTCGACGAGCTGAACCTGCCCGTCGACATGGTGGTCACCCATTCTTTCGTGCCGATCAACGCCAACATCATGGCCGGCAGGATCAAGCGGCAGCTGCGCCTCATGCAGGCCGCCAATGACGGGGCCGTCAGCCTCGCGCAGGAGTTGGAACTGGCCCAAGACGATCTGGAATCGAAACGCCTGATCTTCGGCGAACATCATATGACGGTGGCGGTCTATGCGCGGACCCAAGCGGCACTCGACGACATCGCGGCCGAGATCCGCAATATCTCGGCCACCTCCGGCATCAACCTGATCTCGGAAGCCTTCGGGGGGCGGGCGCATTTCATGGCGCAGCATCCCGGGAACACCGGGGCGCGCAGCCGAAAGGCCGCGATCACGAACCACAACTTCGCCGATCTCGCCACCTTCCACCGCACGCCGCTCGGCAAGACCGGTAGGGAAGTGCCATGGGGCGTGCCGATCACGCTTTTCCCGACACCGGAGCGCAGCGGGTTTCGCTTCAGCTTCCACGAACAGGGCGCGCCGGATCGCGAACCCACGGGAGGCCACACGCTAATCCTCGGCCGTCCCGGCTCCGGCAAATCCGTCCTGGCGGCCTTCCTGATGACCATGGCACGGCGGGCAGGTGCGCGGGTCTTCGTCTTCGACTATCGCGCGGGGATGGAGATGGCCGTCCGCGCGCTCGGAGGCAGCTATTCGACCGTGCGGGCGGGGCGCCCCACGGGCCTCAATCCGCTCCAGACCGAGATCGACGTGCGGGGCCAGGCATGGCTTGCTGATTGGCTCGCGAGCCTCTTGGAGCGGCGCGATCGACCGCTAACCCCGGTTCAGACCAACCGATTGCAAGAAGTCGTGCGCCAGAACGCAAGCGCAGGACATGCGGGCCTACGAAACTGGTCGGATTTCGCCTCGCTGCTGGTCTCGACCGATGACGAGGGCGATCTCTTCGAGCGTATGCAGGAATGGACGGCCGAGGGTCGCTACGGCTGGATCTTCGGGGCCAATGCCGAGGACAGTTTCAGCATCGATGGCGACGTCGCGGGCTTTGACCTCACTGGCATTCTCGATTCCGAGAGTGAGCGGGAACGCATGGCCGTCCTGTCCTACCTCTTTCGCCGGGTCGAGCGGGTGATCGAGGACCGCAAGCCCACCATCATCGTCATCGACGAGGCATGGAAAGCCCTCGACAACGCCTACTTTGCGGAGCGACTCAGCAACTGGCTGGTGACCGCCCGCAAGCAGAACGCCGTCGTCGTGATGATGACGCAATATGCCAGCCAGCTCGAGCGCACGCGCACCGGCAAGACCATCGTGGAAGCTGTGCCAACCCAGGTGCTCTTGCCCAACATTCGTGCTTCCGCCGCTGACTACGCGATGCTCGGCCTGACCGAGAAAGAGCTCGACGTGCTTCTAGGCGTCGGCTCGGCCTCGCGGCTCGCGCTTGTACGCGACGACCGTGGTTCCGTCGTGATCGATGCCGATCTCAGCGCGCTCGGCCCGCTCGTGACCATCCTTGGCGGAATGGAGAAGGGCGAAGCGCTTGTCGGCGCCGATTATCGCGAACGTCCTGATTTCTGGAGAGTGACATGACCCGTACCATCATTCGCAGCGTCGTGCTGCTCGGGCTCGGCCTGACGTTGACAGCCTGTGCGCAGCATAACGCCCCGCAAGCCAACTGCTTCAGTTTTCGCGAGGCTCCTGTGCAGGCAGGAACCGCCACCGCCACGATCTCGACCATGGGGGCGGAGGTCACGCGCCGCGACACGGCCTGCGATTTTGTCCTCTTGGGGGCGAGCGGCTAAGCCAATGCGGACCTGGCTTCCTCTCTCGATGATCGGTTTTGCGCTGGCAGGTCCCACGGCGGGGCCAGCGATCGCCCAGGGCGTGCCGACCTTCGACCTGCGCCTCTTCGCGGAGCGGCAGGCCATCCTTGAGCAGACCGATCGTGACCTGGCACTGCAGCAGGACCGGCTAAGCCGCGAGGAGGAACTGGCCGAAATCGAGCGCCAGCAACTCGCCTCCCTCGAAGGGCTGATGGATGCCATGTCGCTTGGCGCTGGAGACGTGGCCGGAACCGTGGCGGGGCTCGAGGCGGGGCAGGGGGCGGTAGACAACGTCGAAAGCGCGGCCGCCAGTCTTTATGCGCCCGAGGACGCCAATCCAGCGGCAGCGCGGATGTTCGGCGATGCCCGGGAGGGGATCGAGGAGCTGATCATCCGCGCAGCACGCGACACCCATAGTCTGTCCGGGGTCGGCCGCGCAGGTCTTTCGCTCGTGCAATGGCGCTGTCTCTTGCAGGCGCTGATCTGGCAGGAAAGCCGTTTCCAGATCGGGGCACGCTCACCCGTGGGGGCCTTCGGACTTACCCAGATCATGCCCGGTACCGCGGGGGATCTCGGGATCTACCCGGCCTATTACGACGATCCCTATCTGCAGGTCACCGGCGGTGCGCGATACCTCGCACAAATGCTGAACATGTTCGATGGCAACATTATCCATGCGCTCGCCGCCTATAACGCCGGGCCGGGCAATGTGCAGGATTATGGCGGTGTGCCGCCTTTCGCGGAAACCCAGCATTATGTCGTGGTGATCCCGCAGCAGTACAACAGCTACCTCGCGGCCGTAGGCGGCATCGATGCCCTCGGCACCATCGACCCTGTGCTCCTCGCCAACGCGAGTTTCAGCCTCTCGGCCCACGGCGCAGGGGTCTATGGCGACTATTCGCTGGTCTCGGTCCGTGCCGCCGCCCTGCGGGTTCAGGACATCATCACCCGCATTGGTGAGACCGAGGATCTCCACGAGGCCATCGCGCTCAACACCTATGCCCGGGCCGAACTGGCCCGGCTGGTCGCAATCCGGACCCGGATCAAGGCCGCACGAACCGAGCCACTCAGCGCCGAGCAGTTCGCCTTGGCGGCAGCGCAGGCTGCCGAACGGCAATACATGGATTTTAGTCAGGAGGATTTGCGTTGAACCTGCGCCTGCCCCGTTCCCTTTTCGCCGGTAGCATCGCTCTCGCGCTTGCCCTCAATGTCACCGGACCTGTCGCGGCACAGGGTGTGCCCACGGTGGACACTCAGAACATTGCTCAGGAAATCCGCCAGCTTCAACAGATGCTGCAGGATTTCGGGATCCAGACCGATCTTCTGGACAATGCGTTGGAGCAACTGGACATGCTGCAAAGCCAACTCGATCAGCTGAACGAGATGTATGCCTCGCTCACCGGGCCGCGCAGCATCCTCGGACTTGCCATGGGCGGGGACCTCGACACCTTGCTTGAGGCCAACTTCGAAGACATCCCCGGCCTGATCCGAGGCATCCAGGCGGGCGATTGGAGCGCGCTCATCGGGCCCAATGCCGGGCCCATGCGCACGCAGATGGAACAGGCGCTGGCAAGCGCCGGGTTCGACGAGGATTCACTCCGCGAGATCGCCACCAGCGGCAATCCGGGCGCCGAAGGCGTTGCTACGCGGGCAACCACAGGTGCTGTGATGTCGGCGGCGGCGCAGAACAGCCACGCAGAGGCGGAACAGTCGCTCGAACGGGTGGAACGTCTGGTCGAGATGATCCCGGACATGGAAGATCTCAAAGCCTCGATGGATCATAACACACGCGTCACGGCGGAACTCGCCATCGCCATGACCCGGATGTGGGAGCTGGAAGCGATCCAGACCCTCGGCGCAGGCAATGCAGGCGTGGTTGATGCCGCCACCGTCGCCGAAGAGCGCCGCTACATGGACTTCACCTTGCCGGATCTTGAGCCATGAGTGGGGCAGGCGTGATGACTGCGCGCGAACTCGTGGAAGAGGAACTTGTTTACGGTGCCCTGCGCCGTGAACAGCTTTGGCGAGTGATCGGCCTTTCCGGGGCGGGCTTTGGCGTATTCGGCTGTTTGACGGCTGCGGCTGTCGCGCTGATGATCGAAACGCCGCCTCCCGTGGTTGTGCCCTACGATCCCGCGACCGGGATGGCGCTCCCCAATGCCACGGTTGAAACCGTGTCGCTCTCCGAACGGCCTGCCGTGATCGAAGCGCAAATCTACCGCTACATTCTCGACCGCGAAACCTACAACCAGCTCGACAACGATCTTCGTGTCCGCCGTGTCCTGGCACAGTCTTCCGGGTCGGCCGAGGCCAGCATGCGCGCGATGTGGACATCGGGTCAGGAGAACTATCCGCCGACGCGATACGGGGCTGCGGCCGAGATGGCCGTTGAGATCGCATCGATCAACCTTATTGGCGAGAACCGCGCACAGGTGCGGCTCAGAAAGCGCCTGACAAGTCCGCAGGGGGTACAGGATGGATCGTTCACTGCCACGTTGATGTTCGAATTCCGGCCCGAGCGGACCCGCGCGATCGACGATGTCTGGCAAAACCCTTTCGGTTTCACCGTCACCCAATATGCCATCCGATCGGACCGTTCCGAATGACTAGCACTCCAATCTTTACCTTGTTGGCCGCCAGTTTTCTCACGTTCGCGGGATCGACTGCCTTGGCCGAGACCACGCCCCGCCCAGGTTCTCATGACAACCGCGTGCGCGTCGCGACTTGGACTGAAGGCCAGGTTTACCGTGTCGTTACGACTCTGACCCGCGTCACCACAGTCGAATTCGGTGAGGGTGAAACCATCCGCTCGATCATCGCCGGCGATACGGTCGGGTTTCAATTCGACGGTGTCCCGGGTGGCCGTGCCTTCGCCATCAAGCCGACAGCATCTGGCGTCGCCACCAACATCACCGTCTACACCAACCGCCGCTCCTACTACTTCCATGTCGTCGAAGCCCGGGAGACGCCGCATTATGTCGTGCAGTTCCGCTATCCTGAAAACCGCGTGCAACCCACTAGGGCGGTTGCGGCCGATGCGCCGAATGCGAACTATGCGGTCAGCGCCCGAGAAGAGTTCACGCCGACGGCCATCTGGGATGATGGTACCTTCACGTATTTCCGGTTTGCACGGAACGCGCCGGTGCCCGCCATCTTCCGATATTCGAACGGAAGGGAACGCGCGGTGAACAGCCACACCTCGAGTGACGGCGTCATTCGCGTGTCTGGCGTCAACCGACAATGGGTCCTTCGCCTTGGCGAAGATGTGGTTTGCGTCCAGGACGCAGGGCAGGCCACATCATGACCGAAGGTACGGAAGACCTCGCCGCGCGCCTCGCGGCTCTCGAAGGCTCGACAGGCAAAGCGAAGGCAAGCAAGCGGCCTGCGCCGCTTGCCGCGATCCTTGGGGTCGTCGGCATCGCGGCAGCAGGCGGTCTGGCATGGGCTGCCCTGCAGCCATCAGCAGAAGCACCAATGGCGACCGCCGCGCCGGAGGAGTTCCAGAGCAGCGGCCCCGGATTCGGAGATCTGGCGCCGATTTCTGCCCCGCAGCCCAGCCAAGCCCCGCCTGCGGACACAGGTCCGAGCGAGTCGGAACTCGCGCTGATGGAAAGTCTTGCGACATTGAGAGCGGAACTCGAGGACCTGCGCGCAAGACCGGCCGAGGCCGCAGATAGCGGGGCGGAGCAGGCGATTGCAGACCTGACGGCGCAAATTGCCAACTTACATGAAGCATCCGCCGAGGCGCAGCGTGCCCTCGAGCGTCAGCTGACCGAGCGGGATCGCGAATTGGATCAGCTCCGCATGGACTTGGAACTTGCACGGCTTGCACCACCAGAGCCGACCTCATTGGGACCAAGTGAAGAAGAATTGCGGCTGGCCGAACTCGAAAGGCGGCGCGCAGCCGAAGCTGAGGCCCGCGCAGAGCGCATCGCGTCTCCTATGATCGCGTTCTCCGGGATGGGCGCGGGTGCGGATAGGGAGAATACGCTGGAAGCCGCGCGTCTGAATGCAGATGAAGCCTTTGTTCGTTCGGGCGCGCAACCAGCACAGGTGACACGTGCCGAAGTGATCGCGAACCCATCGAACACGGTTGTTCAAGGCACCATGATTCAGGCTGTGACAGAGACGGCCCTCGACAGCACACTGCCCGGCGCGATCCGCGCCATCGTCTCGGAAGACGTCCATTCTTTCGATGGAACGCGTATCCTGATCCCGCGCGGCGCGCGGCTGATCGGGCGCTACCGCTCCGATGTCGCACTTGCCCAATCGCGCGTCATGGTGGCATGGGACCGGATCATCTTGCCCGATAATCAGACCGTGCAGATCAGCGCCTTCGGTGGAGACGAACTCGGCCGTACTGGCACCACCGGGTTTGTCGACACCCGTTTCGCGCAACGCTTCGGCTCCGCCGCGCTGATCTCCTTGATCGGCGCCTTGCCTGCGGCTGCGGCGGGTCAAATCGACAGCGAGGCGGCGGCCGATGTTGCGAGCGATGTCGGCACGGATCTGCGCGATAGCACGCAAAGCGTGATGCAGGACTATCTGGCGATCCGGCCAGTGATACATGTCGATCAGGGTACACGGATCACGGTCATGGTCGATCGTGACCTGGAGATCTTCTGACATGGCTGCAAGTTATCTGGAGGCGTCGCTCGACCGTTTCGGTCCCAAAGTCCTGCACGACGACACGATCGAGATCTGCATCAATCCCGACGGACAAGTCTGGGGCGAATTCCAGGGCGATCACTTCATGCGAGGTCTCGGCAGCCCGTTGAGCCAGACCGAGATCAAGGACCTCGGCAACCAGATCGCCTCCGCCGCCTCGACCACGCTCAGCACGAAGAAGCCCATCGTCTCTGTCTCGATCCTATATCGAGATCGCCCGATCCGTGCGCAGGTGATCCAACCCCCGGCAGTGGAAGGCGGGTTCTCCATATCGTTGCGGTTCTTCTCCTCCCTGCCGCTAGAGGCAATCCGGCTCGGCTTCCTCTTTGGAAAGGAGCGCAGCCTCGAAGGTCTGCGGCGCGAACGAAACGCCGCGCTGCGCGATGTGGTGACATCCGGCGACATCGGCGCCGCGCTGCGGTTTTGCGTCGAGAACAAGCTCAACATGATCGTCTCGGGTGGCACGTCGACCGGCAAGACGGTTGCGGCGCGCAAGATCCTTTCGCTGATTCCGCCCGAAGAGCGGATCATCACCATCGAGGAGGCGGCCGAGCTGCGCCCCGAGCAGCCCAATGCCGTGACGTTGATCGCGGACCGGGACACGGATGCCCGCAGTGCCGATGTGCTCTTGGCCTCAACGCTTCGCATGCGACCTGACCGGATCGTCCTAGGCGAAGTCCGCGGGCGCGAGGCGATGACGTTTCTCGAGGCAATCAATACCGGCCACGGTGGATCGCTGACTACGCTCCATGCCGAGACCCCACAACTTGCTGTTCGTCGCCTCGCCTTCGCCGCCCTCAAAACGGATGTGCCGATGACCTATGCCGACATGATCGATTACATTGAGGGCTCGATCGACGTGATCATTCAGGCAGGCCGCCATGAAGGCGCGCGTGGAATCACCGAGTTCTTCCTGCCGGGTCAAACCACAGATTTGAACCTCGACACGGTCGACGGCAGAGTCAACAAGAGCCCCTCCGTTGCCGCTGAGTAAAAAAGGACCCCCCAGATGCGAAAACTAATTCTCGCACTCATGCTTGCCGCCTTGGCGGGCCCTCTTGTGGCGCAGACTTCGCCGCAGGTCTCAAACGATCTCACAGTCAATATGTCGCCGCAACAATACCGGATCTGCAACGAACGTCCGGCGCGCCCGACCTGGATGGACGAAATCAATCCGCGTGAAGCTTACAAGGCAGCAGCTTTGATGGAGTTGTACGAAATTCGTGCCTGGGAGGAGATTGCAGAATCTGGCGACTGCAGCTGTGAAACCCGCTTTCCCGCTTGGGATAGCTCCGATGGCGAATATTATGAAAGGTATGCAGGCCTTAGCCAAGCCGAGCATTCAGCGTTTCGCCGCGACTGGATTGAAGTAAGGAAGCAACTCGAGCCGAGCGTGCGTACAATCTGCGAAGCTCAAGGCAACTGGTAATGGGCGTCGTCAGCTGGATGGTCGGAACGGCAGACGCGTTCCTTGTCGATGCGGCTGAGTCCCAGTTCGGGGCCGTGGCAAGCAATACCGGCACGATCGTCCTGCTGATGGTCACGCTTTCGCTAATCGGCGTCTGCATCAACATGGCATTCCAGTTCCGCAGCATGGATGGGGCCAGCTTCTTCTGGTACCTGATCAAGCTGACCCTTATCGGTCTGTTCGCCTTCAATTGGGCAAACTTCAATGCAGTAGCAAACGCAGTCATTGGAGGCTTGGACTACGTCGCTGGCGCACTGGTGTCTTCGGTTGGCGGCGGAGGAGCCGGAGCCACACACTTTGCCGGCGAATTCGACATCCTGATCGAAAAATTCAGCCAGTACCTGAATGCCATCGGCAGCAACCTGAACTGGATGACGGGCGCGATCCTAGGCGGAATCGGGCTTATTCTTTTGAGCTTCCTTGGCTTCATGACCGGCATCGTCCTCATATTCGCCAAGATGATGCTGACCCTCATGCTCGGCCTTGCTCCGATCATGATTGCATTGTCGCTCTTCGACGCGACCAAAGATTTCTTCCACAGATGGGTCTCGACGACGATTAGCTACGCCTTCTACCCCATCGTCATCGCCGCCATGTTCTCGACCGTGGTCGGTATGGCGAATTCGCTGTTAGCGCAGCTCGGTGACCCAAACTCCGCAACCAATATCGGCTCGCTGGTGCCGTTCTTCGTGATGGTGTTCCTGGCGAAGGGCTTCGTCGCGGCCACGCCCCTGATCGTGCGGGGGATCTCGGGGAACCTGATGGTGGCCGCGGCACCCGCTGTGGTCGCGGGATCGACCGGGATCCTGCGGGGGATCTTCAATACCGACGGCGTGAAGGGCAGGGCGCGGATCGGTGCGCTCACGACGGGTGAGGCGATCGGGCGGGGGACTGTCCAGGCCCCCGCTGCTGTGCGGAGTGCAGCGGCGACGGCGAGCGCGCAGGTGGTCAGGATGGCCGAGAGGGCGAAAAGGCTGGGGCGGTGAAGCACAGCGCGACTGAGCAACGGCTGATGATCCAGCTAGAGACCTGCTGCCTCGTAGCGCGTGTACACCTCGGTGCTGCCGTCATGAAGGATGAGGAACACGTCGTAAGCCTCGCGTTCGCTCTCCGGCCCCATGCCGGGGGAACCGTAGGGCATGCCCGGAACGGCCAGACCCACGGCGCTGGGACGCTCGGCCAGCAGCCGCCGGATATCAGCGGCCGGCACATGGCCCTCGATCATGTAGCCCTCGACTTGGCCGGTGTGACAGGAGACCATCTCTTGCGGGATGCCATTGTCGGACTTGTAGCGCATCAGCATCGTGCCCATGCTCGCCTCGGTCGTGACGGTGAAGCCATCACCCTCCAGGATCTCGATCCAGGCCGAGCAGCAGCCGCAATTCGGGTCCTTCAGGACGTGTATCGACGGTCCTCCGGATTGCGCCAGCGACAGTTGGGGGAGCCCTGCAAGAAGGGCCGCGCTGCCGATCAGCAGGCCGCGTCGGGTGAGGGTGTCTTGTGTCATGTCGTTCTCCATGGGTTGAAGTCAGGTGCGCTCAGAGGTCGATCCGCCTGAGCCGCAGCGCATTGGTGATGACCGAGACCGACGAGAGGCTCATCGCCGCCGCCGCGATCATCGGCGAGAGCAGGAGGCCGGTCAGGGGATAGAGCACCCCCGCGGCGACGGGCACGCCTGCGGCGTTGTAGACGAAGGCGAAGAACAGGTTCTGCTTGATGTTCCTGAGCGTCGCGACGGCCAGTTTCCGCGCGCGGACAAGCCCCACGAGATCGCCGCGCATGAGCGTGATCCCGGCACTTTCCACGGCCACGTCGGCGCCGGTGCTCATGGCGATGCCGACGTCCGCGGCCGCGAGCGCAGGAGCGTCGTTCACGCCATCACCGGCCATGGCGACCGACTTGCCCTTGGCGCGCAGTTCCTCGACCAGCTTCTGCTTGTCCTCCGGCAGGACGCCGGCGCGGACCTCGTCGATGCCGAGCTTTGAGGCCACCGCCTCGGCCGTTCGCCGGTTGTCGCCGGTGGCCATGATGACGGTGAGACCCAGCGCGTGCAGATCGCGGATCGCCGCTTCGGTCGTCTCCTTGATCGGGTCCGCCACGGCGACGATCCCGGCGAGCGTGCCATCCACGGCGACGAACATCGCTGTCTTGCCGTCCGCGCGCAGCGTGTCGGCCTCTGCCTCGGCCTCGTCCGTCGACAGCCCGAGATCGGTCATCATCGCCGCATTGCCGAGCGCGACCCTGCGTCCCCCGACAGTGCCGTGGACCCCTTTGCCGGTGACCGCCTCGAAGTCCTCCGCAGTCTCGAGCGACAGGCTGCGGTCCTTCGCCCCGGCCACGATCGCTTCGGCGAGCGGATGCTCCGACCCGCGCTCGAGCGCAGCGGCAAGGCCGAGTACCTCCGCCTCGTCGCCATGAAGCGCCACCACATCGGTCAGTCGCGGCTTGCCCTCGGTCAACGTGCCGGTCTTGTCGACGATCACCGTATCGACCCGCGCCATGCGTTCCAGCGCCTCGGCATCCTTGATCAAGACGCCCGCCTGCGCGCCCCGGCCGGCGGCCGTGGTGATGGAGATCGGCGTGGCGAGCCCCAGTGCGCAGGGGCAGGCGATGATCAGGACCGAAACGGCCGAGGCGATCGCGAAGGCCAGCGCCGGTTCGGGCCCGGCCCAGAGCCAGACGCCGAAGGCGATGATGGCTATCACAACGACGGTCGGCACGAAAACCGAGGAGACCTTGTCCGCGAGTCCCTGGATCGGCGCCCGCGACCGCCGCGCCCCGGCGACCATCTCTACGATCTGCGACAGCACCGTGTCAGCGCCCACCTGCGTCGCGCGCACCGCCAGCGTGCCGTTCTTGTTGATCGTGCCGCCGGTGACGCGGTCGCCCTCGACTTTCTCCACCGGGACCGGTTCGCCCGTGATCATGCTCTCGTCGACCGACGACCGGCCCTCGACCACCTCGCCGTCCACCGGCACGCTGTCTCCGGGCCGGACCCTCAGAAGGTCGCCCTCGACGATGTTCTCGAGCGGTGCGTCGTATTCCGACCCGTCTGCCAAAATGCGCCGCGCGGTCTTGGGCGCGAGGTCCAGAAGCGCGCGGATCGCGTCGCCCGTCCGCTCCCGCGCGCGTAGCTCCAGCACCTGACCGACGAAGATAAGCGCCACGATGACAACGGCCGCCTCGTAGTACGTACCGACGCCGTGGCCCATCCGGTATTCGGCCGGGAACACGCCCGGCGCGAAGGTCGCGACCAGCGAGTAGAGATAGGCCGCGCCGACGCCGAGCGAGATCAGCGTCCACATGTTCGGCGAGACATTGCGGATCGAGTCGATCCCGCGCCGGAAGAACGGCAGCGCGGCCCAGAGGATCACCGGGGTCGCCAGCACGAACTCAGCATAGACCGAGAGGCGGTGCCCCATCCACCCACGCACGTCTAGCCCGACGAGTTCGCCCATGGTGATGATGATGAGCGGCACCGCCGCCGCCGCCGAGATCCACATGCGTCGCGTGAAATCGACGAGCTCGTGACTCGGTTCGTCCGAAGGCACCATGGGTTCCAGCGCCATGCCGCAGATCGGGCAGCTCCCCGGCTCGTCACGCACGATCTCGGGGTGCATCGGGCAGGTGTATTGCGTGCCGGGCTGGGCCTTCTGTCCGGCCTTCTTCGCGTTGCCGGAGGCGTAGAAGTACGGATCGGCGTCGAACTTCTCCTGGCACCCGGCGGAGCAGAAGTGGAACGTCTCGCCGCCGTAGTCGCGCGTCCGCGCGCCCTCCTTGATCTCGACCTGCATCCCGCAGACTGGGTCGGTCGCGGTCTTTGCGCCGGTTTTGGTGTCGGAGGTAGCGTGATGGTGATGATGGTTGGCCATGGATTGATGTCCTTTCTGTCCCGGTGTGCGGCCTCCAGTCGTTGGAAGGTCAAGAGGTGGGCTCGTGTCTTTCTTCTTGTGCGGAATGGTGGCTGCCATGCGCCGGTTCGTGCGATGGCGGGTTGAGCGCGAGGAAGATGCGCTCGAACAGGAAAACGGCGGTCATGCCGGCGATCGCGATGACGACGATCAGCGGGTCGCTCTGCCATTTGAGCGCGGCGAAGGCCGCAAGGACCACCGCGTCCAGTCCGATCGCCGTCAGCAGGACCCATCCATGCGCGCCGATCTCCTCCCGCAGAGTCCGCCAGACACCCCAGTGGATCAGGATGTCCATCACGAGGTAGAAAAAGGCGCCAAGCGAGGCGATCCGGCTGAGGTCGAAGAAGATCGTCAGCGCGCTGGCGATCACCACCGTATAGACGAGCGTATGGTCGCGGATCGTGCCCGGCATACCGAAATGGCTGTGCGGGATCAGCTTCATGTCGGTCAGCATGGCCAGCATCCGCGACACAGCGAAGATGCTGGCGATCACGCCCGAGGCGGTCGCGACCAGTGCGAGCGCGACTGTCAGGTAGAAGCCGATCCGCCCGAGGGCGGGCTCGGCCGCTTCGGCGAGCGCGTAGTCCTTTGCCGCCACGATCCGATCGAGCGGCAGGCTGGCGCCGACGGCGAAGGCGACGAGAAGGTAGACGACGACACAGATCGCGATGGATATGATGATCGCTCGCCCGACGTTGCGGTGCGGGTCGGTGACCTCGGCGCCGCTGTTGGTGATCGTCGTGAAGCCCTTGAAGGCCAGGATCGCGAGCGCCACCGAGGCAAGGAAGCCCGCAACCGCACCGCCATCCGCGCCTTCCGCCGCCTCGAAAGAGAAGCCGCCGGCCCAGAGCGCGGCAATGCCGAAGGCCGCGATGCCGCCCACCTTGAGGACCGCCATGAGCTGCGACAGAAGACCCACGGAGCGGTTGCCTGCCGCATTCACGAGGTAGGCGAAGACGATGAGGCCCACGCCGATGGCAGGGACCAGCCAGCCCTCGGGCTTCAGATCGAGCCCCCGCAGGAGGTAGGTCGCAAATGTCCGCGCCACGAGGCTTTCGTTGATGACCATCGACAGCGCCATCAGCAGCGCGGCACCGGCCGCGACCGTCGTCGGACCGTAGGCCTTGGTCAGGATCATCCCGATCCCGCCCGCAGACGGCCAGGCGTTGGACATCTTGACGTAGGTATAGGCGCTGAATCCCGTCACCACGGCGCCAGCGACGAAGGCAAGGGGGAACAAGGGACCCGCAAGTTCTGCAATCTGCCCGGTCAGTGCGAGAATGCCCGCTCCGATCATCACGCCGGTTCCCATTGCCACTGTGTCGAAGAGCGACAGGCTGTTCTTCTGATACTGCTGGGCCATCACTTCTTCCTTTCTGCCTTCCCTCGCGTCGCGGCCCAGATCAGCGCTGCTATGGCCAAAACCAGCAGCACAAGGATCAGCAGGCCGAACAGCCAGCCAAACCCCATACCGGTGCCCATGTCGTTCCAGTTCATCATGTCGTCCTCCTGTTTTCCGGGCTGCGAGAGGCCCGTCTCTGCGGATCTCGCGAGAAGGTGGTGGAGCGAAACCGCAGCGATCGGGACGTCGGGGCGCTCGAAGCGAACGCCCCGCCTGCGGTCAGACCGAAGCCGATACCGCGAACTCGGTCATCATGCCGGTCGCCAGGTGCGGCATGTGATGGCAATGGAGCATCCAGCGCGCGGCTTCGCCCGCGTCCAGCGCCACGTCCACCATCGACATCGGCGGCACGTAGACCGTGTCGCGCAAGGCGCCTGCCACGCGGCGTCCGTTCAACCCGACGACCTGGAACACGTGGCCGTGCAGATGCATCGGGTGCCCCATCATCGACATGTTGTGAAAGGAGAGCACAACCCGCTCGCCTCTGCGCGCCGTGACCGGCTGGTGCTGGCCCCAGACGGCGCCGTTGATCGTCCAGACATAGGGCTGCATCGAGCCGCCCAGCATCAGCATCTGGCTGCGATCCACGGGGCGCTCCGGCAGGGCGTCCACCGCGATCAGCCGTGCTTCCTGCGCAAGATCGGTGTCGAACGCGGGCGCTTCAGCCTCCGCCACGGCATCGACGCGCCGCACCTCGGCACCGGGCGTGGCGAGGATCAGACCGGTGCGCTCCCTCGCCCCCTCGCGCAGCGCGAGGATCGGCCAGGCTCCGTTTTCGTTCGGCAGGTCGATCTCGAGATCGAGCCTCTGTCCCATGGCGAGCCCGAAACGGTTGCCGGAAAGCGGCTGCACCGCGTGACCGTCCGCCGCGACGAGGCGCGCCCCGGCCGCCCCGGTATCGATCCAGAACACCGTGGCCGCCGCGGCGTTGATGACGCGGAGCCGGATGCGACCGCCGCGCTCGACCTGCACCACGTCGGGGTCAGATAGCGTGCGATCGTTGGCGAGATAGGCGTCCCAGTCGTAGTCGTTCAGGTCCATGGCCATGCCGCCCATCTGGCCGCCCATGCCCATCATCCCGCCCATACCCGGCATCTGGTCCATTGGCATGCCGCCCATCGCGCCGTGATCCATGCCCGGCATGGCGCCCATGCCGCCCATGGGCGTCCCCTGCATGGGTTGAGCACCGCCGTGATGCGCGTGTGCGCCGTGGCCGCCGCCCGCGTGACCGCCGCTTATCTCGGCCAGAACCTCTTCCGGGGACTTGAACGAGAAGTCGTGCAGGAACATCACGACCTCCTGCCGGTCGGCGGCGACATCCTCGGCCGAGCGCACGATCAGCGGCGCGGCGAGCAGCTGCATCTCCTGGGTTGGCACATGGCTGTGCATCCAGTGCGTGCCGGGCCGCGCCTCGAAGTCGTAGGATCGGGTCTCGCCCGGCGCGAGCAGGGGCATCGGCATGTCGGGCACGCCGTCCTGCGCGTTGGGCGGGATCTGCCCATGCCAGTGTATGATCGTGCCGATGTCGAGATCGTTGGTCAGATCGACCCGGAACCGCTGTCCGGGATCGAGCACCAGTCCCTGGCCGCCGGAACCGGCAAGGCCGAAGACTGAAGCCGCGCGTCCGTCGATGTCGAGCGTGCGCGTGGCCGCGGCTAGGCGAAGTGAGTCAGGGGTTTGCGCAAGGGCAAACCGGGGCATGTGCGCAACTGCAACGGCGGCCGCGCTTGCGGCAAGAAAACCGCGTCGTGAAAGGGTGTTCATGGTCGTCTCCTCGGGACATTCCGTCCCGTACAAAAATGCCTATGGGGACGCCGCGGGCGTCGGCCCGGGCGCTATCAGAGGAGACGGAGCTTGGGAGGTCGTTCGTTCAGTCCTGGCATATGGCTGACGTGGACGGCCCCGGCGGGAGAGTCGTGGTCCGCGGGCTCGAAGGCGTGTCCGGTCTCCACCCCCGGCATCGCCAGGAAAACCGACAGACCTGTACAAACAAACTCGCAAATGGAGGCGTCGGTCGCTCCACAATGCTGGTTGCCGTCACAGGATGGATGAGCGTCGCCGGACGCGTGCATCATCGCACCAAGATGATCCGTATGGTCCAGCTGCATACCGCCCATTCGCGTAGCATGGGCTGCGCCGATCGTCGTAACCACGGCGATCGAGATTATGGCAAGTATGGAGAGGACTCGGGCGAACATGCCAGAAAGATAGACATTGCTCGCAAAAATGTCCATTGCCGCCGGCGATAGATCTCTGGCTGATTCGGCCTCAGCGTGAAGGCGATAAATTACTAAAGCGATCGGGACCGAACACTTGAGAAGAGGCGTCCGAATAGCGGTGGCAGGTGTGACCGCTGGCGGCATTGTGATTGCGGGCTGGCACTATCGCAGTGCTTCAACCAGCGGTATCGCCTCGGTAGAGGTCGTCTCGCAAGGACGGCAGATCTATTCCGATCAATGCGCCGCATGCCACGGAACGGATCTCGAAGGCCAACCTGATTGGCGCTCGCCGCTTCCCTCGGGCCGGTTGCCGCCGCCTCCCCATGACGCCAGCGGTCACACCTGGCACCATCCCGACGATGTGTTGTTCCGCATCGTAAAGGAAGGCACGGCCGCGATCGTCGGCGGCGGCTACGAGAGCGACATGCCGGGGTTCGGAGGCGTTCTGAGCGACGCGGAAATCCGCGCGGTGCTAGCCTACATCAAGAGCACATGGCCAGAGGGCGAGCGGAACTATCAAGAAAGCATGTCACAGGGAAACTAGATGCTCCAAGTAGAGCTGATGCGGGGCATGGTCACAACGTCAGTGGTGGGCGGAGCGTTTTGGGAAGCGATTCAGAAACAATAGTTTAACGTGGAGTTGGTTGGATATCGGGTCCATCCCGTCCTGCGGTCGCCAAGCAAATCGTTGTTGCAGGGAAACCTCGGATTTTTCGGGCAGATTGGACCGACTTCGCAACGCCCTGTGACGGCGATGTGCGATCCGTGTGCACGTCTCTGGGAGCCAGCATAATACCGCCAGAGAGGCGGCGGCCATTAGTCATCCATGCGCTTCAATGATCGCCCGCGTCGTTTGCACTGCCGCTGCCAGTTCTGATCTGCCTGCATGGTTGAGACCCATTCCTGCGAGATCGAGCGACAGCTGTCCCTGGCCACCTCCGCTTCCAGCAGCACGAGCCGCGCGGCCTCGAACCTTCGCTGCGCTGACAGGGTCAGTTTTCGCCGCGTTAGGCGCATTCGGGTCGACTTCCCGCGGTCCCGCAGCCGCCCGAACCTCCTGCAATTCCTGCTTCAGCTTCTCGACCGTCTCGCGAGTCTCGGACATCTGTCGGTCCCGCCGAAGGCCTTCCTCATCCGGATACGGGAAGCTTCCCGATTGACCGGCGTGCAGAACCTTCAACACCGGGTCCTCGAAATACTTCACCCTTCTTGCCCGGATCGGCATCTGCGCGTCGATCACGAGGATGACCTCGTCTAGGTCCATGCGCCGGGCCTCATCCTCGGTCAGGAGCGGGGTATCTTCTGTCCTCTCCGAGACGCTGCGCCCTTCGAATGGATTGCGTCCAACAGCACGGGAGCGGGTCACCACACGCTTGGTGGTCTTGCCGACAGCCTGGCTCAATTCCTCGATGGTCTTCTGCTCGGACGGGGTGAGGTAGAGCTTTACCCCGGCGCCGCCCTGCAGCGACCGGCGGGTGTTTTCGCCATAGATCTCATCGAGCGCGGGGATGGTCTGGGTCACGATCGCGAGGTTGCCGCCGAACGAGCGCAGCGTCTTGATGCTCTCGGCGACGATCGGCATCTTCCCGAGCCGGTCGAACTCGTCGAGTATGATCATGACCGGCCAAGGTTCGTCATCGCCAGGTTCCTGTGCTTGCAGCGAAGCGATCAGGTCCGAGAAAAAGAGACGGATCAGCGGGGCAAGCGGTCGGATCATCTCGGATTCGACCACAAGATAGATCGCATGTGGGCGGCGGCGGATATCCCGGAATGAGAAGTCAGAGGTCGCGGTGGCCGCGTCGATCGCGCGGTTGTCCCAAGTGTCGAGACCCGATGTCATCAGGAGGGAGAGGTAGGAAGTGAGGGTGTCGTTGTTGGTCGATGCCATACGCTCGAAGATCAGTTTGGCCGACTTGTTCTTCACCTCCTGCGAACGCTTCAGGTATTCCTTCTGCTTGTCGCCCCCCGAGGCTGTGATGCGATAGATCTCGCCGATGGTCGGCACGCCGCGCTCGAAGGCCAGAAGACCGGCCGCCACGAACAAGTCGATGCCCCCGGCCAGAAGCCCGCTCAGCTTTTCATTGTCGGTCTGCAGGAAGAGCTTCGCGGTGAGTTTCAACTCCATCTGCTGCCGGTCGGGGTTGGTCATGGCAGCAATGCGCGCCAGCGGATTATAGCGATGTGTCGGTCGGTCCCAGTCGGTCGGCGCGAAGCGGAAAACCTTGTCCCCCATGCTGGCTCGGAAGCGCGAGGTCTCGCGGAAGTTCTCGCCTTTCACGTCGAGCACCACGGCGGAGCCCTTGTAGGTCAGCAGGTTCGGGATCACGAACCCCACGCCCTTGCCCCGGCCCGTAGGCGCCACGATCAGCGCGTGGGGGAAGGTTTTTGAAACTAGGAACGGGCGCTTGGATTTCGGGGAGCCGAGCTTGCCCAGAAGGAAGCCGCCGCCGGGCTTGGCAAAGAAGCCGTTCCTCTTCATCTCGCTGCGAGTCTGCCAATGCGTCGTCCCGAAGCGGGTCAATGCATCCCCCAGAAGCGTGACGCTCAGCATCAGCGATGCCAGGCCGAAGCCGCCAAGGATAAGGTTCACCCAGAGGAAGTCTTTTGGCGCGGACTGAGACAGACCCCGATATTCGCGGGCAAGCAGGGTGACGTCGAAACGGGTGGGAGAAAGCCCATAGCGGAACATGACAAAGCCGGTCGCCACGACATAGCCCATGGCGAGACCGACCAGCACGAGGCTCAAAACTCCTAGGGCAATCTTGCCTTTATCCATGGGTGATCCCCTTCTCACCATGTGCCGCGGCGTGGCGCGCACGCTGCGCCTCGATCTGCTCTTCGGCCAGAGCATCGAGAACGCGCTCCATGGCCGGGCCATGCGCGGTGACCTCGCTGCTTTGAAGATAGGTCTTGGCGAGTTCCAGTTGGCGCAGCGGATCCTCGGTGAACTTGTCCAGGACGTCCGCATTTCCCGCCCGCAGCGCGTCGATTGCGTCAGGGCTTAGTCGCTCGTTTATCTGCTGCACGATGTCCTGCTGCTCTGACTCGGAGAGTGGGCCCTCGACGTCGGCGTTTCGCACAAAGGCCATGACGGTTGGCGCTGTCTCCTCCAGATACCGGCGCTCGGCGTAGTCCTGTCGCGCCTGGTCCTCGATCTCGAAACTGCGTTCGCTGATATAGGCACGCGACGCGCCGAGCGAACGAAGGTGATTGATTTCGTCCTGGACGGCCTGCCCGAACTCGTCATCCGGCATCTCCGTGCGATAACGGGCGAGGATGCGGAGCTCTTCGGTGATCGGACCGAGATGATCCGAAGGATCCCGCAAGGCGAGGTCCATGTCGCCAGCATGAAGCGTGCGGTCCTGCTCCGATACCGCATATTGCGGCGGCATTCGACTGTCAGTCATCTGTTCCCAAGCCATCGAGGCCAATTCGGCATGTTGCGGAGATCTCTGCGCATAGGCGTCGAACGCGACGCGGGCCTCTTCAACCTCCACGGCGCCGGCCCGCCTTACAGACGGGTCGTCGGAGAACGGATGATCGAAATCCGTCCGACGGAACTGCGCCACCAGCGCCCTGAACGCCTGCCGCTCCGATGGGGCAAAGATTTCGGGCCCGTCCTTCTCGAGATCACCCCCTGATGCCGCCAACCGCTCGCCGAGCGCTGGCTCAGCGTTGTCCACCTCGTCGATCTCGGTTGGCGCGCGAAGGACGCGTACGTCGGTCAGGACATCGCCCAACCGAACATGCACGGCTTCCAGCCGGTCGAGCGCTTCTTCCCGGTCCGCAGATTTCTCCAGATCGAGATCGCTTGCTTTGGCAATCCCCTGCAGATCCTGTGCCAGCCACTGGCGCTCCAATGCGGCATTGCCTGCCCCCTCCCGCAGGCGCGCGGCCACAGCCTCGGCATCGATGCCCGTGCCTTGCAACGCCTCGGCCAGCTTTGGTGCCACCTCTCCATCGTCAAGACGCGCGAGGTGTTCTTCACTTAAGTTCGGCCTTGCATAGATGCCGTCCCTGGATGGGGCATCGACCAGGGCGGCGGAGCGATCCCCGAGCGGGTTCAAATGCGCGACCGAGGCCAGAACGTCGGTCAGCTTGCGCTCGATCACCGGCCTCTCGGCCGCCGGCGCCCTGTCGATCGCCGCCTCGATCTGGCGAATGTTCTGAGAAAACTCGGTGATCAGCGTGTCGAACGCTGCTTCGTCTTGGGACATGTAGATGGCTCCGTCAGATTGAATCTGACCGCCTCTGGCAAGGATGGTGCTGGCCCTCTCGAGCGCTTCGGCCACGTCTTCGAAATTCGAACGGGACGCCTCCGCCGCGAGCCCGCGATAGATCAAAGCGTTGTGCCGGACGGTTTCCAGAGCGGCCGCCAGGTCAGCACCGGTTCTCCGGCGCTCGACCGGGGGACGACCTTCGTCGCGAGCCTTGTAGATTTCATCGATCTCGGCGCGGTAGGTAGTGACGCCGCGATCCAGACGGCGCGTCGCCTCAAGGCGGATCCCATGAACTTGGGCCGCCTCGACCATCGCCTCGCGAAAGGCGTCGTAGTTGAAGTGATGATCCTTCCCGAGAAAGAACATTTCGCCATCCTTGCTGCGGCGGTTCAGAACGATATGCGCATGTGGATGCGCGCGATCTTGGTGTATTGCAGCAATATAGTCGAATTGCGACCCCTCACCTTGAAAGAACTTCTCGCAGACCGCCTGGGTGATATCGCGCACCTCCTCGCCGCTGGTTCCAACCGGGAATGCCATCAGCAGATGCGACGTATGGCCAAGCTTGGGGCTGTAGCGCTCGTTCCACTGGTTCTCGAACCGCCGCGCCACTCGGTTGATCTCGGCTTCCGAGAGCTGCTTCTTCCCGTCATGGGTGCCGCGACTGTCGAGGATATGGGTCGACTTCGTCGTGAGATATGTGAGCTGCGCCCGTAGCTGCGCCCCGGTGTGGCAGCCCCCTTTCGAGATAGCCTTGAAGATCGCTGGCGAATAGCCGCGCGCGGCCCGAACCATCTGCGCGCCCATGGAAAGCCCCTGCCAGGATCCCGAAACCCGGCTCCAGCCTCGTTCAAATAGCGCCGGGTCGATGCCACGGACCCGGTCACTCCGCGCCATTCTCATCCCTCTCGGCGAGGCCCGCCAGGGCAGAGCTGATCTCAAGGTCCAGCAGGCTGCGCCGCGCACGCGACATCTCCTGGACCTGGTCGGCCAGATCGAAGACCAGACCCGCAAGGGCGCGGACGTCACGGTGACTTGAGGCCGGGTAGGACAGTCTCTCGCCCCGCACCTTGGCCTCGTTCAGACGTCGCGCGATCTGGTTCACGTTGTTGCCGACCCGGTTGAGCGCGGCGCCGAGGCAGCGCAACTCGTCACACATCTCGTCGTCGGGCAGGAAGACACCTGCGGCCGCCAGCATCAGGCGGCGCATGGCATCCGAGCGGTGCGCAATCCCGCGCCGCGACAGCGCCGCGTCGAACCGGCGCAGGTCGTCGTCCGAGACCCGGATCCCCACAACCCGCGATCGGCTGCCGTTCGCTGTCTGACGCTCATCCCGGTGGTTCACCACGTTGTAGATCGTCTTCAGGCTGACATCGTAGCGCGCGGCCAATGACGCCGCGGAGACGCCGTTCCGGCGCTCCTGGGCGATGGTCAATCGCTCGATCTCTGACAGTCTGCGGCGGCGGGGCATTTTGAAGTTAACGTTCCTATTTCTTGCCAACTTCGTACAAGCCCGCCGACTCCCAACGCAAGTGGAGTCGGCTATAAGGGCTTGTACTCAATGTAGAAAATCTCCTTGCAGGGGCGATTTCCCGTCCTTTGTCAAATGGATCGCGCTTCGCGCTCATGGCACCACGCGATGCGGTCCCCGCATCGCGCATCGCGTCTTTCGCGCCCCGTCTCTTGCACCCCGCAAGACGGGTTTTGCCGCGTGCTAACCGTCTCGCGTCACCCGCAGAACGACATACGCGAGACTGCCTCCCGTCGTCTGGAGCGCGCTATCCGTCACCTGCATTCCGTCCGCAGCACATCGCCAAACGCATCCCGACATTTGGAGGGTGTGTGGTGCCCCGCGACGAATGCTGAAGGCACCACGGCAGACGTCGCACGGTCATCGCAAAACGCCGCCCGCAGCATGCCAGGCGCGGGTCGCATCCCGACTTCTGCTTGACCCCTCCGCCTCATGCGTTTAGCGACACTTTAGCATTATCGTTGCGATTCACTATTTTTGCGGAGGATCAGAATGCCGAACGAAAATCTTGTGGTGATCGCAGCGATGGCCCGGAAAGGGGGCAGTGGAAAAACGACGCTTTCGCGCGCCTTGATCAGCGCCGCGATCGCCGCCGGACGCAGAGTGATGTTGATCGACACGGACAGCACGAGAGTACTCGGGGCATGGCATGCTCGGGCGGAAGCCGGTGGGCTGAGTTCGTCGCTTCTCTGCTCGGCCACCGTCGAAAGCGTGGCGGGTGTCGAGGGTCAGATCGATCAGGTCTACATGGCAGGCACAGCAGACTTCATCTTCATCGATACCGCGGGGGTCGGTGCCGAATGGTCAGACGGCATCGCGGTGCTTGCGGACCACATTGTGACGCCCGTCATGCTGTCGACATCTGATTTCGATGTCGGAGCGCAGACGGCTGATTGGTTTGAGAAGCTGAAATCCCGTGTTGACGACCCCTCCGGCCTGCCGCGCCACCACGTCGTCCTCAACATGGTTGACCCGAAAACGACCCGTGCTGACGCCGCCCTAATTGAAGAAGCGCTCACCCGTTTTCCGGTGATTGAGACCGTCATGATGCGGCGGAACACTTACAAGGAGATGGACCAGAAGGGGCTTCTCCACGCCTTGGCGCTGGAAAAGCAAACCGATCCAAACCCTCTGATGCGTCCACATGTACGTCATGTCGTCGAGGCGCTCGAGGAGGCGACGGACATCCTCAACAATATTCTTGCTGCGTGAGGACAGTCGATTGCGCAAGAAGATCCCGACCATCACTAGGCCCGACCCAGCCTACGCCGCCACCCTGCAACAGGGTGACCGCGAGGTTCCCGGGAAGGAGGAAGAGGCACAGGTCACAGCAACAAAGACTGGGACCCCAGCCGCTGACGTTGACGCTGATCCGCACGAGTCAGAGCGTGTCCCGGAAGGTGCCGTGGCGCCGCACCAAGTCACCGCGGAAAGCTCTGACCCGCATACCAGCCTGAGAGCTCCCGTATCGGCGCGCGCTTTGAGCCCGACCCGGAAGATCGACATCAGGGTCAACGCACTCGAACGACAGGAAGCAGCGCTGGAGACTTGTGGTGTTGAGCCAGCACATGTGGTGCGTGCCGCCCTGCGCCGTGCAGTCAAAGGCTGGCAACTATCGCCGGTCTTCGCCCCAGTCGCGGAGGAGCGACGCACTCGAAACACGCAGTGGCAGGCCCGTACATCTCTGGCAGTCGATGCGGCCAGCCTGGGTGTCCTCCTCCGGGACCACGACCCCCTCGACGTCTTGAGTAAATGGGCTCTGATCCGCGGCCAAGTGGAACCACGCATATGGGGCGAGATCGACAAAATCTTGGAAGAAATTGCTGTTCCCGCTGCATCGCCGCATGAGCAGCACACACCGTAAGAGACCTATCTGAAAAGATAACTTGCATTTCGCCGGTGGATTTTCGCCCAACGGCGGAAGCTCGCCTTGCAGTTGCGGAGAGCGTGGCGCTAATGAGCGTCATATAGAATTTCAGACCTCAGTGGTGATGAGTTACGAGGTCCATTTTGGAGGAACGCATTATGAACACGAAGCCCCGCCTGACTGGCGAACCGATCATGCGCATCCTCTGCGAGACATCTGAAAATCTGGTTGGCTACCTGTACCAATGGAACAATGGTGACGTGCAGCCTGCCTGGTTCGACGGCGCCATGGCGGACGTTCGCTATGAACCATTCTTTCAAGCGCCGGAACAAAACCCCGCCGATCCGAAGGCCCCCAGACCGCGTCAGCAAGGTCTGACGCACCTTGAAAAGGCATAGCTCAAGGCCTCGCGTCGGTTTGTGGGTCACCCCATCGCGCAGGTCCTTTGAGCGATAGAGTTGACTTCTATGCCTCAGAAGTGGTCTAGATGTGAGTTATAGAAAGGATGTCTATAACTCATGGCTTGGAACTGGACGCTGCCTGATTGGCCGGATTTCCGGTATGACGCCTCCGCTCTGGAGCCGTTTGAGCAGACGTTCCTGCTGTCGTCCGGAGAAATCCTCGGCGCGGTCCATCATGTCAGCCAGCCGGAACGCGAGCAACTCCGCATCGAACTGCTCAGCGAGGAAGCGATGCAGACGAGCGCCATCGAGGGTGAAATCCTCGATCGGCTCAGTGTGCAATCTTCGCTGCGCCGCCATCTGGGCCTCGATCCGGACAGCTACCCTGCCAAACCGCGCGAACAGGGCGTCGCGGAAATGATGGTCGACGTCTATTCCAGTTTTGCAGAGCCGCTAACCCATGAGACACTGTACCGCTGGCATCGGATGCTCCTGTCCCATGACCGTCGGTTGGAAACCATTGGGGCCTACCGACAACACGCCGAGGCGATGCAAATCGTTTCCGGCCGCCTTGACCGGCCCACGATCCATTTCGAAGCGCCGGCCTCGGAGCGGGTCATGCCTGAGATGGAGCGATACGCGGATTGGTTCAACAAGACCGGGCCGGGGGGAGCAGAGCCGCTTCCAGCGCTGACGCGCGCAGGGCTAAGCCACCTCTATTTCGAGAGCATCCATCCCTTCGAAGACGGCAACGGCCGCTTGGGTCGCGCCCTCGCTGAAAAGTCGCTGGCGCAGAACATTGGCCAGCCGACCCTCATCTCGCTCGCCTTCACCATCGAGAAGGAGCGCAAGGGATACTACGATCAGCTTGAGCAGCATCAAAAAACGCTCGACGTGACCGATTGGCTCGTCTGGTTCGCAGAAGTTGTCTTGAAGGCCCAACAGGCAACACTCGACCGCGTCGGCTTCTTCATCAGCAAGGCACACTTCTACGATCGTCACAGAGACCACTTGAACGAACGCCAAGCCAAGGCCATCGCTCGAATATTTCGGGAAGGCCCTGGCGGTTTCAAAGGCGGCCTCAGCGCCGACAACTATCTCAAGATCACCGGAACCTCACGCGCAACCGCAACCCGCGATCTGCAGGACCTGGTCGAGAAAGGTGCGCTCAGCCGAACTGGAGATCGACGCCATACGAGGTACTGGTTGAACCTGAATCCGAAAATCATCACACAGGTCGCCCGACAATATCCATGAGTTTCGAATAGTCCGTAACCACATCATACTTAACCCTGTCAGGAGCAACACGCTCGCTGATCTCGTCGAAGAACTTTCGGGCGCACTCGATTTTCGTCTTCTCGATTTCGCGCAACTTCATCGATGACATCGTGCCCTTGGTCTCAGCAACGAAATAGATGTGCCGCACACTGCCAGCTTTGAAGGAAATTGCCCAATCTGGGTTATAGTCGCCGACCGGAGTTGGGATCAGGAAGCCACGCGGCAGCTTCGCGTAAACTACGACTTCGCTGCTTGTATCCAGCTCCTGCACGAACGCTTTTTCCACGTCGGAATCCGTGATCGCGTAGTCATAGACATGGTTCTTGAGCTTTGCCGTTGCCCGCGAGAAATCTTGGCCGGTCTGGTTGGCAGTGAAAATGTCTACGTCGTACCGCTCGTCGACTTCATCATAGGCTAGTCGCTCGATCACCATCGCCGCCTTCTGTTCAGCAAAGATACGCGACGCTTCGGCGATGAAGTGTTCGGGGTTCTTGGTGAATTGCTCGAAAACCGCTGGTTCGATTTGGCCTAGGATGGAAGCTGCCGTGTCTCGGGTTAGCTGGGCATTCTCGGCTACTTTGCCCACGAGGTCATACTTCACCAAGGAGTGGACCGAACCACCATGGCTGGTGGTCGTGTTCGTGACCTTGAAACCGTCACCGCTTCGCAGTTGGCCGTCGGTCAATCCGTCGTTTTGCACGCCGATTTGAACCGTGTACTGCAACGGGGTAACCCGCAACTGGCTGTCCAGCGCGCTGACGCATTTGCGGATCAACTCAACCGAGTCGAACTCGACCCGGTAGACCGCCTTCCGGTTGATACGCGCCCAAAGCTCCTGGAACTCCTTCTTCTCGAAGTTCGCATTCAGAGGATTGGTCTTTGGCTTACGACCATCATCGACCTTGGGCAATTGCGCATCGCTGAAGACGCTCTCGATGAGCTGGAAGACCTGCGCCGCGCACGGCTTTAAGTCGTCGGGTAGGTCGGCCAGTTTTCCCTCGGCCTTGGCCTCGTGATAGGCGTCCGCGATCTGGTCCGCATCATCCGTGTAGTCATTCTTCACCAGATAGCGGTAGATCTGCTTTGCCATGGCGGCAGTCACCTCAACCGTGCCCTCCTCGGTCGTGAGTGTCTTGCCCGTGAAGTACTCCTCGGTTGCCTGCCGCGGACGCGACGATAGGGTATCCGCGATCTCCTTCTGGAGCCCGGCCACGAAGTCCTTGTAGCTCTCGCTCGCGACGACGTTCAGCACGTTGATGTCATGCACCACTGCCGGGTGGTCCATCCTGTCCCCATGCTGGTCGACGCATAGCCGCAGGCCACGCCCCACTTCCTGGCGCCGGGAGATGGTGTTGTCGCTGTGCTTCAACATGCACATGACGAAAACATTCGGGTTGTCCCAGCCTTCGCGCAGCGCAGAGTGCGAGAAGATGAACCGTGTAGGTTCTTCGAAAGAGAGCAGACGCTCCTTCTTCTTCAAGATAAGATCATAGGCGTCCACATCCTGAGAAACGGCGACTTTTCGACCAGTTTCAGCGTCTTTCTCCTGCTTGATCGACCCATCGATGTCGCGGCCGGTCTTCTTGTCGATAGAGAAGTAGCCATTGTGGGTCTTGGCAGAGTCGATGCCGGCGAGATATTTCCGGTAAGCTTCATTGTCGATTGCGAGTTCGGACAGATACTCGGCCTTCAGCAATTCGTACTCTTCCTCAAAAACCCGGGCATATTCGCCTTTCTCATCGGCCTGACCGTAGTCCCGGTACTTAACCACCTCGTCGATGAAGAATAGCGACAGGACCTTGATGCCCTGCGCGAAAAGCTGCTTTTCCTTGTCCAGATGCGCTTTAATCGTCTCACGGATCTGGATGCGGCGGATGTCGCGCTCTGAGACGTCACCGTTCGCCTCGCCAGCCCTCAGCACTTCCCCGTTAGTGAATTCTACCGTGTCGTTCACAGCATCGATCTGGCTGATCGTGAAGCCGCGGTACTGATCCAACTCGCCAGACTCCACGAACAGGTCATCGCGGAACGAGAGTCGCCGCAGCTGGCGCTTGATCTCGCCCGACTTCAGCTTCACCTCCAGCTCGATCCGCGCCACGGGGGCTTTTTTCGAGATGTCGATGCCTTCGAGGTATAGGTACGCATTGGTGCCGGCGAGACCACGGGTCTGGATACCACGCACCGCGATCTTCTTCACCAGTTTCTGGTTGTAGGCGTCCAGCGCATCCAGCCGGTGAACGCGATTGTGCTGCGTGCGGTGGGTGGCCGAATAGCGCATGATGAACAGCGGCTTGAACTTCGGCAACGCCTCCATGGTCGCTGCGCCTTCCATCTTCTGCGGCTCGTCCAGGATCAGGATTGGCCGGTTCGAGGCGATCACATCGATGGGCTTGCGCGACTGGAAGTCGTCCAGCTCGTCGTAAATCCGCCGATTGTCAGCTCCGCGCGACGCAAACGCCTGGATGTTGATCACCATCACGTTGATCCCAGCGTCGGACGAAAAGCTCTCCAACTCGTGCAGGCGTTTGGAGTTGTAGATGAAGAACCGCGCCTTCTTGCCGTAGCTTTCGGTGAAGTGGTCCGCCGTGATCTGCAGCGACTTGTAGACCCCTTCGCGAATGGCGATCGAGGGCACCATGATGATGAACTTCGACCAGCCGTAGCGCTTGTTCATCTCGAAGATGGTCTTGATGTAGCAGTAGGTCTTGCCCGTGCCGGTTTCCATCTCGACATCGAGGTGAACACGTGTCGCGGCCAAGGCATCGCGCTTGTAGGTCGCGGCCACGGGGCCACGCTCGCCCCGCGCATTCTGGGTCGTGAATTCCGTCAGTGATTGCGAGACGGGCAGGTTCTGGCGTTGTTGGACCTTCTGGATATTTTCCAGGATCTGCGCGTCGGTCAGCGCAAAGTCGGCGTTCTTGAAGCCTTCGTATTCGGCTTCGGGCCTTATTTGCTGGCCCTTTTTTACCACACCTGGGTCGATGCGGAAAGTCAGGCCAGCGGTTATAGGCTGCCCGGCGAAGCAGTCGACCACGTCGTTGACGGCATTGGTCTGATAGGGCTGGACCTTGAACTTGAGTTTCATGGTCGGCCTCAGATCGCTTTGACTTCGGTGCTGGGCGAAAGCTGACGGAAGATCTGGGTCACGTTGATCTTCACCGCGTCCGAGACGAAGCCGTTGTCCCGGAAGACGACGCGCAGGGGCTCGTGGCCCGCCAGTTCCTTCACCAGATCCTCGGTGATGCCGCGGTCGAAGCAGGCGACAAGGGCGTTGTCGTCGACGAAGAATACGGACTTGCCCTGCACCGTCTCGCGGCGGATGGGCAGCGTCAGGTCCACGCCCCAATCGACCAGCACCTGGAACAGCAGGTCCTCGGCTGTGCGGCCGTCCTTCACGTTGTCTACCATGTCGAGCAGGTCGGACTGCTTCAGCTCGTCCGGGCGGTAATAGACGTCCTTCATGTTCGAACTGTCCACCTTGAGCACTCGGAAACCGACATCGCGGTTCCAGTTTGCATGGCAGTCGCCGTTAAGAACCTGCGCGCCAGCACGTCGGATACGCTCCCGACTGACTCCTGGGATCGTCTTGAACCCGGCCTTGAAGGCTTCTGACTTTTCGTCCGCCGCTTCATCAAGCTGGACCATGATGAATTTCCGGTTGCCGCCGTCTTTCGCGTTCTGAAGCATGACTGAATGCGCGGTGGTCGACGACCCTGCAAAGAAGTCGAGTATGATGTCTTCACCCTCGGTCATCATCTCGATGACCTCCTGCAGAACCAACTCATCCTTGGGGAAGTCAAAAAGGTCGCCTCCCATCAGAGCCCGCAAACGCTTCGATGCGGCGCGGCCGTCCTGATAGAAAACGCTATATGGCGTCTGAAATTCGCTGTCCTTAAGATACTTTTTCATGCAAGGGACCGAGTTCTCGTCATCCCCAAAGTGGACGCGTTCGTCCTTGATCCAATCGGCCATCTTTTTCGGGTCCGGCGTCATCCATCCCCGTGCAGGAACCTTCACGGGATTGCCGGTGGTAGGATGAAGAACCTCATATTTGGGCCCCCCGCCACCGGGCCACGAAATATCCGCAGCGAAGTACACTCCTCTGCGATCAACGTTACTGTAATGCTTGTGAGCCTTCGAAGGATTTCCGTCCGCGAGGTCGCGATACCATTCCTTTAGGCCGACGGTCATCGCCTTGTGGTCTCCGCCGTGCTGGCGTTTCAGCCGCTCATACTGCGCATAGATTTCGTCCAGACCCTTTTTGCGCTGCCGCCAAGTCACTCCGTTCTCGCGCAAGTATTCAGAATCGCGCGCATAGCAGACGATGTATTCGTGCGAGACCGACACCAGCCGCGAGTCGTTCTTGCGCCCAGCCGCCCAAACCATGTCGGCGACGAAATTCGACTGACCGAAAATCTCGTCCATGATCAGGCGCAACCGTGGCTGCTCGCCCTCATCGCATGACACGAAGATGGCCCCATCTCGCGTCAGCAGGTTTTTCGCCAACCGGAGGCGCGGGGCGATCATCGTCAGCCAGTTAGAGTGGAATCGGCCATTGCCTTCCGGGTTCGCGACAAGGCGCGCGCCTTCCTCGCTTCGTTCTCCCGAAGCAATTTCCTGTGTCACCTGATCCGAGGCAAAGCTGTCTCGATAGATGAAATCCTTGCCCGTGTTGTAGGGCGGGTCGACGTAGATCAGCTTGATCTGTCCGAGGTAAGTGTCCTGGATCAGCTTGAGAGCTTCGAGGTTGTCGCCCTCGATGAACAGGTTTTTCGTCGCATCGAATTGAAGGCTTTCACCTTGGACCGGCCGTACCGCCTTGTTGATCGGCGCGTTCGCAAGCGCCAAGGCGTCGCGCTTCCCCGGCCAGTCCAGCCGGTACCGCTCCTGCGGCCCTTCCACGATGTGGTCGCTCAACTCCTGACGCAGCTGATCGAAGTCCACCGCCAGACGCACCGCCCCCGTCGTCTCGTCCTGCGCCTCGGTTACGCAGCCGGGGAACAGGTCGCGGATCTTCGCGATATTGTCCTGGCTCAGGTCGGGGCTGTGCATCTTCAGCTTGTCCATGCTCTTCCTCTCAATCATTCGTCACGGCGGTTCCGGGGTGTGCCGCTGCCAGCCGCTCAAGTTGTTGTTTCGCCGCGCGCAGCTCGGCATTGATCGCCACGCGCTTGTTGAATTGCTTTTCGCGTCCCAGCCGCGCCGTAATCCGCTCGACCTCCCGCGTCTGCGCCTTGATCGCCTCTGCTTGTGCAATGCGCTCTTCCAGAGACAGGGGGCGCTCCGCCTCAGAAGGGGAAAGGGATGCCTGCGGCACCTCGCCAAACCCTGATGCGGCCCCGGGGATTAACCGAGCCGTCTGCCCTGCCACCAGCGGCTCCAGCAGCCGCTCGTACAGCGCTCCCATGTTCAGCGCCACAGGCAGCGGAGCGCGTGGCGCATCCTCGGGCAACCAGCCCCCTTGGAAATAGTCACCCAGCACCCAACGGGCACCGTCGGCCTCACTCGGCCGCTTGTAGGCCGCGGCCAGTTTGACGCGGCCGCCATGGGCCACCTCGAAGATCAGCGGAAAGGGGATGGCCTTGTCGATGGCGCGCAGCACGCTCGTTTCCAGCGTCGCGGTGCGCGCGGTGATGCGGAAGACCTGTATCTCGGCCACCTGCTTCGTCGCCGCCAGATTGACCGTTTCGGGCGCCAGCTTGTGCGACCAGGTGATCTGATCCACCTCGCGCACGAAGAGGTCCTTGAGGCCCGAATTCGCCCCGGCGTGCTCGTAGATCTTGTTCTTGGGGATCACGCGCCCGAAGGCGCTCGCGCGAGGCCAGTCGTAGAGGGTCATGAGCCGCCCCCTTCGATGACCAGGAAGGCGATCAGCTCGAAGTCGTCCAGCCCCTTGATGGTGTGGGTCAGCGCCGTGGTTCGCCCGCCGCTGAACAGGCTGTCGATATCCTTCTCTTCCTTCACCTCGATCATCGATCGGATCGCGCTGGAGAGCAGGTCGGAATAGCGGCCCATCTTGCGCCCGTCGTCGGTGCGTTCGTTGAAGATGCGACAGACATCGCGCATGGGCTCGATCCGCCCCTTGCAGCTGGATCGGATCAGGTCGAGCAGGCGCTTGACCTCGGTGTGGTCGGCGACGATCTGCCCGTCGTCGTCGATGTAGACCAGGTAGAAGGGGTGTAGCCGGTTCTGCTGGTTGACGTTCACACTGTCGTGGATGTTCTTCAGGGCGAAGATGACTCCGGGATGCAACCCCAACTCCGGTTGCGCCGGGACGACGGCGTGCATACCGAAGGGCACGTTGTCGAGCTCGCCATGCGCCTTGACGTAGTTGAGCAGGTCCATCCGAAAGTCGTTCAGCCCGAGATCGGTGATCGATATGCCGGCCTTCACGTCCTCGAGCTCGATGACCTCGTCCTGAAGCCGCTTGAGCTGTTCCTTGCGGTAGGCGATGTCACTCGACTTGGCCGTGAGCACGTTATCGTCGCCGGTAGCGGTGATGTCGGTGATCACCATCCGGTTTTCGACGCGCTCCTTGAGGTTGATGTATTCGTCGAGCGTGATGTCGGGCCAGTAGTTGACCAGCTGGATCTGGCTGTTGGGCGAGCCAATCCGGTCGATCCGACCAAAGCGCTGGATGATACGCACCGGATTCCAATGGATGTCGTAGTTAATCAGGAAGTCGCAGTCTTGCAGGTTCTGACCTTCGGAGATGCAGTCGGTGCCGATGAGAATGTCCAGCTCAGCCGGATCGTTTGGCATGACGATAGCTTTCTCTTTCGAGCGCGGAGAAAACAAGGTCAGGACGCTTTGGAAGTCGTATGACTTCTTGAGCGTGGTCTTGGGGGAGTCCGACCCGGTGACCTTACCGACATGCAGTTCGAGCTGGTGTGCGAAAGGCGCTAGGTTGTCGTAAAGGTAATTTGCGGTGTCAGCGAAAGCGGTGAAGATCAGCACTTTCCTGTTTCCAGGATTCAGAGGCTCATCAACCTTCTTTCTGATAAGGGCAAGCAGATGCTGGAGCTTGGCGTCGTCCGCCGGTTTGACCTTTTCCATTGATGCGATCAAGTCTTCGATCAGGACAAGGTCGGCAGCCAGATCGTGCTTCCAGGAGGGCAGGTCCATGTCTGCGAGACTTATCTGCACCTTCTTGCCGACAGTGAACTCATCGAGCCCCGAAAGATCATCGTCTTCCGGGTCGAAGTCACTCATCTCAGCAAGGTGGTCGCTTACACTCCCGCTGCGTCCCGTCTTTTCGAATTCTTCGATGGCATCGAGCGTGCGCGAAACATTCGCACCTAGAGACCGAAGCGTGAGACGAAACGCTGCAACCGAGCTCTCCAAGCGTTTCAGCAGGTTGGTCGTCATGAGGGCCTGAAGGCTGCGCTCGCGATCGGCCTGCCTCAGTTTGCCCCTACCGCCCTCGGTCTGTGTGTCATAGATTTCCTCATACTTCCGCAGTCGGCTCGGCAGTATGTAGCTGATAGGCGCATAGACTGCCAGCTTGAGTACCGAAAGCTGCGAGAAGATATCGTTGAAACCCATCACGTCGGTTCGTTCGGTGATTGGCCGATGATGTGAAAGAGGTTTGCGTCTCTGGGGAAACTTTCCGATGTCTTTTGTGTCGTAGAAAGTTTCGATGTGCTTCCGCGAACGGGCAATCGTGACGGCATCGAGAAGCTCGAAAAAGTCAAAGTCCAGCGACTTCAATATCGATGCGGCGGTCCTTTCCTCCGAAGGCAGAGCGGACCATTCGTTGAATGCGGTTTGGGCCCGTCGGAAAATCTCCTCAATGGTGGCCTGACTCTTTAGGCTTTTGCTGAGCGCCTCCGACTGCCCCTCGTATGCCAGTGCCAACTGGTTGCGGAGATCGGTGAACTTGTTATTCACCGGCGTCGCGGAAAGCATCAGGACCTTGGTCTTAACGCCCGCGCGGATGACCTTGTTCATGAGCTTTTGATACCGCGTCTCCCGGTCTTTGTAGACATCGTTGTTCCGGAAATTATGGGACTCGTCGATCACGACGAGATCGTAATTTCCCCAGTTCACGCGATTGAGGGGGATGCCAAAGGATTCCCCAGACGTCCGTGAGAGATCGGTATGGCACAGCACATCGTAATTGAACCTGTCCTTGGCAAAAATGTTTGTTGTCAGATTCGAATTATAGTTGCGCCAGTTATCTGCAAGCTTTTTGGGGCAAAGGACCAAGACTGAGCGATTCCGCAACTCATAGTATTTGACCACCGCCAAGGCAGTGAACGTCTTACCAAGGCCGACCGAGTCAGCGAGGATACAGCCGTTGTATGTCTCGAGCTTGTTGATGATGCCGGTCGCTGCATCTTTCTGATAGTTGAACAGCTTGTTCCAAACGAGGCTGTCCTGATAACCCGTAAGATCGTTCGGCAGAACATCTTCGTCGACTTCATCAAGGAAGTCTTGGAAAATGCTATATAGCATCGCGAAATAGACGCGCTCAGGAGAGTTCTCTTGATAGACGGACTCAATATGCTCGCAAATGGCAGAGGTTACGTCCTTCACCTTGTCCGGATCCGACCAGATCTGGTCGAAAAGTTGAAGGTACATCTTCGCATGCGCAGGGTCTTCAAAACGTGTGACGAAGTTTGAGACCGCATCGCCCTTTTGGTAACCCAAATCCACAGCGGTAAAGCCGCTGATGGGCATATATCCCACCTCTCCGTCAGAGCCTGCAACGTGCATGAACTGCTGCATCGGCGCCTTGCTCGTATTTGAGCGGAACCTTGCCTTCTTGCGGATCCAATCTGCACATTCGCGGGCTACAGCTCGCTGCGTTAGCTTGTTGCGAAGCTGGATCTCGAATTCTGTACCATAAAGGCCGCTTTCGCGCCGAGCCTTGGGGATGAAGAATTCCCGGCGCTCTTTCCGAAGGCGATCCGTAACCTCCGTCGGAACGAAAGTCGGAGCCGTAAAAATGAACTGCAGACTATCGATTTTCGATAGCTCAGATTTCAGCTCCTCGAATGCATAGATCGAAAAACACGATGCCGCGATCCGCAAGCGTGACCCGCGTTCGATGGAATCCTTCAGGTCATCCCCTAGCAGGCGCGATGTGTTATCAATAATTTGCATCGACAACCTCCCGGTTCAGAAGAACAATCTGCTGATCTTCGGGCTCCCTGGCGGATGGAGCAGTGTCGAGCCCAAGACGCTTGAGCGTGTAATAGAGCAGCGCGCGGCGCACCTTTATCTTCGCGCTGCCGCCACGCATCCCGTAGTCGAGGGCAATGACCTTAGCCTGCGTTTCTGACAGTTCGGGATGAGGAGCCACTTCAAGGACGACTTCTGAATTCCAGTCGAGATCATCATCGGCCGATGTCCCGCTTTCGCGTGAGCCACGAATCTCAATCATCCGGGAGAGAAGGAAATCCTTGAAACACTCGTCGGTTAGACAAAACGCGCGGGCGTGCCAGCGAAATCCATCGAAGGCAATCGCGTGAGGCGCAATCCAACGCCACCGCGGATCTGGGCTGGAAAGGGACTGGTATCGTATCTCTATCTCTTCGGATCGCCTGATCGCTCCCACAACGGACCGAAGCGTCACGGGGTCAACACCACGGACCGGCGTCGGCGCAGAGGCAAAGGACGGAAGATTAGCGATCCAGGAGTCTTCACGGTCAAGAATGTTTTCGGCCACGGACCGTAGCTGAGCTAAATAGCGACTGGCATCAGGTTCCAGAAATTGTGGTTGGAATGCACTGCCTCGCACATAAGTCCGCGCACTCTTGTCGTAGACCATGTTCGCCGGAGCAAAGCCGATGTAGCGATTCAGGTCAGTGGACGCTTGGTTGACCGAGACACCGAACTGATCCATGAGGTCACTCCGGTTTACATGCCCCTCCCAGAACAAGCGGAACTCTATGAACTCGAGACGTTGCTCGACTCCCCATCGAAGTTCTGACCTGTCGTTATCCACCCTGGCCTCCCGGTATCCCAATGCGCATTGTAACTATGCGCGCCCATTTTCTGGGCCTGCGACAACTTTAGGGAGTGACACCGAGATTATCAATCGAATTTCAAGACGTTGCCTTGGAAGTCGACCATTCAGGCGTAGATACCCCAGGGACTGGTCTTGGACTATCAAAGCCCAAAGGATCAGCTAGCTCGAACGCAAGTATCCTCGGCGATGCTTCGTCGCTGCGAGCTTCAGTAGGGCGGTCACAGCATGCCCCTCGTCCGGGTGCTGTTCGATTAGCATCTGCCCTCGAAACCCGATACGGCCCCATTCCCGCACAAGGCATGCGCCGCCAAACAGGTCCGGCTGAACGCTCATTCGATAGAAGCGGCGCATGTTGAGAGACGGGTCGATCCGCTTGAGATCGACCGTTGTCGGGAACACTTCCATTTGCTGCGATATGTCGAACATGTTGTTGGCGCCTCTCTCCAGACCACAATATCAAGCGCTCTTCGACGTTTCCACAATGTTCTGTCCCGGATTGAAGTCGGGGGCTCACGCCCCCTTCTCGAACTTCATGACCGGGATGCCAAGCTTCTTGGCCTTGTCGGCGAGGTTTTCCTGGATACCGGTTCCGGGGAAGACAAGGACCCCGACCGGGAGCACATCCAGCATCGCGTCGTTGCGCTTGAAGGGCGCGGCCTTGGCGTGCTTGGTCCAGTCGGGCTTGAAGGCCACCTGCGTCACGCCCCGGGCTTCGGCCCATTTGGCGGCGATGAGCTCTGCGCCCTTCGGGCTGCCGCCGTGCAGGAGGACCATGTCGGGATACTTGGTCCGGACCTGGTCGAGCTTGCCCCAGATCAGGCGGTGATCGTTGAAATCGGTCCCGCCGGTGAGGGCGACCTTGGGGCCTGCGGGAAGCATTACCTCGGTCTCGGCGCGGCGCTTGGCGACCAGGAAGTCGCGGCTGTCGATCAGGGCGGCGGTCATGTGCTGGCGGTTCACGATTGATCCGGTGCGGGGGCGCCAGGTCGATCCCGTATGATGGACGAACTCGGTGGCGGCGTGATCGCGCATCATGTCCATGCAGTTGCGCCGTTCGACGAGGGTCAGGCCTTCAGCCGTCAGGCGCTCGAGTTCGACGGATTTCACCTCGGAGCCGTCCTGCTCGCGCTGGAGGCGGCGCTGCGCCTGCTCGTTCTCATCGAGTGACCGCTCGATCCGTGCCGTGGCGCGGTGGAAGAGGTTGACCTGGCCCCAGAGCACTTCTTCGAGATCGGGTTCCATGCGGGTGTCTTCCAGGGTCGCGACGAGGGCGTCGAAGATGTCGGCGACGGCGACGGCGAGGCGCTGTCCATCGGGCATCGGGCGCGGATCGGGCTCGTCAAAGGGGCGATAGCCGTAGAGCTGGAGCTCGTCGAGCGCATGGGCGGTCTGGGATGCGCTATGGGCGGGTTCATACGCGTCGTCGTGGGTGTGGATCGTCATCGGTTTCTTGCCTCCGGGCCTGTCTCGTCCGCGCGTCATCCCGCGCGGCCTTCATGGGCAGACCCGAGCCGTCGGGGCGGTTGCCCCTTCACCCCGGCTTCACCGGGGCCGGAACAGCGTGGAGGAGGTCGGCAGGGATGCTATTTGTCTCGCGATGCAAAGGCGGCTTTGCCGCCGGCGGAAATAGGTTCCCTGCCGACCTTGCAGGGGCAACCGCATTGACGGCCTGCCCATCTCTTGAAGGCCGCGCAGGGCTGACGGGTGGATGCGCAAGGCCCGGGATGGGGTGAGAACGACGATCCAGAGCCACGACTGGGATGCCGCCCCCTGCCCCGCACTTCCAGACCCCCTGCGCGATGCAGCTCAGCCCAATAGGCGATGCCGATCCTCTGGCCCGATCTGACCTGCCAGATGCTGGCGCAGCGCGTCCTTGCCGTTCGCCCGAAGATCATCGTTGAAATCCCCGAGCCGCGGTTCCAGCACCCGCACGCGCACCCCGACCTCGGAGGCTCTGGCGCTCAACTTCTCTGCCGCGCGCTGCCCGGCCGGATCGCGATCGATCGCGATGTAGAGGCGCTTCAGCCCCTCTGGCAGCAGGACCGCCCCGAGGTGACCCGAAGAGAGCGCCGCCCAGACGGGCAGACCTGGGATTGCCTCGGACAGGGACAGCATGGTCTCGATGCCTTCGCCGATGACGAGGATGTCATCCTGCGGGGTCAGCCTGACAGCATTGCCGAGGAGGTGACCCATAGCCCGACGCTCTGGATTCACTGCCGCCTTCCCCTGCCCGTCAGCTGCCAACCAGGTGCGATGCACGCCCTGCACGGCCCCTGCCCCATCGGTAACCGCCGCGATCATCGCCGGTCTGGGGATGCTCCGGGTCTGCCCCTCTTCCCGATGCCAGCACTTCGGGTGGAAGCGTAAGGCGCCGTTCGCCCCGAATTGGGTGATGCCTCGGGAACGGAGGTAGGTCTCCGCAAGCGTGCCTGTGATCGGGTTCGAGGCAGCAAACAAGCGCGCCGCCGCCGCAGGAGTGCCACCGGGCGCCTTGGCCTTCCTAGGCTCTTGCCTATCCGGGACGACCGGCTGCGGACGGCCAAGATGCGCTCGGGCCTCGGCGAGAAGGTCGGGGAAGCGCGTGATCCCCGTCCGGGAGCGGATGATGTCCAGGAGATCGCCATGCTCGCCTGTGGCCCCATCCGTAAACTTGCCCGCTGCCCCTGGTCCCGACGCAGGGCCCGTCAAACGCACGAAGAGCGAGCGGCCGGGGTTGTTCTGCAGATCGCCGACGATCCAGTAGGATCCTTCCCGCCGTCCGGCGGGAAGGTAGGCACGACAGACGCCTTCGGCATTTTCTGCCAGATCGCGCACGAGGTCTTCGGTCTCGGAATACATGGGTTAACAACCTCCGCGATCATGTAGCCTTGCGACAGGACAACGTGCAAGCAAACGATCCAGTATCGCGACACCATCGGCGTCGGTCGGGCAGAACAGCCGAAGCTTCCAACTGATGATCTCCGAGAAGAAGCCATCGGCCTTGAGCCGATCCTTGGCTGCCTCCGAGAAGCCCGACAGTTCGATCCGGTTCGCGCCCATGACGCGCGAGCGGTGCAATTCCATCCCTTCGGACAGGCACACCACGGTCTTGCCCTCCAGAACGAGGGCATGGACCTGCGCGGCCGAGAGCTTGGGCGCATCGGCGGCCAGCGTGGTCGCGACCCAGGCAGGCGAGACGCGGCGGCCGATGATGCGCTGCCCGTCATCGGTCTGCAGGCGGTAGACGCGGGTTTCATCCTGGGGAAGCTGCTTCCAGATCGGCAGCAGCAGACCTGCCACGATGTGCAGCGTGGCTTCGGAGAACTCCGGCACCTCGGCCAGTTCCGCAGTCCACGCCGCAGTGAAGGCCGCGCGGTCGGCCTCGAGCCAGTGGGTGTCCTCCATGACCTTGGCCGGGACCGTGCTGGCATCAAGCGGGCGGATCAGGCGCAGGCGCGGCTCGATGGTGCCATCGTCCAGCATCAGGCTGGTGGCGGGCACCTGCACCGCCGCCCGGCCTGAGCGGCTGTTGACCAAGAGCCGCGCCTTTGGATCATCGAGCCAGTCGAGCGCATCCACGAGCGCTGTCGGCGTGTTGCGGCGCTTTTCCGCGATGGTCAGAAGCTGGGTTTCCGCACCCGAGCCTGGATGGGTGTAGATCACCCGCGCGTCCGTGACGCGGAAGCTCTCGGCGCGCAGCGTCTCGAGCCCAAGGTCATAGACCCCGGCGGCGATGGCGCCCTCGATCCGCTGGTCGAGCAATTCCTCGAAGACCGAGAATAGCACGGCTTGCATGTCGATCGTCAGCGCCAGCAGGCGATTGAGGAAGGTCGTGATCGGCGGCAGGTCGTCCTTCAGACCGTTGTCATCGGTCAGGCTCAGGCCGGTGGCATCCTCGAAGGCCCCGAGGGAACAGCCCACGACATCGCCGCGATAGATGCGGCGGTAAAGCTGGCGCAGCGCATCGCGGGCGTAAGGTGACTCGAGATTGTCCTCGGGGCGAAACAGTCCCTGCCCGCCCGTCTGGCGCTGACCCCGCGTGATGGCTCCGAGCGTATCGAGGCGGCGCGCGATGGTCGACAGGAACCGCTTCTCCGCTTTGACATCGGTGGCCACCGGCCGGAACAGCGGCGGCTGCGCCTGGTTGGTGCGGTTGGTGCGGCCCAAACCTTGAATCGCCGCGTCTGCCTTCCAGCCGGGTTCCAAGAGGTAGTGGACCCGCAGGCGCTGGTTCTTGGCCCCGAGATCGGCGTGATAGCTGCGCCCGGTGCCGCCGGCATCCGAGAAGATCAGGATACGCTTTTCGTCATCCATGAAGGCTTGGGTTTCCACGAGGTTCGCGGCTCCAGCCCGGTTCTCCACCACGAGCCGTGCCGAATGCCCTTCGCCCTTCCGCACGATGCGCCGCGAGCGCCCTGTGACTTCGGCCACAAGTTCGGTGCCGAAGCGCTGGACGATCTGGTCGAGTGCACCCGGCACCGGCGGAAGCGAAGCCAGTTTCTCGATCAGCGCGTCACGACGCCGGACGGCTTCGCGGCACTCCACCGGTTGGCCGTCGCGCGTGACGGGGCGCGACGAGAGGTTGCCCTCGCTGTCGGTGAAAGGCTCGTAGAGCTGCACCGGGAAGGAATGGGCGAGGTAGTCCAGAACGTATTCCCTGGGTGTGATATCACAACGGATATCATTCCATTCGTCGGTTGGGATGTCCGACAGGCGGCGTTCCATCAGCGCCTCACCCGTCGAGACGATCTGGATGACCGCCGCGTGACCCGCAGCCAGATCTGCATCGATGGATGCGATAAGCGTGGGGGTTTTCATCGAGGTGAGCAAATGGCCGAAGAATCGCTGCTTGGCGGACTCGAAGGCGGACCGCGCGGCGGATTTCGCCTGACGGTTCAGTGTGCCCGACCCGCTCGGCCCGTCGGCCGCGCCGGAAATGTTCGCCGCCTCCAGCGCCGCGGTCAGGTTGTTGTGGATGATGGCGAAGGCCCCGGCATAGGCATCATAAATGCCGCGCTGCTCGGGGCTGAGCGCATGCTCCAGCATCTCGTATTCGACACCGTCATAGGACAGCGAGCGCGCCGTGTAGAGGCCGAGGGACCGCAGGTCGCGGGCGAGGACCTCCATCGCGGCGACGCCGCCAGCTTCGATGGCTTGCACGAATTCCGCCCGCGTCGCGAAGGGGAAGTCTTCACCACCCCAGAGCCCGAGCCGCTGAGCATAGGCGAGGTTGTGGACCGTCGTTGCGCCCGTGGCCGAGACATAGACCACGCGGGCATTGGGCAGTTTGTGCTGCAGGCGCAGGCCCGCCCTGCCCTGCTGCGAGGCCATGGTATCGCCCCGCTCGCCTTTGCCGCCGGCAGCATTCGCCATGGCATGGCTTTCGTCGAAGAGGATCACCCCGTCGAAATCCGCCCCGAGCCAGTCGACGATCTGGTCGACGCGGGATTTCTTGGCACCCCGTTCTTCCGAGCGCAGCGTCGCATAGGTGGTGAAGAGGATGCCCTCGGTCAGAGGGATGTCGTGCCCTTGTGCGAAACGCGACAGCGGCGTCACCAGAAGCCGCTCCTGGCCAAGCGCCGACCAGTCGCGCTGCGCATCTTCCAGCAGCTTGTCGCTCTTTGAGATCCACAGCGCCTTGCGTCTTCCTCGGGCCCAGTTGTCGAGCAGGATCCCGGCCGACTGACGGCCCTTGCCCGCCCCGGTGCCATCGCCGAGGAAGAAACCCCGGCGGAAGCCGATAGCGTCAGCGGCGTCCTCCGGTGCTGCGGATACCACGTCTCCGGTCTCATCGACGGTCCAAGACCCCGCGAGACGCGCGCCATGCGCCTCCCCCGCGTAGATGACGGTCTCGAGCTGCGCGTCGGACAGCAGGCCGTCGCGTAGGATGGTCGCCGGAAGCTTGGGGCGGTACGTGGGTTTCGGCGGCGCGACCGAGGCCATGGCCGCCGATTGCACAAGCTTGGTCGGGTGTGGGGCTGCGCCGGGGATGTCGATCGCCTGCAAACGGAAGGTCTCGTAGATCGCATCGGACAGACGTGTCGCGTCCTCGGCGTTGTCGCGGAGTTCGTAGCTTAGGTCCTCGACCTCGATCTGCGCTCCATGTTTCTCCGGTTGAGCCGCAGAGGTCGCGCGCGATCGGTTGACGGGCTTGCATGTTGTGGGGGCAGGATTTCCCGGGAAGATGGGAGAGTGGCCCAGACCCGCATTTGCGGCCCGTTCCATCTCGAGGCGCGGCGGAACCTCTGCAGTGACCCTGGACATTAGATGCGCCACGTCCGGGGACGTGGGCTGGTGCAGGTCAGCGGTGATGCCGCCCGGCTCACCGCCGCGGCATTTATCAAAGACAGAAATCCGCGTCTCAAAGCTGGTGCCGTGCTTGGCGAAAGCTGCGCCCGACACCGCGCCGGTGAAAATGAGATGGGCCGTCTCGGTCAGACGGCCGAAGGTCTCGGCCCAGGCCGGCGCATCCGGAGCGAAACCGGCTCCGGTGATGGCGACGAGCCGTCCGCCGGGGGCCAGACGCGCGAGGGCCGAGCGCAGATGCCGGGCCGTCGCCTCGGTCGACCGACAATCGACATTGGCTTGGGCCGAGAAGGGCGGGTTCATCAGGATGACGCTCGGGCTTGAGGAGACATCGAGATGATCATCGATCTGCGCGGCATCAAACCCCGTGACCGGTCGGCCCGGGAACAGCAAGCGAAGAAGGTCGACGCGGGTGTCCGCCAACTCGTTCAGAGCCAGAGTGCCGCCGGCGATCTCGGCGAGGATCGCCAGAAGCCCGGTCCCGGCAGACGGCTCTAGGACAAGATCACGGGGCGTGATCTGTGCTGCCGCCACAGCCGCGAGCCCCATGGGCAGCGGCGTCGAGAATTGCTGAAAGCGCTCCATCTCTTCCGACCGCCGGGTGTGCGTGGGCAAGAGGCCTGCCACCTTGGCGAGGATCGGCGAGAGCGCCGCAGGCGTGCCGGCACGCGCAAGCAGCGCCCGACCGAATTTCCGCAGGAAGAGGACCAGCGCCACCTCGCCCGCCTCATAGGCCAGCTTCCAGTCCCAAGCACCGGTCGCATCGGAACCGCCAAAAGCATGTTCCATCTCGCGGCGTAGGCGCAGCGCGTCGATCTGAAGCCCTTGCGCCAGATCGGGCTGCAGCGCTTCAGCAACAGCAACGATCGCAGGGGCGGGATTTGCTGCCAACGGAACAACGGGCGCAGGCAAGGACGCCTGCGCAACAGGGGCAAGATGGGTCATCGGGAAACTCCGGAATGAAGGACAGGATCAGGCCCGGACACCCTCTCTCGGACAGCCTCGGACCTGATCTTTCCCGGCCCCTCTCTCCCTTTCGCACCAAGGTGTTCCCGACGCTTGGCTTGATTTTGTTCTTGTTATGTTCTATATTCAGAGCCAAGTCAGAAAGGGGGTTCCACCATGGAAAGCACCAAGCACGCCCTGCCCGCAACGCCCAAGCAGATTGCCTATGCGCGGTCGCTCGCCCTGCGCAACCGGACGCTCCTGCCCTGGGAGGTTCAGCAAGACCGGCGATCTTTGAGCGCCTGGATCGAGGCTCAGGCCCAGCTGAAACCGGTATCGGACATGGACCGGCTGCCCACGTCCAAGCAGGTGGCCTTCGCTGAGAAACTCGCCCGGATCAAAAGGCGCGCCGTTCCGGACGAATGCTTTCGCGACAGGGGGCTCATGTCGAAGTGGATCGACGGGAACAGGTGAGAACGGCACCGGCTGGCTCCGACCTGCCGGAGATTCTGCCATACCGCGGTTTGGCAAACCGAGCGCAGCTGCCAAGCTGTAGGTTGGCAGACTGGACCTTCGGGACATCAGCCTCGGTCAAGCTCCTGTCCGAAGGACCAAGGTCTGGTTCCGGCGGCACGCCGGGAGGTGCACCGCTGCGACCTTCGGTAACCACCGCAAGTCGTAGCCGTCTCTCAACCCAGCGTCTTCAGATCTCACACCCCTTGGGGCTAGTCCCTCAGTTCTTTGGAAATGGTGAGATAGAAGCGTCCATAACGCTGGAAAAGCATTCTCATCAAAGAAACCTGTAGATGTCTCTTTGAAAATCTGTCACTTTAGGCATCATGGACACCGCAAGGTCACAGAATCTGAAGAAAGTGCTCGATGCCGTACCCGCCGGGTATCTGGTCGATGCGGCATGGCTCGTCTCGCAAGGCATCGCCTATGAGAGCTTCCGTGACTATGTGAAACGCGGCTGGCTGGAGCGCATCGCACGCGGTGTCTTCCGCCGGCCAGTCCCGAATATGCAGGCGTCCAACAGCATCGACTGGAAGACCTGCATCCTTTCGATGCAACATATCATGGGTCATGATTTGCATGTCGGGAGCACGACGGCACTCGGTGAACAAGGACATGCCCATTACCTCCGCCTGGGGGAAAGCGCTCCAGTCTGGGTCTACGGGGACAAGGTCCCGAACTGGCTGATCAAACTGCCGACGGATGCCCCGATCAATATCCGCCCCCGTTCCTTGTTCACCAATCAGAAGCTGGGTGTGATCGAGGGCAAAACGACAGGCCAGCCATGGGACTGGGGTCTGACAATGTCGACGCCGGAGCGCGCAATCCTGGAAGCCATGGACGAGTTGCCCCACCATGAGAGTTTCCACACGCTCGACATGGTCTTCGAGAGCCTGACAACCCTGCGCCCAAGGCTGATTTCCGACCTCCTACAAGCGTGCCAGAAGATCAAGGTAAAGCGTCTGTTCTTCGTCTTCGCCGACCGCCACGATCATCCCTGGCGCAAACGGATCGACCCGCAGGCCTTCGATCTCGGAAGCGGTGACCGAGCCCTAGTCCGAGGTGGCAAAATCCACCCGCGCTATCGGATCATGGTGCCGGAAGATTTCGTGAAACCGGAGGCCGACAGTGGCGCGTGAGACCTATGAAGCCCAGGTTGCACTGCTGGTGCGCGTTCTGCCACATGTCGCGGACGAGAACGTCTTCGCGCTCAAGGGCGGGACGGCCATTAACCTATTTTACCGAGATCTGCCACGGTTGTCGGTCGACATCGACCTGACCTATCTTCCGATCAAGGACCGCGCCGAGAGCCTGGACGAGATCAATGCCGCGATGGATCGCATCGCGGCCGCCATCGAGACCGGCATTCGCGGCGCGAAATCTCAGCGCATCCAAGGGGGCGGCGGCGGGGCCACGCGGCTGCTGGCACGCTTTGGGAATGCCGAGATCAAGATCGAAACCTCGCCTGTGACCCGTGGCGTCGTCCACGACCCGGAGATCCGGACCGTCTCTGCAGCCGTGGAAGATGCCTATGGCTATGCCGAAATGCAGATCGTCTCGTTCGAGGACCTGTTCGCTGGCAAACTGCACGCTGCCCTCGACAGGCAGCATCCACGGGATCTCTACGACGTCACGCTCCTCTACGAAAACGAAGGCCTGACGCAGGACCTCTTCCAGACCTTCCTGATCTATGTCGCCAGTTCGCCGCGCCCGGCGCATGAGCTGCTCGATCCGAACCTGATCGATCTCGAGCAACCCTACGCGCGGGAATTCGAGGGCATGACCAGAGCACCCGTCCCTCTCGATACGCTTCTGGCGACGCGCCTGAAGTTGGTCGCCGATCTGCAATCGAGGCTCGATGACAAGGCGAGGCAGTTCCTCCTGACGCTTCAGGACGGCGAGCCTGACTTTGCGGCGATCGACCGCTCGCAAGCCGCTGACCTACCGGCCGTGAAGTGGAAACTCCTCAACCTGAACAAACTGAAGCGCGACAACCCCGAAAAACATGCCGCGCATCGCGACGCCTTGTTGAAGCTCTTGGGCTGAGCCACGCCCAGCACCGTCGTGAGGGGAGCTTTGCGTTGGCCGTCCTCATCGCGCCGATGGGAGGCGCCGAAGGCGGGTGAACTCAGTCGGCGCTTCCAAGCTCTGTGTTTCGCTGAAATGACCGCGTTTTCGCCCGATGAAAGGCAGAGCGCAGGGCTTCGGTCGGCAAAGGCGGCGAGTCTATCGCTTCAAAGAAGTGCTCATGGTCGATCTGCTTGAGATCGGTGCGGTCTGGGCTTTCGATATCAGGCGTTGCCATCTTTGTAGGCCTCCAGGCCAAGTACGGTTTTTTGGATCAGCCGACGGCCGCAATCGAGTAGTGCGGAGTCCCATCCCACACAAGATCCCAAGACGCGCCTGGACGAACGTTCTGAATTGCGTGGGGCTCGAAGCAGACCAAGCAATTCCCGCCCGGTGCAGGAGCCCGGACCGAAGGGTAAATCAGGCCCTTGGATCCGCCCCGACGCAGATGCTGTGCCAGGCTTTGGCCCTCGGGATACCCGACAGCCGGATCCGGATGCAGCGCCGGATGACCTGCCTCATCGGTCATGTCGTCGAAGACGCCGATGAAGTCGGCCAGCAATTCCACATAGCGGGTGCTATCGTGGAAGCTGCCGGTAAAGCCGAGTTCGCGTGTACGGTGCCAAGCCACTTCGCTGACAGAAACCATCACATCCCATGCGCAGTACCACGCGCCGCGCTCCTCGACGTTGAAGCGGTTTCCGCCGACGCGGGTGTAAGTGAAGGCTGCGTTGACGTGACTGTCCCCATAGATGCGCAGATCGCGGCTGCGGCGTTGCCAAGCGAGTTCGCGCGGGTCCAGGTGCGGGTTGCGCCCACGTTCGGCCTGTAGACGTCCACTGGTCATGCCCTCGATCTCTGCCAAGATCTCCATCTCGTCATCGGTATCGACGAGACCGCGCAGCGATGGCGGCTTGTGGTAGGTGGCAGGCAGGAGACGAACGAGACCACGATCGGAAATCTCGGTCTGCTTCATGCCCCACCACGCAACGCATCAAGATAGGTCCGCACCGCGAGGATCTGCGGCAAACCCCCGTCGATGGCGGTGTCGACTGGTCTGCTTCCACCAAAGAGCGGCCCCTTGTTCGGTCGGGTGAACCAGCTTTTTGCCAGAGGCTCCGAGAAGTAGAGTTCGAGCGACTTGAAGATGCCAATTACAGCGCTGAGCCGCAGCAGTTGGTCCTTGGTGAGCTCCCCGGCGAAATCCGGCTTCTTGGCGCGCTTCCACGTGCTCTCTGACATGTCGGCAAGGCCAGCCGCTTCCTTGAGACTGAGACCCCAAGCATCGGCCACGCGTGCATAAGCTTTCAACGCGACGGCGTTGATCTGTGCGGGCTCCCGGATTTTCTCTGCAACGTACATGGCGTCCTCCATTGGCTTCAATATAGTCCATATGGACTTACGGTAAAGATCAAATGAACCTTGCGCTTTGATCACTGTTACCCGAACCGCCGCCCTCCTTCCGTGAACGTATACTCGTTGACGATGATCCCCTCCTCGATGGCCTCGTCCGAGGTGAGGTGGTCGTATTCGGCTTCAAGCTGGCGGTAGAGCCAGCGGGCCAGATCGCGCAGCGCCTCGGTCACGAGCTCCTCGGCGTCCTCGGTCGGCGGCTGCCACCTCGGGCTGTCCCGCGTGACGTCGATCGACATGGTGTATTCATGGTAGTAGCGGCCACGGTGGCTGGCCTCGGCGGCGAGTTGGTAGAAGTTTCGCCGCTGGATGGCCTGCAGACGGTCGGCGATGCCATGCAGCGTCGCGTCGGTCGGGGCGTAGTCCCGGATGCGCGTGGCCGCGCCCTTGGCGTGGGACCAGTAGCCCTCGAAGCAGGCGCCGTCGCCCTGGCTCCAGAAACCGGAAAACCAGATGCAAGGCTTGGCCCGCGCCTCGCCACCCATCAGGCGGACGGCGGTGGTCTTCAGGCAGATGCCGAGGATTTCGCAGACCCGCTCGAAATCCTCATAGACCACGTCCCACCAATCGTCATGGGGGCCGAGCTCGCGATACCAGCTGCGGGCCTTTTCCTTGGCGGCATCCGAGAGCTCGGGGAACAGGTAGACGGTGGTGCAGATGATCTCAGGCATCGACGTCCTCCCCGTTCAGCGCCGCGACCAACCATTCTTGCGTGCTGGACCAGCCGATGGATTTACGAGCGCCGAGATCGATGGCATGCGCACCGCCGCCAAAGGCGTCGAGCCGCGGGCGGGAGCAGGTCAGAGCATACTGGAACCCCCAAAGGCCGGTGAGGTCGAGGTCTTCGGCGAGCCGCAAGACGAAGCGGATGACGGCTTCGACATCGCCGTGTTCGTCATCATGGATCCAGAGGCTGCTGCCATCGGGGGCATCCTGGCGCACGAGATCGAAGCCCGCGACATCCGGATCGTCGGCGTCCTGATCCGCAGCGCGCAGATCCTGAAACAGCGCAAGTGCACGGGCCGCCTTTTCGGGAGTGCCGACGTCGAGCAGGCACGAGAAATGGGTGAAGTAATCCGCCATGGGGACCTCCTGAATGGGGAAGACCCGGCCAGGAGGCCGGGCGATCGATTGGGATGAAGGGGTAGTTGGGAACGATCAGCCGGTCGGCGTGTCGCCCGCCGCCTGTCGTGCGGCATGAGCGCAGAGCATATGCCGGTAGAAGCGCTTGCGCGCCAGCCGGAGACCGCAAACAGCGCGCGTGTCGGGATGTAGCGACCGGACCGCCGCGCGAACCACTGCCAGTGGCGAAGCGGTCGGCGGCAAGCCAAGACGTCGATAAGTGGGATCGGTCATTTCACGTGACCTCGACCACGGGCGAGACGAGATGCGGATCGACCTGTGCCTCGATCCGTTCGGTCCGCCCCATCCAAAGCTCGGGCCGAATGGCCTTCACCCAATCGGCGAAGCTCGGGATGAAGCCGAGGTCCTCCTTAACATGCTGCTCGCCGACCCAGCGGGTCGGGATGACGCGCCCGGTCGAGAGCGTGAGGGTCGGGCCGAAAATCGTCTCGGCCATGAAGATGCCCTCCGCATGGTGGCGCAGCGCCCGGTGCCGAAAGTCGGCTGTGATCTCCTTGCTCTGGTCGAACCAGGAATGCACGGCGAGGTAGTCGTCGACCGTGCCGCCCCATTTCTTCACCGAGGACAGGGCGTGGTGATACGGATGTGCCATCGCCGCCCCCTCAGAAATCGTGCGTGTAGAGTTCGGACGAGGTGAAGCGCTCGTTGAACTCAAGGTGGATGGTGCGAGCGCTCGCGTCGAAGCAGAATTCGCCGTAAGCCCCGTCGTTGTTCTCCCAGCCGCAATGGGTGTCGGAGAGGAAGTCGTAGGCCAGCTGCTCCACGACATCTTCGAGCGAAAGCGCCCGCATCTCGACCTCCGGGTCGTCCCAGGTCAATGCGGCATAGGCGATCTCGGTCTTGGGGAAAGCAACCTCGGTCTCGCCAGCGTAGGCTTCGATGCTTTCAACCTGGCCGCTATCGCCATAGCCGTCGAAACTCACGGTCACATGGGTGATGCCCGCGGCAGTCAGAGCATCGAAGAGGCGCTCCTTGTTGGCCGGACGCAAAGCTGCGATCCGCGCGTCTCGCTCGGCCTGCCGGGCCAGCACGGCGGTGAAATCGATCCTGGACGGCGCCATCGGCGCGGCCAGGGTGGGTTCGATCTTGGACATTGGAAACTCCGAAATGAGGGAAAGGATCTGAACCCCGAGGCTCTCTCTCGTCCTCCTAGGCTCACATCCTCCCCTGCCCTTCTCTGACTCTCGGGCGTCACGCCGCGATCTGCAGGGCGCGAGACGCGAAGACACGCCAGAGCGGATCGACAAGACGGGCATCGAGAACGTCGGCGTGGTGCCGCAGCCGTCGCGCGAGGCTATGTTCATGCCACTCGGCCGCCCGCATGGCCTGCGCGCGGGTCTGGCTGGCCTCGGACACGACGGCGCGGGCTTCGGCGGCATCCGAGACCGGGTGGCACCATGCGACCCCGCCATCACAGGTAGCTCCGGCCAGAACGAGACGGCCCTCCCGATCGAGGATTGCCAGGATGCGCGGAGCGTCTTCAGGTGTGATATCTTCGGCGTGAACGATTGCCCCCTGCATGGCCTCGGCCAGCGTGGCAAACCGCTCCAGTACCTTGGGGTGTGCCTGCCCGGACATGAGAGCTGCGGGCGCATGGCAAGCCGTCGTGAGTGCGAACGGCAAGTCTTGATCTGCAAAAACGGTCAGGAGGCTCGGCGGCAAACCTGTTTTCTGCGTTTCCGGCTGAGTTTGGAGAGGAAGGTCGAACATGGGCATATCTCCGACGGTGCGGAGAGCCTCTCTCCCCGCTTCAAACCGTCAAAGACCAAACCACCCCCTCGGACTCTCTGTCGCTGAACGGGTCGATCATTTCGGCGTTGGTAAATCGCTCCATCGAACCCGCAAGTAGCGCCCTTCGCGCTTTGGGAGATCTTTTCGGTCGATCATCCGACCCGAGACCTGAAAATCCTCGTTGATCTTTACAACCAAGAGCTTGTTGAAATGCCCATTTGTATCGACCACAACCACATCCTTTGTCTTGAATGGCGTAATGGTTTTGACCTCGACATGATCATTGCCAAGTCTTCCGTCAGCACCCTGGGCATAGGTCTTGTTCAGCTTGATACCATACGTGATAGCACCAAACAGCTCACCGATATCGCCGTAGACAGAGAGGTGAAGGCCGGTCTCGAGGTGGTAGCTTTCCGCGAGGGACAGGAGATCCTCAAAATATGGGATCATAGACCTAATCGCGTTCGGGTATTTTGCGCCCCACTCCTTGTAGCGAAGCTGCTCGTCGATTTCCGACCAGGTAACCCATTCGCCGTCATCATAAAATGCACGATCTGACCAATCGATTTCTTCCATGCGCGTACTTCCAACACCTAAACATTTCGGGCACGGTAGCAGATCGATGAAACAGGAACGAGACCGGAGGCGATATCGCCTCCGGTCGCCACATTAGCCAACGCGGTCGAGGAGCTTCTTGGCGCGCCCTTCCATGTCGAGGCGTGCATCCTGCTGAGTCTTGTCGCGAGCGAGCCGCGTGATGCCCTGCACGAAATCGAAGATGCTCTCGGGCGGGCGGCCTTCCTCCATCAGCACCTTCTCGATGATCTTGCCGGATTCGGCCTTCGAGAAACCGCGCTTGCGCAGGAAATCCGCGCGGTCCGCGTCGCTGCGCGCCACGATCTGCTGGCGCGCCGCCTTGATGCCGTTCACGAACCCCTGCGGCGAGGAATTGGCAAACCGCGTCAACGCGGGCGCGGCCTCATGTGCGAAGCGCGAAGCGGCGTATTTCGAGTGACGGATCTTGATCTCCTGGAAATCCTCGACGCCCCAGAGGTTGCGGTTCTGGCACACCGCCCGCAGATAGAAGCTCGCCATGCCGAGGGTCTTCGCGCCCACCTCGGAATTCCAGCAATAGAAGCCCCGGAAATAGAGATCGGGGGAGCCGTCCGCCAGCTTGCCCGCCTCGATCGGGTTGCGATCATCGACCAGGAACAGGAAGACATCGCGGTCCGAAGCGTAAAGCGTGGTCGTATCGCGGCTGATTTCGACATCGGGGTTGTAGACCCCGGTCGACCAATCCAGCACACCCGGTACCTTCCAGCGCGTATCGCCCGTGCCATTGCCCGCGATGCGCTGAACCGCCTCGACAAGCTCGAAGTCATGGATGCGGCCGTAGTCGGGACCGGTCACGGCGCGCAGTTCCGTGCGGCCATCCTCGGTCTCGAAGGTCTTCACCTGCTCGGCGCGGTGGTTGGTCAAACCGTATTGCAGGTTGATCCCCGCCAGAGGCGCGGGAAGCTGCCGCAGGTAGGATGCCGGGGCACCGACGATGCTGGCAAGCTGGCCGAAGGCCCAGTGCGTGGGTGCGACCGGCTCATGCGCTTTCGGCAGGACCAAGTCGAGCCGCTCTGCACTGTCGCGCGCTGCCTCGACACGGATGTCGGCGGTTTGCACCACCCGGCTGCGGCTGCGCTCAGAGCGACCCTTCACATTGGCCCAGAGATCGTCGAGCGACAGGTACCGCTCGTCATCCGGCCTGTTGAACCATTCGGACGACACCCGCCCATTCCGATCACCCCGGCTCACATCCACTTTCCAGCCACCAGCCCGCGTCGGCTGTACCGCATCCAGAACTTCCACAACGCCCATCGGCATTCCTCCGCGACAGGTGCCGGGAGCCACTCTCCCAGCCCTCAACCTGTCACCGGGAAACCGGCCAACCTCAAACTCTCTCGGGCAAACGGCGCTAAGTCGGATGCGCCGCACGCCCGCAACTCGCTGGTGTTGACCTGCGTTCAAAAATGGCAGAGGTTAAACAAGGCCTTTCTCGCAGGCCGGTGTGCCCGCCACGCGAAGCTTTGCAGCGATCTTGATTTCGAACAGCAGACCTCATGCCATCGGCGGGTCTGATTAGCAGCGGGCACCTAGTCAGATCCAGCTTGGACATGGATCATGACAGAGAACGATCAACTTATAACTTTGAAACTCCTGGCGAAGCGTTACGCTAGGGCGACGGGTCAACCACAGCACGTAGCGCTCGACTTTGTTGCCAGTCGAATGGGCTTTGCTCATTGGAATGCGTTGACAGGCAGCGCCAAAGGAGAGTGGGTTCCCTCCGAAGCACAAGTTGCCACGATCAAGGCCTTCGTGGAACGGATCACTTCCTACGAGGGTGCGACCTTCGACCATATCTTCGGAAGCCCCGATGCCGTCACTCGAGGAGAAGTACGGGGGCATCCATACGAACTGAAAACAATGCTTGGTGACGTCCGCATGGATGGTGAGGGTTGGCAGATCGTGCTGCCAGAAAACCCTTCGGCTGCCCCTCGTGTCGAGATCGACATCAAGCATGCCCAGACCAGCCCGATGAACGATCGCGTGCTACGTGAAGAAGCCATCGGGATTGCGAGGGAATTGATGCAGAGCGTCAAGGCGCGGCGATTTGCCGATTGGCCACGGCGCGCCACAAAGCCGGATGCGGAAGGAAATGTGCGGCACCCGTTCTTGGAGATGGAGGAATCGAACCTCTGGTACTGCCTTCACTGCAACTCAGAGATCACCGGCCCACAGATCGCTGGAAACCAATGGCACTGCCCCAGCTGCGGCGCATCACCAATCAACATATTTCCAGAAGCCTTCTGGCTGGAACCGACCGATGAAAAACCAGTGCCAGTCCAATCCCGCGCCGAAAGGCAAGAGATTGAACCCATCGTGTCAATTATAGATCCGCGGCCAAGGCTTGACCTCGACAGTGACCAGGTGACCCATTTGATCCGGGCTGCCCTTTTCGAGGATGCGACCAATGCAAGCGAGCGCATGGGAGCGAGTCTGGCCGAAATCTGGGTTGATGACGATCTCGACGTGGTTGTTTCCTTCGAGGATCACTACTGGCCCGAGGACAAGGAGCCGACCGCTGCGATCGAAGTGGCCGCACTGCTTGGGATCGAGATTGAGTTGGAAGTTACTTGGTCGGATCCGTTGTTCGCATGGCCCGGTTTGGGCACCGTGACCCAGAGCACGGCCGATTATACGCGGTTGATGCTCGACACGTATCTCAGTCACGGCGCGACCATAACCAAAGACGAAATCTAGCTCGTGCGCACGTTGAACAATTAGGCGCATTCAAGGCGCTCAGCACCGGAAGGCAAGCGTGGGTGCCTTTTCCAGTGGCCCGAAAAGACTTTAGCCCGGCGGTTTAACCCGCCGGGCCCGAGGGGGTGACCCCGCTCCTCAGAACGGGATCTCATCGTCGCGGTCGACCAACTCGGGGTTTTCGTTCTCGGCCGACTTCGGACGGCTCAGGAAGTCGACCTTCTCGGCGATGATCTCGCAGCCGTAGCGGTCGTTCCCCAGGCTGTCGATCCACTTGGTGTAGTGGATGCGGCCGTGGACGAGGACCTTCATCCCCTTTTCGCAATGCTCGGCGACCGTCTTGCCGAGACCGTTGAAGCAGGTGATGCGGTGCCATTCGGTGTCCATGACCCGGTAGCCGTTCTCGTCGCGCATCACACGGCCTTCCGAGAGGCGGGGACGCGAGGTGGCGAGGCTGAAGTTGGTGATCTTGGTGCCGCTCTGGGTGGTGCGGACTTCGGGGGTCTGACCGATGTTGCCGGCGAGGATGACGATGTTCTGCATGATAAGCTCCTGTGTTTCCTGTCTTCGGGACCGTCCCTTCGACAAGACCCTGAAAAAGCCCGTCGGGTGACGCGTGCACGGTGGACAGCATGGACACCGGACACCCCCAGAGGACCGGGGTGGAGCGGGCAGGACGCCAAAGGCGGCCAACACGGCCCGGACTGACGCGGGGTTGCGCGCAGGAGATCGAACGGGATTAGGGGATTGTCAGTCGAAGGGATGGCCCAGGAGACAGAGAGATACGGGGAGCCCATGCCAGACCATGTCCCCTTGCCCATCGGGACTGCTTTACCCCAAGCCCAGCACGCCGCTAGCGGCCCAAGTGGCTATCACCGGCTCTCGCCCCCCTGCCCTTCCGTGCTGCGGAATGCAGGGCCTTGCCGCGACGGGCTATCGATACCGGAATATTCAGGACACGGACCGCACCAACGGCTGCTTTCGATCTCGACGTACTGTCGCTCAGCGAGCTGAAGAAAATGCAGAATGACGTCGCCAAAGCGATTGCCACATTCGAAGATCGGCACAAGGTGGAAGCCCGCGCCAACGTGGAAGCTTCCGCCCGAGACCTCGGCTACTCCCTAGCCTACGGCGACCCCGAACAGCGCACCGACTCCAGCGGTCGCCGCCATGGCGAGTGCACCCCAGAGCGTGACCCTTGCAGCACCTCGAATAACACCAGCACCGCCAGCAGAAGCGCCTAATCCACCAAGAACCGCGAGGCCGAGGATCGTCGACACGGCGACCAAGAAAACGATCCGTGCATCCGGGACGACCAGTACGACGATCAAGGGCAGCACCGCACCCACGGCGAAGGTCAGCGCCGACACCAAGGCGGCCTGGATCGGGCGGGCTGTCACGGTCTCGGAGATGCCAAGCTCGTCGCGGGCATGCGATCCGAGCGCGTCACGTTCGGTCAGTTGCACGGCCACCTTTTCGGCAAGGTCTCGGTCCAGCCCTCGCTCGACATAGATTTGGGTAAGTTCTTCGAGTTCGGCCTCGGGTGTTTCCGCCAGTTCGCGGGTCTCGCGCGCAAGGTCAGCGTTTTCCGCGTCAGTCTGAGAACTGACTGAGACGTACTCGCCTGCCGCCATGGACATCGCGCCGGCCACGAGGCCAGCCAGCCCCGCTATAAGGACCTCCGGCTTTCCCGATCCTGCTGCGGCGACGCCGACCACGAGGCTTGCCGTCGACACCAGCCCGTCGTTCGCGCCGAGAACGGCGGCCCGCAGCCAGCCGATGCGATGCACCATGTGGATTTCGGAATGCGAGAGGCGGCTCATGGCGTGGCTCCTTGCGCGATGTCATCCTGCCCGGAGGAGACAGCCTTTGGTTTCGGAATAGTGGGTTCATGGGGCGCGATGCGCAGCGCGCGGAGGGCGTTCAGGATCACTGCAACGTCGATGACCTCCTGCAGGAGCGCCCCCTGCACCGGAGTGAGATAGCCGAAAGCCGCCGCGATCATGCCCATGACCGAAAGGCCGATCCCGGCGACAACGCTTTCGACAGCGATGCGGCGCGCGCCGCGCGCGATCTCGATCCCTAGCCCGAGGCGGTCGATACGGTCGACAAGCAGCACGACATCCGCCGCCTCCGCCGAGGCCGCCGCGCCCCGTGCGCCCATGGCGACGCCCACGTCTGCCGCTGCGAGCGCGGGCGCGTCGTTGACCCCGTCGCCCACCATCATCACCGGGCCGTTCTTGCGCTCGGTGAGAACGAGCAACACTTTCTGGTCCGGTGTCAGCCCGGCCCGCAGACCGTCGAGCCCAAGCCCTTCGGTGACACGCTCGGCCACGTCAGCGCGGTCTCCGGTCGCGAGCAGGATACGCGCGATCCCCTCGCGCCGCAGCCCGTCCAGCATCTGGCCCGCGCCGTCGCGCAGGGGATCGGACATGACGAGATGCCCTACCATGTGCCCGTCGACCGCGACAGCAACGAGGACCGAACCAGCGGCGATGGCGGAATGATCGCCGGGCCGCCGTCCGACGCGGGATGCGACGAAGGCATCCCCGCCGACGATGATCTTCCGGCCTTCGACATAGCCGACGACGCCTTCGCCCGGAATCTCCGCCACGTCTGACGGAACGGGTAGAGAGAAGCCCCGCTCCTTTGCGGCGGCGACGATGGCCTGAGCCACGGGGTGCTTGGACGCTTGGTCGAGCGCGGCAGCCAAGCGCAGTATGTCCTCCTCTGCCATGCCGTCGTGGCTGTCGATTGCAACGATCTGCGGCCGTCCGTCCGTCAGCGTGCCGGTCTTGTCGAGGATCAGCGTGCGGATGCGCGCCATCGTCTCGAGCGGCCCCGCTCCCTTGATCAGCACCCCGAAATGCGCCGCGCGCGACAGGCCTGCGACCAGCGCGACCGGCACGGCCAGGATCAGGGGACATGGCGTTGCGACGACAAGCACGGCGACGGCCCGGATCGGATCGCCGGTGAACCACCATGCCGCGAAGGCGATGCTGACCGTGACGGCCAGAAACCCCAGCGACCAACGGTCGGCCAGTCGCGACATGGGCGCCTTGGAGGCCTGCGCCTCTTCCACCAGCCGGACGATCCCGGCATAGGTGCTGTCCTTGGCCTCGTGAGTTGCGATCAGGTCGAAGGCTTCGCCCGCATTGGTCGATCCGCTCATGGCCTCGGCGCCGTAACGGAGCCGGACGGGCAGGGATTCCCCCGTCAGCGCCGAGGTGTCGACGAAGGCCGTCTCTGAGCTCAAGGTGCCATCCACCGGCACCACGTCGCCCTGCCGGATCAGAAGGCGGTCGCCGGGCGCAATTTCGTTCAGCGGCACTTCCTCCAGCCCGCCATTCCGGTGTCTTGTCGCGGTCCGGGGCACACGGGACAGCAGGTCGTGCATTTCACGGCGGGCACGCCCTTCCGCGAAGGCTTCGAGGAAGGTGCCGCCGGAATACATTACGGCGACCACCGCCGCGGCGAGGGTCTCGCCGAAGACGAGCGCCGCCGACATGGAGAGCGCGGCGACAATATCGAGGCCCACTTCGCCGGAACGCAGGCTGCGCAGGATCTCGACCACGAGCGCGGCGAGCGCGGGAACGACGCCCGCGATCCAGACCGCGTTCGCGACGTCGGGTTCGCCGGAAAAGTAGAAGGCAAGTCCCGCAATCAGGCCGGTCGCGGCAATGAGCAGGATAGCGGTCTTGAAGCGGTCGGTCCGTGTCGTCTCCATGCGGCTCATCTCCCCTCGGCTGAGGCGATTGCCGCTGGCTCTTCGGAAAATAGTCGTCCGACTCCCACGCCCCTTACGTTGACAACATCATCGCGCAAGAGGAACAGGGCGTCGAGGCCGCTTTGTTTTGCGAGCGTCGCGCCTTTGACCGGCCCAAGCACCATGAGGGCCGTCGCCCAGGCATCTGCCTCTGCACAGCTGCGGGCCACGACCGTGATGGAGGCCGGCGACGCGATCAGCGGCGCTCCCCGCCTCGGGTCCATCGTGTGCGACAGGCGGCGCCCCTGCACCTCGACCCAGTGACGGTAGTCGCCCGAGGTCGCGACGGCGGCATCCTGAAGCGCGAGGATCGAATGCGGCGTCCGGCGCTCGGCGTCCGGCGCCTCGACCGCGATGGTCCAGGCTTCACCGTCCGGCCTGAGGCCCATTGCACGCATCTCGCCATCGATCCCGACGAGTCCGTCGGATATGCCTTGATTGCGGAGGATTTCGGCCAGTCGATCCACGCCGTAGCCCTTGGCGATGCCATTCAGGTCCAGCGCGATGGGTGCGGCCTTGCGCACGTGTTCGCCGTTGATCTCGAGCACGTCATGCGCCGGGCGGCGCGAGGCGGCCATCGCGGTGCGGATGCCATCCGGCGCGGCGGCCTCCGGTCCGAAGCCCCAGGCCATCACCGCGTCGCCCATGCCGATGTCGAACGCCCCGCCCGAGGCGCGCCCGATCTCGAGGCCGAGGCGCAGGACCGCGGCCAGTTGCGCAGGCACCGCCACCCATTCGCCCACCGGCGCCGCGTTGACCCGCATCAGGTCGCTGCCCGCGTTCCAGGTCGACATCTGCCTGTCCACCTCGTCCACGGCCCCCTGCAGCGCCGCGCGGACCGGGGCCTTGTCAAATTCGGGCTCCGTGAAGAACAGCGCGGACCAGCGCGTGCCCATCGTCGGTCCGTTCAGGGCAACCTTCACCCGTTCAGTAGACATCTTCGACATACCGCCCCTCCGCCTTCAGGACCGCCGGCGTCAGCCCGGAGGTCGCCAGGATCTCGGCCAGCGCGTCGGCCACGCCAGCTGCCATGTCGCGCCCGCCGCAGACCATCACGCGGGCGCCGTTGCGGATGAGGTCCGCGACCTGGGCGGCCTCGCCGCGCAGCGCGTCTTGCACGTAGTGCGGACGCGCCCCGCGTGAGACGGCCGTGACCAGCCCGGTCAAACGACCCTCGTCCTGCCAGCCGGCGAAGTCCTCGCCGTAGAAGAAATCGCTGTCGGGATGGCGCATGCCGAAGAAGAGGTGAACGGGCCTGCGACGCGCGTTGCCGCGTATGAAGCCCGCAAGCGGCCCGATGCCGGTCCCTGCGCCGATCAGGATCAGCGGCGCCCGGCGCCGCCCCGGACGGAAACCGGGGTTGGGGCGCAGGAAACCGCTCACCGTGTCGCCGGGCGCCAGCGCCATGAGCTGACCCGAGCAGAGCCCGCCGGGGTGCTTCTTGACCACGATTTCGATGAAGCCGTCGCGGCGCCCAGAGGCGAGCGAATAGAGCCGCGGGACGGTGCCACCATTGGGCAGAATGCCGATCAGGTCGCCCGCCTGGAACCGGGCGAAGCCGCCCCCGATCAGCCGTTGCCAGAGCGAGACGCGGGGAAGGGCAAACCGCAGGATCGCCGTCGGCGCCTGCACCTCGGCGCCGTAGTCGCGGCGCGAGACGAGGGTCAGCGTGGTCGTTTGCGGCTGGACCGGCTGGTGCGTCAGTTCGAGTTCGATCCCGAGAGCGTCTCCGAGCGCCCCGCCCCAGCGCGCGAAATCCTGCGGCGATTGCCGGTCGATTGTGTCGAGCGGCAGAAGCTCGGGCCAGCCCTTCGCCTCTGCCGCAGTCGCGACGGACTTGGCGAAGGCGCAATAGGCCGGAAAGCTGCGGTCGCCGAAGCCGAGCACTGCCAGAGGAATGTCCGGCGCGCGGTCGGTCGCGTTCAGCCGGTCGAGAAAGCCCTTCGCCGAGGCCGGCGCCGCGCCGTCGCCATAGGTCGCGGCCAGCAGGATGATCCGCCGGGCGTTGGTGTAGCGCTCAGGGCCGAAGCCCGACATCGGGCCGACATGGACGCTCTGCCCGGCTTTCGTCAGCGCGGCGTGCAGCGTCGCGGCAAAGCCCCAGGTGCTGCCGCCCTCGCTGCCGACAAGCAAGATCGTCTCGGCGCGTCCGGCGGGCTGGTTGCCCCGGATGCGTGGTCGCCCGGGCCGCCCGGCGAGCCAGACCAGCACGCCGGTCGCGCCCATGGCCGGCACGCCGAGCGCCATGAGCCCCAGCACGAGCCCCAGCGTCGCCGCACCCTGTCCGGTGTGCAGCATGTAGATGGTCTCCGAGACGCGCTCCCACCCGGTCAGGTCGGCCCAGGCCAGCAGCGCCCCGTCGCCCTGATCGAGATATCCGGTGCCCCGGTCGGTCTTGAGCGTGAATACGTCTGTTGCGTCGCCGGGATAGGGAAAGCTCAGCTCGCGCAACTCGGCGACCGGCGTTCGCCGAAGCGTGGGCATCCGGCCCGGAGCGAAGCCGGTCTCCCCACTGACCTCGGCAGGGGCGACCGGCAGGACGCCTCCGTCCGGCAGGAGATCGAAGGTAGACGCCGTCATCCAAAGCGCGGTCGTGGAGGACAGGACGAGGCCGACAACGGCGATGCGTGCGATCTCGGCGTGCAGCCGCCCGGCAAGCGGTCCGCGCAAGGGTGAAAACCAGCGTCGCCAGCCGCCCACCCGCCGCGCGACCAGCGTCGCGCCGGAGAGCGAGAGGATCAGCATCGCGGCCGCCCCTGCGGCCATGGCGATGCGGCCGCCGTCCCCGAGGAACAGCGAGCGGTGCAGGTTGGTGAGCCAGCGTTCGGCCTGGTTCGGGTCGGCCGAGGCTACGCCCTCACCCGTCGCCGGGTTGATTACGGCGGCACCCGGCGCGCCCTGATCGAACCAGTAGGCAGTGATCCGACCGGAGGGCGACCGGCGGATCTGCTCGACGCCCGGATAGACGGCCTGGATGCGGTCCGCGAGAGCGGCTACGGTCAGTCCGGCTTCCGCCTGCGGCGCGGCGATGCGCTCGGCCGCAGGGAAGACCGACAGTGCCGCGCCGCTCAGGCCCAGGATGGTGACGAGCGCAAGGGCCAGAAGACCCGGCCAGCGATGGAGTGCACGGATCATGGCCCCACCCTTCACATGTCGTAGGCGAAGCTGGCGATGTACCGGCGCCCGCGCACCGGCGTGCCCGCGCCGTCGGTCGTGAGCGGTACGGCCACCTCGTTCGGACTGTCGCGCATGTCCTCGACGGCCGCGTCGATGTGGAGCGTGTAGCCCGCATCAAAGAGCGCGTCGGCGAGGTCGAGCGTGATCTCGAGCGTGCGGCCCGCGCCGACGCTGGCGCCGGTGATTCCGTTCACCTGCGCGGTGTCGCCGCCGGTGGCGCGGTACCAATCGCTGAGGTGCTCGTAGTACTTGGACTTGCCGCCAGCCATCCAGAGACTGCCGACATAGGCGCCCGAGGTGTCGGTGACGTAGAGCGCGAGATAGGCCCCGTCGCCGCCGTAATTGTTGAGGGTCGTGGTGAGCGTCACCGGCCGCGCCATGGCGAGGCCGGGGAGCGTCAGCGCGGTGGTGAGCGCGAGCGTTGCGAGAAGCGATTTCATCGGGTTGATCCTTGTTCGGAGAGGAGCTTGAGAGCGGTTCAGTTCACCTGAACCTGCGGCGGGGTGCCGTTCCCGAAGAGGCCGTTCTGCGGAGGGGCGACCGTGCCGGCGGGCGCGGGATTGCGGGCGCCGCCACGGTCGTCGTCCTCATCCTCGTAATCCATCTCGACGATCTGCAACGTCGCCGGATCGAGCTTCACCTCGATCTCCCGGCCATCCTGATCTCGGCCCTCGATCTCGTAGCAGCCATCGTCGATCTCGAAGTCGCGCACGGTCCAGCCGTTTTGCTCAGCCAGCTGCATCACGGCCTCGCGCGGCTGCCACTGGTCACGGGGCACGCGGCACTCGTCGTCGTCGGCCAGGGCGGCGCCAGCGGGCAACAGGGCGATCAGGGCGAAGGCGGTCAGGGTCTTCTTCATGGCAGGGTCTCCTTGTCATCTGCTGAGGACAATCTGGAGACAGGACCTGAGGCCTTCCTGACGCGTCGGCGATTCCCGCTTCAGCTTGCCGTCAGGAAAATGGCCCCGCCGAAGAGGGCGGGGCCAAAAAGGTGCGAGCGCAGGCCACAGGGCTGACATGGCGATGCGCCCTGCCCCGCGGTTAAGCGAATTCGAACTGCTCGAAACGGACACGGCGAGGCGTTTGGCCTTGCGCCTTCAAGCCCTTCAGGACCCCGTCCTTCAGGCCGGTTGGGCCACAGAACCACAGATCGGCTTGCCGGACTGCGAAAGGGGTGGCGCTGATCAGCCGCTCAGCCGTGAGCCTGCCATCGCGCGCCGTGACGAACACCTCGAAACTGAACCTCGGGTTGCGGGCAACCGCAGCGCGCAGCGTCTCTACGCCAATCGCTTCATCTTGTGTCGGAACGCAGTAGATGAGGTGAATGTCGCGACTCTCCGCCTCTGTCAGGCTTTCCGCCCAGGCGAGGAACGGCGTGATACCGATGCCGCCGGCAAGCCATATTTGGCGCGCACCGCCCTTGCGGAAATTGAACCGTCCATATGGCCCTTCGACCTGCACACGCGTTCCGGTCCGCAAGATGGCGGGCAGGCTTCGTGTCCAGCCACCCAAGCCCCGGATGGAGAACGTCAGGGTGCCGTCAGGGCGCGGGGCGCTGGCGATCGTGAAGGGGTGCGGCTCGGACAGTCCCGCCTCTGGCGCGCGGAAGAAGGCGAATTGCCCCGGCCGCCACCGCATGGCCCGCCCCTCGGGGCGGAGGGTCAAGGTGGTCGTGTCACCGGTCTGCCTGATCTGGCTGACGGTGAAGTCTCTACGCCGTAGGTGCGGAGCGAGCAACTCGGTGAAGATCCAGGCGACCACTCCGGCGATGCCGAAAGCATTCAGCACCAACATGAATGTCGGGTCTACCCCAGCAGGCATGTCGACAAAAAACTGGTGAAACACCACGATTGCAAAAAGGGCTCCCATGAAACGATGGCTGAACCGCCAGAGCTGATAGGGAATCTCGAGCCCGATGAAGGGCAATCTCCGGAACCAGCTGACAGCGACTAGGGCGAGAAGTGCGTTGAAGGCAAGTTCGCCCGCCTCTTCACCTAGGTCCCCAAGGGAGGTTTCACGCACCAAACGCTCGAAATCCGGCTCTATCTGCTGGTGCAGTATCATCAGGACCATCGCGGAAATGCCGAGCCATTTGTGGACCCGGTACATTCGATCGAGACCGCCGAACAATGGTTCCACCAGTGGCGGCCGTGCGGCGAGGATCAAGGTCTGTGCCATCGCGACAACTGCCGCGGCCCCGACGGCAATACCAAATGCTGCATCCGCACCATAAGGCGCATAGGTGTTCATCCCGAGCAGAGCCGCCAGCAGGCATGGCAGCGCCACCAGCACCGGGCCCGTCAGGGCCAGAGGAGAGTTGAGGGAAAGCCGAGGGAGTGTGGGAAGGCCCGGCGCGGAGACATTACCATCACGATGCGCCGTATCAGTCATCGTCGCGTCTCTCGTGATCGCGGTCGCGACGATCATGCTCGTCGTCCTCAAACTCGAACTCGATTACTTCCAACGTGGCCGGGTGGACCGTCACCTCGATCGCACGCCCTTGGGCATCCCGGCCGTCAATTTCGTAGCAGCCATCGTCGATCTTGATGCGGCGCACCGCCCAGCCATTTTCCTCGGCAAGACGGGCAACCGCGTCGCGCGGCTGCCAATCGGCCATCGGGACGAAGCAGTCGTCGTCAGCCAGCACCGCGCCGGCCGGGAAGACCGCGAGAAAGCCGATAATTGTCAATGTCTTCTTCATGGGGCACACTCCTAGTGGCTGGCCTCTTGATGCACTTCATGCGCTGCGAAACTGACGGCAGCCTGAACGGGGTCGACCCGCAGGCTTCAGCTTCGTGTCAGGCAGACGGATCATGGAGGGACAACGGACAAGGACGGGTACGACCATGCGCATATTGCTGATCGAAGATGACACGACTCTCGGCGCTGCCGTGCGCGACCAGATCGCAGCCGATGGCCAGTCAGTGGATTGGGTTACGCGGTTGGATGCGGCGGGCGATGCGATGGCTGCTACGTCCTACGACTTGATCCTGCTTGACCTGATGCTGCCGGACGGGCGCGGTATAGGGTTTCTCAAGGGCTTGCGCACGCGGGGCGACGTGACACCGGTCATCATTCTTACCGCACTCGACCAGGTGTCCGATCGGATCGACGGGCTTAATGCAGGCGCTGACGACTATCTTGTGAAGCCTTTCGACCTGTCGGAACTGTCGGCGCGGATCGGATCGGTCGCGCGGCGCTACAGCGGCAACCCCAACCCGATCCTGACCCACGGACCGCTCGACATCGACCTTGCCGCGCGCAGCGTCCATCGGGATGGCAGACATGTGCCGCTGACGGCGCGGGAATGGGCGCTCTTCGAAGCCTTCCTCGCGCGTCCCGGGCAGCTCCTGTCCAAGGCGCAGTTGGAGGAGAAGCTCTACGCTTTCGACGCCGAGGTCGAGAGCAACACCATCGAGGTCCATGTCAGCCGCCTGCGGAAGAAACTGGGGAGCGCAATCATCGAGACCGAGCGCGGCATGGGCTACCGCCTGGGCAGGCCATGAAGTGGCCCGTCAGCCTAGAGGCACGGCTCGGCCTGTCGGTGGGGCTGGTGCTGACGGTGCTGTGGCTTCTCGCAGCGACGGTGACGGCCGTAATCGTCCGGGCCGAAATGGACGAGGTCTTCGACAGCGCGCTCCGTGAGACAGCGGAGCGGATCCTGCCGCTGGCAGCAACCGACATCGTCGGGCGGGAAGATCAGGGTGTGACCCAGCGGCTCGCCCCGATCCGTGAGCACGACGAGTTCTTCACCTATCTCGTGCGCGATGCTGAAGGCCGCGTCCTGTTGCAATCGCATGCGGCGGACCCCACCGTGTTCCCCTCCTATGACGGGCCCGGGTTTCGCCAGACCGCGACGCACCGTCTCTACAGCGACGCGGCGCTTCAGGACACGATCCGCATCACAGTGGCCGAGCCGCTGGCCCATCGCATGTCGGTGGCTCGCGAAATCCAGATGGGTCTCGGCCTGCCCTTGCTGATCGTGCTTCCAGTGGCCTTGATCGCGATCATCCTGGCAGTTCGCTTCAGCCTTGATCCTCTGCGCCGGTTCCGCGCGCGGCTGGAAGCACGTGGCGCTCGCGACCTTTCGCAGGTTCCTCACGAGGGGCTTCCAACTGAAATCGGCCCGTTGGCTGATACGCTGAACAGCCTGCTGGCCAGATTACGTGAGGCGTTCGAGGCCGAGCGAAGCTTCGCCGCGAACGCCGCTCACGAGTTGCGCACACCACTCGCGGGAGCGATCGCGCAGGCGCAGAGGCTCAGGTCGGAAACCAAGGACCGAGCGGCTGCACAACGTGCGACCGACATCGAGGAGACGCTGAAAAGGCTGACGCGACGCACAGAACGCATGATGCAACTCGCGCGGGCAGAAGGCGGGCGATTGAGGATGGACAAAAGCTCGGATCTGAGGGGCGTTGCGAGAATTGTGGTGGACGATATTGGCCGCACGGGCACGCCAGATCGTATCAGGCTAAATCTTCCCGACATGGCTGTCATGTCAGATCTTGATCCCGACGCCTTCGCCATTCTGTGCCGGAACCTCGTGGAAAACGCTCTTCGTCATGGGGGACAGACTACCCCGGTCGACGTCACGCTGACCGCATCTGGCCAGTTCACCGTGGCAAATGACGGCCCTGTCGTGCCAGGCGAAACACTCGACCGGCTGACAGCGCGTTTCGAGCGGGCCTCTGCCACCTCCGACGGCAGCGGCCTGGGTCTTGCCATCGTCGCCGCAATCGCAGAGCGGATCAGCAGCCGCCTTGTCCTTCAATCGCCGCGGCCGGGCCGGACCACAGGTTTTCAAGTATCGCTCAGGTTGCCGATAGACGACAGCGAGTGACAGCGACATCCACTTTGGTTCCCAAAGGGTCAAATGCAGCCTTGGGATCAAGATCATCAGGGCCTGGCCTGGCGCGTCGGTTACCGTGCTATGCAGCGTCACGCTCGGAAAGGCAGCGCACAGCGCCAGCAGCCTGTTCGGAATGGACCCCGCGCTGATGAACGTCATGTAACCAGCGCTCACCATGAGGGTGACCGCTGTTTCCAGCATATAGGGATGGTCGACGAAAAGGCTTCCCGAACATGGTAGAAGCAGACTGTCGGAAGCGATTGTTAGCCGACTGACTATCCCCGGTCACGGGGGCATTACTAGGCCCAGGTGCACACCTGTGCCACGCCTGGGCCCTCGGGAAGTGAGGCCGAAGCTTCACCCGAACGGGTCGTATTCCGAGACGATCACGACCTCGTCGCCGTCGATTTCATCGGCGGGGACGGCACCATAGGTTCCATCACCTGCCTGGAAGACGACGATCGAGACCATGAGCGTGGCGGCGAGGGAAGCGGCGAAGGCGTGAGCATCTTTGCGGGACATCTGTTTGGCTCCTGTCTTGGAGGCGGAGGACCATCCCCCGCGCGACAGGACCCCGCAGGCCCGAAGACTGGCTGACATCACCGGGTGCGTTCGGCTCGTCCGAATCCACCCGGCGGCACGGGTTCGCCCGTAGTCCGACCCCTCGCGGGTTGATCTCGAAGACAGGATTCGGGGCAAGGAAGGGAATGGCGAGCGGGGGATGGTGCGACCGCTGACTGGAGCCGTATGTTCCACTGATGCTTTCGCTGCCAGCCTCCCGGGCAGGCTCTTGGATGACGATCCCTTTCCGTATTGGAATGGATCCTATGGTGCCCCGCGATCTCGCGGGACAGGGTCGTCATGGATGAGAGGCCCGCTCTTGGGCGGGCCCCTTGGGTTCTACATAGGCTCAGGCGGCAAGCTCCGCGTCCCCTGCCCTACCGGCGTCTTCTTCGCCGACAATCTCCAGCCGCGCGTTGCGATAGCCTTCTCTGGCGATCCAGAGTTCGGCAGCCGTGACGGACTCGGCCAGGTGGAGCAGCTCCGTGCAGCCGCCGAAATCCAGCACGACGCGCACCTGTCCGGGCTTCGGCTCCTCAGCCACTTCGAATGTCAACGCACTGTCAGCCGAATGAGTCCGCATGATGGTGACAAGAATGACCCCGTCCGAAGAGAAGTTCCCCTCGTGCAGCGTGAACGACGCCGGCGCCGTCCAGGTCGGATAGGGTCGCGGCGGCTCCTTCTTGACGAGACGGCCGACGCCGTTCGAGCGCTCCCAGGCCGCGAGCTTCTTTGTGAACCGGGCGGGCGGTTTCGTTGTGCTATCGGTGTAGCGAATGAGCGCGCCCAGGGGCGCGGTTTCGAGAATGGTGGTTGGAGACATGATTCCTCATCCTGAATGCGTCATTTTGCATTCATCTTATTGATATTGTTGTATTTTATGTGATTGAGCGCGGGTTTCCCCGCCCTCGGATGGCGCAGATCACTCTGCGGCCATCATCGACGCATCATCACCCGGCAGGTCAGCGGTGAGGAAGGCGGGAAGGTCGACATCCTCGGTCTGGCCGGCGTCGGAAACGGGCTCAGGCGCCCCCTGCCCTTCTGCGTCGTCGAGTGCTGCCAGATCGTGACGGCGAAGAACCTCCGGCAACCAGCCGCTGCCTTTCAGCAGACGCTCGGCTTCGGTCGCCATCTCGCCCTTCTTCAGGTGATCGAGGAGTTGCGCCGTCCCCTCCCCTTTCGCCTCGCGCACAGCCTCGAGTATCCGTGCCTTGGGCACGCGGTTCAGGTAGGTATCGGCCGTCGGCTCCCAACCCGCCTCGACCATGTCGAGTTCGACCGCCTGTGCAACCAAGTCGGACTGGGTCATCCGCTTGGTCAAGCCGCTGGCGGAGATACCGGCACCATAGGGGTTCACCTTCTCATGGAGCGCGTTGATCCCGAAGCTGAGGCAATGCGCGAGCAGCGAAAGCCGGCTCCCTTGATCGAGGGAAGCCAGGTAATCCCAGAGAGCGGCATCGTCGCCGAGCGGCAGGTCGGCCTCCCACTCCGCATGACGATCGTCAACCAGCTTGGCTACCACGCTGTCCTTCAGATCGCTCGCCTGCGCCGACATATAGACGTGACGCACCGAGGCCTCGAGGCAGCTGCCGGCCGAACTGGACGTCCGGAAGGTGTCATTGACGAGCTTCAGGAGCAGCAGTGTCAACGCGACGTCAGGTGAGCGCCCGACAGCTTCCCGCAGTGCCAATGTCCGGTGCGCCGTCAACTCCATGATCAGCCGCTCAGGCAAGGGCTTCAACGCACCATCGTCCTCGTCGTCGGGCATAATTCCGCCAAGCGCCTGACCGGCAGAGGTGATCACCGTGCCATGGCCGACACCGTCCGCGCTGCGCCCCGCTGAAAGCTCAACGCCCTGCCCGTCTGCCGCCTGTTCACCGCTGTGGACGTCGGCATCTTGCCGAGGTTCATCCTCGGGCCGGACAAAGCCCCGATAAACTGAAAGCTCGCCATAGCGGTCAAGCGTCACGAAAGCCCCTGCCCGTACGATCTCCTCCGCGTCGAAGATCAGCGGCCTAGCCTCCAGCTTCTCCATCGCGACTTCCAACTCGCCAAGACGCGCGTCGATCTCTTCGGGGAATTCATCCTGGCCCTCGTATTCCTCCTCGAGCGCCCGGTACTCGGCAAGCAGCTTGGCATGGGCCGTGCCTTCGTCATCTGTCATCGGCGCCGGGTCTCCGCTCAGCCGGCGGAAGCCGTGGCTGTAGCCATAGGGCAAGTCGAGAGAGACCTCGATCCACTTCCAGCCCTCGGTCGCGATCGCTTCGGCTTCAGCCTGAAGCTTCTCGCTAACCAGACGATCCAGCAGGGCCGGGTCTTCCAGCCAGCCGCCGTCATCGCCCTGGAAGAGGTCGTGCAACATGGTGCCGCCAGCAGCCTCATAGGCATCGACGCCGACAAAGACGGCACGACGATCGGAGGCCCGCACCGAGGTTTCGGTCAGCATGCGTCTGATCTGATAAGGCTCCTTGTTCCAGGACGACTTGATCGCCTCCCAGACCTGAACCTGACGCTCGTGATCCGGATTGACCGTGAAGGCCATCAGCTGCTCCAACGTCATCAGATCCTCGGCGTAGAGATCGAGCAGGGCAGGGGCCACGGCGGCGAGTTTCAGGCGCTGTTTGACCACCTGCGGCGTGACGAAGAAAGCGGCAGCGATCTCTTCATCGCCCTGACCCTTATCCCGAAGCGCCACGAAGGCGCGGAACTGATCGAGCGGATGCAAGGCTGCACGCTGCATGTTCTCAGCGAGCGAATCGTCTTCGGCGAGGATCGCGGAAGTGGCATCTCGCACGATGCAGGGAATGGGCGTCGTCTTGGCCAAGCGTTTCTGCTTCACCAGGAGAGACAGGGCCTGGAAGCGCCGACCGCCAGCGGGGATTTCGAACTTGCCGGTCTCGGACCCGTCATCCGCCAGAACGGGCCGAACGCTCAGGCTCTGCAGCAACCCGCGGCGGGCGATGTCTTCGGCCAGTTCCTCGACCGAGATGCCGGCCTTGATGCGCCGGACGTTGGACTGGCTCAGCACGAGCTTGTCGAAGGGAATGTCCCGGGACGGGGACAGGGTGACTTTCTGGGCAGATTTCGCCATTAGATCTTCTCCGCGACGGGCGCCGGAAGCCACTCTCCCGATCTCACTTCCCGTCACCCCTTTCACAGCCCATCTCTATCTCTCGACATGTCCACCGCGGTGGACATCACGCAGTTGCTGCCCCAGAACGAGAAAGCCTCTCCAACAACAGTGATGGGTTGAAGTCAGTTTCTCTGCGACCGAGCGTGATGCTGTGGAAATACGCTCCAAAGTCTCGGATGCGATTGCTCATCTGGAGAATTATGAAGATGGCGCATGATGCTTTTTGAGAGCCTATCTTCTTAGCAGCCTTTTCGAAGGTGCTTTCGTGGATTCCCATCATTGGAGCGAGCGTTCTCGCGTGGCTTTCGACATCGTGCCAGTTCCTAAGTGAGTTCGTTGCGAACGATGTAGCCTGGTCACAAACTGTTGTGAGCGTTTGCAGGGGAGGTGTTTGGCTGTTGGTCCCGCTTTCTAAATCTTTTTGTTCTTTTTTAGACTTAGAATGGTGGCGGACAGTTTGCCCGTCATTGGCGGGCAGTTTCATTGTTTCTGTTGCGTCCACCGCGGTGGACATCTGTTTGCATTGAGCCTCCAGTTCGCCGAGCAAAGTACGATACTCCGCGATCGAGAGCTTCCTCCGAAGAACTCGGCGTACCTGATGAGTGAGTTCGTTCTCGGGGTCAGCTTCGTCGATCTGAGCAAGTTTGGTTAGGATTTGCTTTCGCAAAAACACGCGATCCCGACGAGCGTTTTCCATCGCTTGGGCTGTCGCAAGTAGTTCGCCGGCACGCGCGAGCAACGGAGCCAGCGACAACCCATAGCTAATGGACTGACCTTCGGAGGACTTCACTCGGTATCTCTTGCGATTTGGGCTGTCGTGGCGCTTCATGAAACCGAGTTCAACAAAGCGATCGATGTGCCTACGGAGGGTTCGTTCATCGATCCCGCCAACTCGACGGCAGATCTCGTCGTTGGAAGCGAAGACTGTGTCTCCATGCCCAGGCTTGAGAAAGCTCAGCATCGCTTGGAGCGTTTGAACATGTCCTGGACGGAGACCGAACAGGCTGCGAGTATCTCTGAGCGCGCGGAAGACTGCCCAGATGTCGGTTTCAGGTGTTGACGTGGCGGGGGTGCCCTTGCCGACGCCAAAGGTCTGAACGGAAAGCTTTGTGAATGCCATGTTTGTTGAACGACGACCGTTGCGGCCCACAACTTCCCCGGCTCTTCCCGCTGTTCTTGGCGAGAAAAGGCAACAAAAAGACGTCCACCGAATCGGTGACTCTTGACCGGTATGTCGGAGATTGCTACATCACAGGTGCTAATCAGATGATGAGGGCTCTCCGGGGGAAACCTTGGGGGGCTCTTTTCTTTTTGGTCTTCGCCTTTCTCCTCTGCTCGTGTTTTTGGTTATGACCGGGGATCAGCTTCCCGAGCCTCTCTCATTCTGCCATTGTTCAAAAAGCTGTCGCAGCGTGGTTTCCGCGCGCTCTTCGAGCCATTGGCCGAATTCCGGGTTGTCCTTGCGGGTGATCTTGATAGCGATCGACTTGCCATCGACTGAAAGTGTGCCGACAGGGCTACCACTATTGTCCTTTACCACGGTCGTTTGGCCACGGGCGCTTTGGTCGGCTGCGCCACGCGCCTTGCTGGAGCAAGCAACATAGACGGCTTGAAACTTGTCCGAGCTTGGAGTGGTGTCAGGCAGAGAGGCAAGTGTCTCACGCGCAATGTCGACAAGCGGAACCTTCTCTGAAAGTGCAGCAAGATCACCCCATTGGCGTCGACCTACGCCATGAGCCGGGCCGATGAGCCGGACAAGTTCGTCAGGCAGCTGCTCGATGACTACACGATGGTTCGACACACCTTGCCGGGTGAGGCCTAGGGCGTCCTGAATGACGCCAGGTTTGTAACCGGCTTCCTGCATCTCTTTGATAAAAAGAGATTTTTCAATGAAGGACGGATCCAGCCGCAGGTTGTTTTCCTGACCTTGCGCGATCAGAGAAGCATCATCATCGAGCGTTCGAACGATCGCTTTGACGGTTCCACCAACTCTTCGAATGGCTGCAAGCCTGCGACGCCCGTAGATGATGCGGTATCGATCCGGTTGGTCAGAGGGGCGAACCATGATCGGCACTTGCTGACCATGCTTGCGAATGCTTTCGGCGAGATCTTCAATGCTACTATCTTCCAGGATCAGGCGATCTCGGAGACCATCCATATCGATCCGGTCGGGTTCGATATCTCGGATTGAGTTGGCAGTGATTTCCCGGAGAGAATCCCGCAATCCGCCAACCGAGCCAGGTAGCTTCGAGGATTTGACCGGGGCAGGGGAGGGTGCTGCCGACTCTTTTTCGTCTTTCGGTGGCTGGTTGAAGATATTTCGAGCCATCAGCGACGCCCCCATGCCATTTGGATTGTCTGCTCCAGCTCATCGGCAACGCTGTTCACGCTGGTCAAAGCCCGATCAATGGTCTTCCGAATGAGCTGGCTCGGGTCTACCTCATAGATGGTTTGCTGAGTCATGCCGGCGTCAGAAATGGCTGTCGACTTCAGCATCGGTTCAGTCATGACTTGGCCCGCAAGGATTGAACGCAGGTACCCGGCCATTTGCGTTTGTGGTCCGTCCGACGGCTCGTAGCGTGTGATCAGAAACTTTACGAAGTCCCAAGTGACATGTCGTCCAATCGCCTCTTCGACAGCTTTGACCGTTTCCGAAGCGAGTTTGAGGAACTGGCTCATCGAAGCGATGTCGAGCATGCCGGGGACGACCGTCACAAGTAAGCCCGTGGACGCTGCCAATGCTGTCAATGTCAGGAAGCCCAACTGCGGAGGGCAATCGATCAGCACGATGTCATAGTCTGAGTCGACTTCCTCTAGCGCCAGAGCAAGACGCTCTGCAAAAATCGGCTGAACCCTGCGCGCAAGGGCATTCGCTGTCTCGGTTTCGTACTCGGACAACATCAAGCCAGCCGGGACCATGTCGAGCTTGTGGAAGTATGTTTTCTGGATGACCTCCGAGAGCGGAACCTGATCATCGTATCTCAATGCGTCGTAGATTGTGCCGCCTTCGGCAAATTCGAGCTCAGGCCGGAAGCCGAAAAATGTCGTCAAACTGGCTTGCGGGTCGAGGTCCAGCACAAGCACGCGGTAGCCACGCAGGGCATACCTGTGTGCCAAATGGATCGTCGCTGTTGTCTTCGAGCTGCCGCCTTTGAAATTCACGACCGAAATGACCTGAAGACGGTCGCCGTCCCGGCGGCCAGGTCTGTACGCGTCAGCATTTTTGCCTGTCCGCGCCAAAATGTTGCGGAGGTCGTCAACTTCTTCGGCCGTGTAGAACCTATGACCGCGACCGTCAGTGTGAACTTCAGGGAAGCTGCCATCTTTGTGGCGGTTGCGCAGGTTCGACGTACTAACGCGCAGCAACTCGGCGACCTCGGTCGAGCTGAAGCGGCGCAAGGACTTGCGTTCTTCTGGCTCGAACGCAACTTTCATCTGCCGGTCAAGCGACTCGGCAAGACTGTCTGCGAATGCTCCGATGTCGGAAGAGCCGATGCCTTGCGCGTAGCCCGTATTTCGATCATCCATGTTCTGCCGCCTCTCATGGCCTTTGCTAAGGCTCTTCGTCGTTCTGACGGTCGAAGCCACGTCTGACGCGTTTTGCCGTCAGAATGGAAATGCCACGAACATCTGAGTCCGGCAAGAAGAATCTAGATGTAGTGGAAAAGTTATCCACAGCACCAATTTGGTCGCGCGGGGCGTGCGCTAGATAACGCATTGATTATCAACGATAAAGACCGTGTCGGTCGCAGCCGACACCCTTCGAGATATTTTCTGCTCGCGCGAACTAACCTCTAGGCATTGTTGGATATTTACGTGGTTTTCGTCCAATTGAGGCGATGATTCTGGAAGATTTGGGCCGAGCGAACAGAGTGGTTTGCCGACCATTAGCGCCTACAAAAGGCCGAGGCGCTCTGCACGCTCCAGCAGCATTCTGACTGAGGAAGGCTGCCAGCTGGTGCGACCGCGAGGGGTGCGCTCACGCATAGATTCCAGTCGGTCGCAGATTGCCTGCAAGGTGATCTCGGGGTCAGCACCTTTGATTGCGGTGACAATCGCAGGCAGGCGATCGTCGGTTTCGCGACGTCCAGCGCGTCCAAGCACTTCAGCGGGCAGGAATTCGTCCGCCACGTATGCCTTCACGGCACGGAGCAAGCGACTTTGTGTCCAGCGGCGGTCGTGGGGCAGGGGGCCATTGATGATCCGCAGGACGTCCTCCCAAGCCATATCGGGGCGCAAACGGCGCACATGGGGCACCCAATCCTGCGCAGTTTCGTTCAAGCGCTCCATGTAGCCGTCCTGTCGCGCCAGCCGCACCTTGCGCAGCGCAGCGGGATCCTTGGCGCGCAGCCCAGGATTGCCACCAACGCGCCCTTTGGCGCGCGCAGAGGCAAGCCCGGCCTTTGTGCGCTCACGTATTAGCGCGCGCTCGAACTCGGCCGCAGCGCCCAGAACTTGCAGCGTGAATTTGCCCTGCGGGGATGAGGTGTCGATGGGGTCCTGCAGGGAGCGGAAGAAGGCCCCCTTGGCCTCCAGACGCTCAATCACTTCGAGAAGATGCGACAAAGACCGCGCAAGCCGGTCGATCCGCACGACGACCAGCGTGTCGCCCTTGCCAATCCGCTCCAGCACACGTGCAAGCACGGGCCGCGCGCGATTGCCGCCTGAGGCGTGCTCTTCAAAGATCTCGGCGCATCCCGCAGACTGCAGTGCCTCAGACTGGGGCAGGGGGGTCTGATCCTCAGTGGAGACGCGCGCATAGCCAATCAGAGGCATGAAACTGGGCCGTTTGCAATTTAATATATTGCCAATAAACGACCGTTTGTAAACGAATGCAAGAGCGTGCTCTGTGGCACTGCTCATCAGAAACCCCTTAGTTTGCATAGGCTGAGCGCGATCAGAGAGTTCTGGCAGACCGTGCCGCGCGCATGCAATATAAGGAGCGCGGGCGCATTCCGACAAAACCCTTGGGTAAAAAGCAAAATTCCAGTATTTTGCACATATGAAGCCTCAAGTGCCTGCCTTTCATGATGAATCGGACGCTCTCTTCCTCGACGCTGAGGAGGTGGAACAGTCGTCCGAAGACGATCTTTGGTTCCTGCCCGGTCCGATGGAAGAGGAGCCGGATTACTTGCCACCAGGACCACGGGCCGAACTGCGTGAAGGCGAGGTCCTCGACGATTGGCGGAAAGCAGAGGCAGGTCATGCCGCGCGTCTTGCCCGTGTGGCCGGTCGCGTCGGCGCGCTGGACGACCGCCTGAAGCGCAGCCCGGAAGGATGGCGGCACAGGCTTGCCCTGATCGAGGCTGCCGACCTCAGCTGGTTCGCGGGTGACCGCATTGGCCCGGATCGCATTGCTATTTGGATATCCATGCGCCTGTCAGGCGTTCAAGAGGACCCCGCAGCACTGGCGCGTGTCGGTTGGGCGGTACGTCGTCTGACAGGGGGACCAGGCCCAGAGGTGGACCTTTCTGCCTTCCTCGATCGTCGCGATCCCGAGAACATGGTCGATGACGCCGAGCCTTTCGCGGATCGCGCGGGCGGTTGGCTGAACCTGATGGCGCAAGCCGCCGAGCTGCACCCGATAACCCGTGCCTGCGCGGGTTATCACCTCTGGAGCCTTGCGGGCCTTGGGCAGCAGGGCGATCGAATGGAAGCGGCAGTCACGGCCGCGCGGATCGCGGCCAGCGAGGGCAAGGGAGCAGTCTTTGCACCTCTGGCCATGGGTGGGGCAGGGGGGCTGCGCGCTGGCGGCCCACCCGCTGATCGTTTGGCGCGTTGGCTTGAGGGGATGGAGACGGCATGTCTGACAGCAATGCGGCACCTAGACGATGTCGAAGCATGGTCAGCGCGGGCGGAAGCCGAAATGACACCGCTTTCGGGCAAGACCCCGCGCGCCTTGCGCGCTGTGCTTACCGAATGGCCCCTTGTCTCTACCCCGATGGGCGAGGTCCTGACCAACGCTAGCCGTGCCGCCGTTCAACGCAATATTGCCTGGATGGAAGCGCGAGGCCTGATCCGCGAGGTGACCGGCCAGGGGCGATTCAAGATATGGGTAGCGGCACGATCTTGAATCTTCCAGTTCGATGCATGGGAGCTTCAAGAGTTCGGGAAGTTCGTGTCATAGTTTTCAGTTTCCAGAAATCGCGTCGAGCACCGGACAGTTGGGGACTTCGGCGCCAGAACACCTGGATGCCGTTGCAGCGAGGACGGATTCGATCCGCCGGAGATCCGCGATCTTCGCCCGCACGTCCGCAAGGTGACGTTTTGTCCGCTCCTTGACCTCGGCGCAGGTCGGCGCGGCACCATCGTCGAGCCCCATCAGCCCGCGAATGTCCTCCATCGAGAACCCGAGCTCGCGGGCGCGCAGGATGAAGCGAAGGCGCGTGGCGTGTGCGGCGGAATATATCCGGTAGCCTGCGGCGCTGCGCGGCGGGTCGGGCAGCAGGCCGGTTTTCTCGTAATAGCGGATCGTCTCGATGTTGCATCCGGTCGCCCGGGCCAGGTCGCCGCGTGTTAAGCTGCTCTCGCTTTCGTGATCGATCATGGGGGTTTTCCTCTTGAGCCTGTAGCTACTACAGACCCTACACCCATCGTCAACCACAGACGAAAGGTGCGCGACATGGCGCTGACAGACGACAGAACTGACACCTCAGCAGCGGATCGCCCCGCCCGAAAGGGCTGGCTTGCGGCGGGCGGGGTGATGGGCGCCTTTCTCGCCTCGGCCTGCTGTGTCGGACCATTGGTGCTGCTGACCCTCGGTATCTCGGGGGCCTGGATCAGCAACCTGACGGCGCTGGAGCCCTTCAAGCCGATCTTCGCCGTGATTTCGCTCGGCTTCATCGGGGCGGGATTCCGGCAGGTCTATTTCCGCAAACCGACCGTCTGCGAGCCCGGTTCCTACTGCGCGCGCCCATCCTCGGCGCGCATCACCAAGTCCGCTCTCTGGACCTCCCTGATCCTCGTCCTCGCTGCACTCACCATCGACTGGTGGGCTCCGCTTCTCTACTGATCTCGAAAGGACACCCTCATGAAGACGATCCTTGCCCTTGTTCTGTTCGGCCTGACCGCCACAGCACCCATCACGGCCATCCCTGCCGTCGCGCAAACCGTCGCCGCCGAGCAGACCCTCACCTTCGCGGTGGACAATATGACCTGTGCGCTGTGTCCGGTCACCGTGAAGCGCGCGATGGAGGGCGTCGAAGGCGTGCACGCGGTCGAGATCGACTTCGAGGCGCGCACCGCTACTGTCGTCTTCGACACCGCCGCGACCAGCGCAGAGGCGATCGCCACCGCGTCGGCCAATGCAGGCTACCCGGCGCGCGTCTCGGGTTGACGGGATGACCGAGCGGACAGACCGCAAGCTGATTGCAACAGGTGTCGTCGGCACCGTCATCGCAGCGCTCTGCTGCTTCACGCCGATCCTGGTCGTTCTTCTCGGCGCCGTGGGCCTGTCGGCCTGGCTGGGTTGGCTCGACTATGTGCTGCTGCCCGCGCTGGCGTTTTTAATCGGCCTAACCATCTATGCCGTCTGGCGGCGGCAGCGGCGCAGGGCATCTCAAGAAAATGGATGAGTTCATGAAATTCGAAACCAAGGCGCCCACGGGCGATTTCGACCTCGCCGTGATCGGCGCCGGATCGGCTGGCTTCTCCGCCGCGATCACCGCCGCCGAGGGCGGCAAGCGCGTCGCGCTGATCGGGCATGGGACCATCGGCGGCACCTGCGTGAACGTGGGCTGCGTGCCCTCCAAGACGATGATCCGCGCTGCGGAAGCCCTGCACAGTGCGCAGTCGGCGCATCGTTTCCCGGGCCTCAGCGGAGAGGCGCAGGTCGCCGACTGGTCGGCGCTGGTTGCGGCCAAGGACGATCTTGTCGCTACACTGCGCCAGAAGAAGTACGCCGATCTGCTGCCGGGCTACGAGGGTGTGACCTATCTCGACGAGGGTCCAGGCCGTCTCGTCCCCGGCGGGGTCGAGGTCGGCGGGCGCAGGATCACGGCTCCCAAGGTGATCGTCGCCACCGGCGGTCGACCGGCCAGGCCCGACATCCCTGGGGTCCGGGACGTACCAACGCTCGACAGCACGTCGCTGCTGGATCTGGACCAGTTGCCCGAAAGCCTGATCTTCCTCGGCGGCGGCTATATCGGCGTGGAGCTGGCGCAGATGATGGCGCGGATGGGCACGCGGGTTACCATCGTCTGCCGTTCGCGCCTGTTGCCGCGCACCGAGCCGGAGGTGGCGCAAGCGCTCACCGAGGTCTTGCGCGCCGGGAGTGTCACGGTTCTTGACGGCGCAACCTATCACGCCGCGCGGCGCGACGGAGACCGTGCGGTGCTGACCGTGACGGTGAATGGCGCGGAGCGCGAACTGACGGCCGACCGCCTCGTCCTGACGACGGGGCGCGCCGCCAACACCGAGGGGCTGGGCCTCGCGGAGATGGGCGTCGAGACCGACGCACGCGGTGCGATCCGGGTTGGCGACGACATGCAGACCACAAAGCCCGGGATCTTTGCCGCGGGTGACGTCACGGACCGCGATCAATTCGTTTATATGGCCGCCTATGGCGCCAAGTTGGCCGCCCGCAACGCCGTCATGGGCGGGGCCGAACAATACGACAATGCGGCGATGCCCTGGGTGGTGTTCACTGATCCGCAGGTCGCCGGGGTCGGGCTGACTGAGGCGCAGGCGCGCGCGGCGGGTCATGACGTCAAGACCAGCGTGCTGACCCTCGACAACGTGCCTCGCGCGCTTGCCGCGCGCGATACGCGCGGGCTGATCAAGCTGGTCGCGGACCGGGCGACAGACCGTCTGCTTGGCGGCGTGATCATGGCGCCGGAGGGGGCAGACAGCGTGCAGACGCTGGTCATGGCGCTTAAGATCGGTATGACGACGAAGGCACTCGGCGAGACGATCTTCCCCTATCTGACAACGGTCGAGGGGCTGAAACTCGCCGCGCAGACTTTCGACAAGGATGTCGCGAAGCTGTCGTGCTGCGCTGGATGAAACGAGCAGATTTATCCAGCTTGGACCCTCAAGCGTGTCTAAGACGAGCAAGGCAGGCGAAATGACCCCACTTTCGGGCAAGACCACGCGCGCCTTGCGCGCCGTGCTTACCGAATGGCCCCTTGTCTCTGCCCCGATGGGCGAGGCCCTGACCAACGCTAGCCGTGCCGCCGTGCAACGCAATCTCGCCTGGACGCAAGCGCGAGGCCTGATCCGGGAGGTGACGGGGCAGGGGCGGTATCGATTGTGGCGCATGTGAGCAACCAAATGGGCACCACCAGGAGCGTTTTTGCACAAGTAGAGACAAATGGCAGTAAAGGTTCGCTGAGCACTATTGCACGGGTTGCGGCAAAGTTAAAAAGCGGTGCTTGGGGTAGGTCAGGGGCGTCCTGATACCGGATGCGAAGGGGTGACAATTAAGCTTATTGTGCAAAACTCGATGGATCTGGGCCTGATGCTGATCACGGACTAGATCCCCAGCTGCAGGAATATTGACAAGATCTTCGCCAGTCATCTGACCGCACAATACAACAAGGGCCAGTATTCCAACGAATAACCGGTGCGCATGTCAAAATCATGAGGACCGTGAACGGGATCGGCTACCCGAATGGGTTTTCCGGTGGCATCGATCGATCGGTTGAGAAATAATAGCGTCGATTTTTGCTATGACATTGGTGTAATAGACCCACCTGAAAGGCTATCCTTCCTTGACATGATTGCTCAATTAAGGGCTACGTGACACCCCGTGGACAGACGGGGTCAGTTTATAGAGTTGGGCGACCGCCCCATGAAGCCGAAACAGCTGGGCCCGGCGATGCGTGCCGACATAATGCTCGATTGCCCTGCCGACCCGGGAACCACGCTTCCAATCGTCGACCGCGCCTATCGCGATAATGAATTCAACCTGCTGGATGTCGTCTTTGACGACACGCCCTTGCGTGCCGCGCCGCCGGAATGGGAAATTGCCCTTCCAGCCAATCCGCTTGCCGAACCTGATCTGAACGCGGCCCGTCGTCACGAAATCTTGTTCACCGGGGGTATGATGGGAGCAATGGTCGAGCGCCAGATGGGCCTAAGCCAGTCCGGCAGTATGATGGGCGGAATGATGGGTGGCGTCGTGGGCGGCGGCATGTGGTTCGTCAATGGCGTTGCGGCCGAAGGGCACATGCTCGATCCTTTCCTGACATTGGAGCGCGACGCGAGTCATGTCCTCCAGATGACGAACGCCACGGCCTTCGACCATCCGATCCATCTGCACGGCCACTCCTTCCGCGTCATCAGCCGCGATGGGGTGCCGACCGATTTCCGCGAATGGCAAGATACCGTGCTGATCGCGCCACGCGAGCAAGTGGAAATCGCCCTGGTCGCCGACAATCCCGGAGACTGGATGTTCCATTGCCACATCCTCGAGCACCAGGCGGCCGGGATGATGGGCGTGATCCGCGTCGCATGAGCAGAGGAGCAAGCAGATTGAAATCGATTGAGATTGGATGTCGGCCAAACCGGCGCAAGGTTCTTGCTGCCGTCCTCGGTAGCGGCTTAGCCACGGTGTTGCCAAGGCTTGTGCAGGCTGCAGTCGATAGTGATCCAGCGGCTCTGGCCTTTGATGGTGATACCATCCTGCTGGCAGATCGAGGGTTGTTCGTCAGTGACGATGCCGGCCAGACTTGGACCGCGGCAGAGACACTGGGGAACGTGCTGTCGCTGGCGACCCATCGCGACCGGCCCGGCCGTGTGGTTGCGGGGTTGGCCGAGGGCGGTGTCAGCATTTCCGAAGACGGGGGCGCTTCGTGGCGTATCTTTGAAGCTAGGCTGCCTGACGGAGAAATCACTGCCTTTGCTATCGCCTCGCGGAACCCGGACATGATCTATGCCTCGCTTCGCGGCGACGGGTTGTGGAAGAGCGAAGACGCCGGTGCAACCTGGTCGCTCGCCATGGACCGCCCCTGGCTCGACGACGCAGAGCGGGAACTTCTTTCTCTGGCTTCGGTCGAGCTTGAGACCGGCATGGGCGGGATCTGGATCTATGCGGGCACCGAGGTTGGCCTAACGCGGGTGCCCGATTGCTTTTGTCGCTGGCAGGACGTGCAGCCAGGCAATGCGATGGACGCATTGGTTGCGGGTGAAGCCCCACCGTCCGAAGCGCCATTGCCAGGAGGTGAACCGATCCTGTCGCTGGCCAGTGCCCCCTCGGCGCCGGAAGTGATGTATGCCGCGCTGCGTTCGGGCCTCTGGGCATCGCAGGACGGCGGAGTCATCTGGCAAAAGCGGGCGAGCAAAGCTGCGACCGCTGTTGCGGTTCATCCAAGAGACGAGACCTACATCGCTGCCCTGTTGGGCGGCATCTTGAAAATCAGCCGTGACGGCGGCGCAACCTGGATCGAAACAGGAGAACGATGATGGAGAAAATGATGCAGAGAAGAAACGCGCTTGGTCTGATTGGCAGCGGCATTGTCGGAATGGTGGGCCTGACCACATCGGCCTGGGCGCAAGCGACAGGCGATGTGGCGCCCGGTCTGGCGGGCAGCGAAAGGCAGATCACCATCTGGCGCGATCCGGGCTGCGGCTGCTGTGATGCCTATGGGGATTATCTCGAAGAACACGGCTTTACCGTAACGCGTGTGGATGACCGCGACTTCGACAAACGCTCGGTCGAAGTCGGTGTGCCCGCCCAGGGCATCGGCTGCCACTTGGCCGAGATCGACGGCTACTATGTCAGCGGTCTCGTCCCCGTCGACATCATCGAGCGGCTGCTGGAAACCCGTCCGGCGATAACGGGTATCACCTTGCCGGGAATGCCCGCGAACGCACCGGGCATGGCTGCGGTCAAGTCAGGCACGCTCAGGACCTACGCCTTTGGCCCGGAAGGAATCTCAATCTATGCCGATGAATAAGGGGCCGAAAGATCGATCGGCGAAGTGTACGGTCAGGCGGTCAGTGCACCTCGCTGCCCTAGTGTCCGCGCTCGCGACCACCGGCGTTGTGGTGCTGGCCCAATCGGAACCGGTTGACCCGCGTGTCGAGGGACTGACGTTTTTGGGAGAGCCCGTGCTTGCATCCCAGGTCATGGCAGGGCAACAGCTTTATGCGGACAACTGCGCCAGTTGCCATGGTGCCAGCCTCGAGGGTCAGCCCGATTGGCGTCGTCGTCTTGACACAGGAAGAATGCCGGCCCCGCCGCATGATGACTCAGGCCACACTTGGCACCATTCAGACCGCATGCTTTTTCAGATCACTAGGGTCAGGACCCATTGATCTTCCTTTTTCGGCATGATTCAGCCTCCGCAAGGAGACCGATCAATGAGCAACCTTTTCTGGCTGACGGATGCGCAGATGGCCCGTCTGGAACCATTCTTTCCCAAGAGCCATGGCAAGCCGCGTGTCGATGACCGGCGAGTGCTGAGCGGCATTATCTTCATCAATCGCAATGGCTTGCGGTGGTGTGATGCACCGAAGGAGTATGGTCCACCCAAGACCCTCTACAACCGTTGGAAGCGATGGGGCGACAAGGGTGTCTTTGCCCGGATGATGGAGGGGCTGGCCTCCGAGGCGGCCGTTCCGAGGACGGTGATGATCGACGCGACCTATCTGAAGGCGCACCGCACGGCGACCAGCCTGCGGTCGAAAAAGGGGGGCCAAGCGATCAGAGGGGTCGTTTGATCGGCCGGACCAAGGGCGGCATGAACACCAAACTGCACGCCGTTACCGATGCCGATGGACGTCCGATCCGCTTCTTCATGACCGCAGGCCAGGTCAGCGACTACACGGGTGCTGCGGCCCTGCTGGATAGCTTGCCATCTGCAGAATGGCTGCTCGCCGACCGCGGCTATGATGCCGACTGGTTCAGAGATGCGTTGAAAGACAAGGGGATAAAGCCCTGCATCCCGGGCAGGAAGTCGCGCGGCAAGCCTGTCAAATACGATAAGCGCCGCTACAAACGCCGCAACAGGATCGAGATCATGTTCGGCCGCCTGAAGGACTGGCGCAGGGTTGCCACGCGCTACGACAGGTGCCCGAAGGTCTTCCTCTCCGCCGTCGCCCTCGCCGCAACCGTCATGTTCTGGCTATGACGAGAGAATGAGATGCCGTAACGGGGCCTGCGTCGCGACCCGCCCGTTACCGTTGCAGAATCGAGGGCAAGCTGGCGCCATTCCCGTATCGGATCCACTGGGAGGGCTGCGAGATGAAGCTGTTTGTCGGACTGGATGTGTCACTGGAGATGACCGCGATCTGCGTGATCAGCGAGCATGGGAAGATCTTGAAGGAGGCGCAGGTGGCGAGCGAGCCGGAGTCGCTGTTGCGCTGGATCAACGATCAGGACGGCGCGATCGCAGCTGTCGGGCTGGAGGCCGGTCCCTTGTCGCAGTGGCTGCATCGCGGGTTATCAGAGGCAGGACAACCTGTCGTGCTGATGGAAACTCGGCAGGTCAAAGGAGCCCTGAAGGCCATGCCGATCAAGACGGACCGGCGTGATGCCGAAGGTATCGCGCGTCTGCTGCACCTCGGCTGGTTCCGGCCAGTTCACTGCAAATCGGTGTCTGCACAGGAGGTTCGCGCTGTGCTCAGCGCCCGTAAGGCTGTGCAACAAGGGTTCATCACACTGGAGATGTCACTGCGGGGGCTACTTCGGAACTTCGGCCTCAAGGTCGGCACCATTTCACGTGGCCGGTTCGAACAGCGTATCCGCGAACTGGCAGCAGGTAATCCGATGCTGGAAGCGGCAACCGAACCCATGCTCAGCGCGCGGTCGGCGCTGCGGCGAGAATTGGCGGGTCTTGAACGCCGTGTCCGGCAACTCGCGCAGGAAGATCCGGTCTGCCGCCGGTTGATGTCGATGCCCGGGATCGGCGCTGTCGTGGCCTTGACCTATCGATCTGCGGTCGATGATCCCGCCCGGTTCACTTCCTCGAAGAAGGTTGGGCCGTGGGTTGGCCTGACGCCGTCGCGAAACCAGTCGGGAGAGCGCGACATCTCGGGCGGGATTACCAAGGCAGGTGACGTCAACCTCCGCCGTGCCCTGTGCCAGGCGGCAACCGTGATGATGCATCGCGGGCGGGCGACATGGCTGCGAACATGGGCCGCGAAGATCGCGCGCCGACGTGGTGCCAAGCGCGCGATGGTTGCACTGGCCCGGCGCATCGCCGTGATCCTGCACCGCATGTGGAAGGATGACACCGAATTCCGCTTCGACATTCCGGTGCTTCATGCCGGCTGAAGATACGGTTTCCAGACTGCTGCCCGCCTAATCGCGGGCCTTCGAGGTCCCCACGGGACGCGGTTCCGGTGATGCCGTGCTCAGGACTGATGCCGATCGTATCGAGCACGCCAATGAGATGGGCACATCGGAATTGCATTGAACCAGCATCATGTTGGCGGCCACAGCGCTGACCACGGACCGAAGCATGCACCCGGGTCGATCTCAGACGAAGGCTGTCGAGAAGGTAGGCAGATCAAGTGTACAAGACACAAAACCGCAGTTTGGCGGCGCATCCCGCATGCGCAAAACCGCTTGACTGGAACGACCCCGTTACCGAAGTCCTGACCCTAAAGGCGGGGTCGGGGCCGTCGTGCCGGGATACGAGAGCGACATGCCGGCCTTCGGAGAGGATCTGACAGACGCAGAGATCGCGGCTATCCTCGTCTACATCAAGAGCACCTGGCCTGAGCGACAACGTGAGTTCCAAGCCGAAGTTTCGGCCAATGACACGGGCGGGTGAAGATCGACAGGGTGTCAGGATAGTATCTTTCGACCAAAACCGATCCACCGGGGGACCAATTTGTCAACGCCGTCTTAATTTTCCCCAAAAGCGCCGAAGTAAAATTCCCCACTACGGCGGTCGCGGCGATCAGCCGGC
>NZ_JAAGOZ010000017.1:0-329053 GCF_010499845.1 Salipiger sp. PrR007 | reverse complement strand
AGCGTGGTCTTGCCGTGGTCGACGTGACCGATCGTGCCGATGTTGCAGTGCGGTTTGCCGCGCTCAAACTTTTCCTTTGCCATCTTTCCAGACGTCTCACCTCTAGGGGGTCGACTGCGACCCGGTTTCGCATCGCGGGCCGTTTATTGGGTCGGGAGCGGAAAATCAAGCGTCTGTTGATATCTGCAGCCTCAAAGCCGCGCTAAATCGGTCACGCTTTCGCGCGCCCGGCCCTCAACCAGCATGTCGCCAGGGCAGAGTCCGCGCCCGAAAAGCCAAGTCCGAGCTCGCCGGAGCCTTCGCCCGGGGCCGAATATCCCGGGGATGACCTGGACGCAGGCCTAGGAGGTTAGCCCCCGTCCGCTACTCCCGGTGCGCGCCCGGCACCCAGAGCACGTCCGCGGTGCCGCCGTCATTGGCCATGCGCGCGGCGCAGAAGAACCAGTCGCTGAGCCGGTTGAGGTATTTCACCGCATGTGTGTTCACCTCCTCCGAAGCCGCCAGCTCAACCGCGCGGCGCTCGGCACGGCGGGCGACGGTGCGACACTGGTGCAGGAAAGCCGAGGCCGGCGAGCCCCCGGGCAGCACGAAGCTGCGCAACGGTTCGAGCTGGGCGGTCATCGCGTCCATCTCCGCCTCGAGCCGTTCGACCTGCGCCTGCGTCACGCGCAGCACCGGGTAGCCGGCCTCGGCGTCGCGCGCCATCTCGGGGCGGCCGAGATCAGAGCCGAGGTCAAAAAGGTCGTTCTGGATCCGCGCCAGCGCTGCGTCGAGCTCCCCCTCCGCATGCAGCCGCGCGAGACCGACCACCGAGTTCAGTTCGTCCACCGTGCCATAGGATTCCACCCGCGCGCAGTATTTCGGCACCCGGGAGCCATCGACCAGCGCGGTGTCGCCCTTGTCGCCGGTGCGGGTGTAGATCTTGTTGAGCACGATCATCGTCAGCTTCTCCGGATAAACACGAACAGCAGGATCAGAAGCACCGCGACGAATTGCGCGATGATGCGCCAGCGCATGGCCTTGTTGGCGTATTTCTTGTTGAAGGCCCCGCCCTTGGCAAAGGAACCGATGCCGAAGAGCAGGATGCCCACGACCGCCATCATCACGACGGCCACGACCAGAAACAGCGGATCCTTCTGCATTGCGCAGCCTCCCTATCCTCTTTGCCCCCACATAGCCGGTTCGGGCCCAAAAGCGAAGCCGGCGCGGCTGCGACCTTAGCGCGCCACCCGTCGCGGCGCCTTCGTCACCGGGCGCGGGCGATCAGCGCGTCGAGCAGCCGGGTCGGCAACAGGCGGCGCAGGGTGCCCATGATGTGCGTCGCGGTGGTCACGTAGTAGCGCGGCGCCGGGTGGTCGCTCTCGAGCGCGAGGATGAGCTTCTCGGTGACCGCCGAGCCCGGCAGCTCGAAGGTGTCCGGCTGGCCGCCCGATGGTGCGTAGAGCCGCTTCAGCAGAGAGCGCTCGTATTGCGTGCGGCGCGGGCTGGCCTGCCAGTCCACCCAGCGTTCGAAATGCGGAACAGAATTGGCGCGGATGCGTGAGGTGATCGGGCCGGGCTCGAGCAGGATCACCTTGATCGGCGTGTCCGACATCTCGAGGCGCAGCACGTCCGTCAGCCCCTCCAGCGCGTGCTTGGTCGAGACATAGGCACCGCGCCAGGGCATCGGCACGAGTCCCAGCACCGAGGAGCAGTTGATGATGCGACCGTGGCCCTGCGCCCGCATCACCGGGATCACCATGCGGGTGAGCGTGTGCCAGCCAAAAAGGTTGACCTCGAAGATCTCGCGCAGCGCGCCGGTGGGCAGGTCTTCCAGCGCCCCGGGTGCGGCATAGGCGCCGTTGTTATAGAGCGCGTCGAGCGTGCCGCCTGTCGCCGCCAGCACCTCGGCCAGCGCCTGCGCCATCGACGCCTCGTCGGTGTAGTCGAGCCGCGGGCTCTCGAAGCCCATGAGCCGCATGCGGGCGCAATCCCCCTCGCGCCGACAACTGGCGAAAACGCGCCAGCCGCGGGCGCGAAGACCTCGGGCGGCAGCTTCGCCGATGCCCGAGGAACAGCCGGTGATGAGAATGGTTTTCCGCGGGGTCCCTGCCCCACCCTGCGCCTCTGTCTGCGCCATCATGCCTGCCCTGCCGTGCTGCCTTGCCTATTTATTGCAGGCATAGGCGAGCCAGCGGCGGGCTGCAATCGGCCGCCGGGTTCTGCGGCCGGGCCTGGCGCCGCTCAGTTGGCGGCGCTCAGATAGGCGTCATACATCCAGCCGGCGGTGCCGCCTTGGGCCTGGAGCTTCACCCAGCCGTCGCCGGGGTCCGAGAGCACCTCGACCTTGGCACCTTCGGCGAGCTGCCCGACGACAGAGTAACCGGTGCCGGGTCCGTGGCGCAGGTTGACCCGCGTGCCGGTGACGCGGCGCAGGTCCGCGGAGATCGCATCAGTCGCAGCGGCGGTGGCGACCGCAGGCGTGGCAACCGCGGTTTCCGGCTCGAAGCTGGCCGAGATCGGCTGCGCGGGGACCGCGGCGAGCGACACGTCGATCGCCCCCGCCGACACCTTGGTCACCGCGGGCTGCGGCGAATCGGGGGCGGAAATATCGGCCAGCGAGGCGGTGCTGGCGCGGGTGACCTCCGGGGCGGTCTGCGCGCTGGCGATCGAAGCCGAGGCCGCACGCGGCGCCGCCGGGCTGGTGAAGCCCCAGGCAAGCAGGTTGGGAAGTTCGACGGAGTGCGCCCCGGGCTCGAAATTCGCGCCGCCGGACAATGCGTACCAGGCCCAGCCGAGCGCGGCAAAGGTCGTGACCATCAGACTTTTCATGCTGAAATCTCCCGTACAGGAAAGGGCTGGGTGAAAAGGGCCGCAAACGCGCCGCTCAAATACTCGGCGCCATACACACCATAGTTGATTTCAGCGTCTCGGATAAGCGGAATTCGGGAAATTTGGCGCCCTGGCTGATTTCCCGCTGGGGATCGCTTGCCCGCGCTTTTCAGCGCGGGTATCACAATATGCATGAATGATATCGTCGATGACCCCAACATGAACCCTCGTAACGTGGCAGAAACTCTGCGCCGGGCGATCGGCGAGCGCTATCTGACTTATGCTCTTTCGACGATCATGAACCGGGCGCTGCCAGACGCCCGCGACGGGCTTAAACCCGTGCATCGTCGTATCCTTTATGCAATGCGCCGGCTGCGACTTAGTTCCACCGGGGGCTTTCTGAAGTCGGCAAAAATCTCCGGCGACACCATGGGGGACTTCCACCCGCACGGCGACGCTGCGATCTACGACGCCATGGCCCGCCTCGCGCAGGATTTCACCATCCGCTACCCGCTGGTCGACGGTCAGGGCAACTTCGGCAACATCGACGGCGACAACCCGGCGGCCTCGCGCTACACCGAGGCGCGGATGACCATCATGGCCGAGGCGCTGCTGCAGGGTCTCGACGAGGACGCGGTCGATTACCGCCCGAACTACGACGGCCGCCTTGAAGAGCCTGTCGTGCTGCCCGCCTCCTACCCCAACCTGCTCGCCAATGGATCGAGCGGCATCGCGGTGGGCATGGCGACCAACATCCCGCCGCACAACATCGGCGAGCTGATCGACGCCTGTCTGCATCTCATCAAGTCGCCGAACGCGGCGGACGAGACGCTGCTGAACTACGTGCCCGGCCCCGATTTCCCCACCGGCGGGGTGATCGTCGAGCCGCGCGCCAACATCGCCCAGGCCTATGCGACGGGCCGCGGCTCGATCCGCCTGCGCGCCAAGTGGGAGGTCGAGGACCTTGGCCGCGGCATGTGGCAGGCCGTGGTCACCGAGATCCCCTATCAGGTGCAGAAGTCCAAGCTGGTCGAGCGGCTGGCCGAGCTGATCCAGACCAAGAAGGTCCCGATCCTCGCCGACATCCGCGACGAGAGCGCCGAGGACATCCGCATGGTGCTCGAGCCGAAGACCAAGAACGTCGATCCCGACGTTCTGATGAACATGCTGTTCCGTAACTCGGACCTCGAGATCCGCTTCTCGCTGAACATGAACGTGCTGATCGACGGGGTGACGCCGAAGGTCTGCTCGCTGAAGGAGGTGCTGCGCGCCTTCCTCGACTTCCGGCGCGACGTGCTCTGCCGCCGCTCGCGGCACCGGATGGAAAAGATCGACCATCGCCTCGAGGTGCTCGAGGGCCTGATCATCGCCTTCCTCAATCTCGACCGCGTCATCGACATCATTCGCTACGACGAGGACCCCAAGGCCGCGCTGATGCGCGAGGACTGGGGCCGGAAGACAGCTCGGGCGACATCCGAGGCCGATTACGTCTCTCCTGCTTCTGTGTCGGGCGAGGAATTCGGCCTCACCGAGGTGCAGACCGAGGCCATCCTCAACATGCGCCTGCGCAGCTTGCGCAAGCTCGAAGAAATGGAGCTGGTCGCCGAACGCGACCAGCTGATGGAGGAGCGCGCCGGGCTCGAGGACTTGCTGGCCAGCGAAGAGCTGCAGTGGAAGACCATCTCGAGCGAGCTGCGCGACGTGAAGAAGGCCTTCACCAAGGGGCTTGACCGCGGCGCCCGTCTGACCGGCTTCGCCGAGGCGGGCGAGGTCGAGGACGTGCCACTGGAAGCGATGATCGAGCGTGAGCCGATCACCGTGGTCTGCTCGCAGATGGGATGGATCCGCGCGATGAAGGGCCATATCGACCTCGGCTCCGAGCTGAAGTTCAAGGACGGCGACGGCCCGCGCTTCATCTTCCACGCCGAGACCACGGACCGGCTGCTGGTCTTCGGCTCGAACGGGCGGTTCTACACGCTTTCGGCGGCCAACTTGCCCGGGGGGCGCGGCATGGGCGAGCCGCTGCGTCTGATGGTCGATCTCCCCAACGAAGCGCAGATCATCGACATCTTCAGCCACGTCCCGGACCGCAAGCTGCTGCTCGCCTCCTCCGCCGGGGATGGCTTCCTGGTGCCCGAGGCCGACGTGCTGGCCCAGACCCGCACCGGCCGCCAGGTGCTCAACGTGCGCGACGACGTGATCGCCAAGGTCTGCAAACCGGTGCAGGGCGATGCCGTCGCCGTGGTCGGCGAGAACCGCAAGGTGCTGGTCTTCATGCTCGACGAGCTGCCCGAAATGGGCCGCGGCAAGGGCGTGCGCCTGCAGAAATACAAGGATGGCGGCCTGTCGGACATCACCACCTTCACGCTGGCCGACGGTCTCAGCTGGAAGGACCCGGCGGGGCGCACCCGCACCGAGACGGACCTCAGCGAGTGGATTGCCAAGCGTGCCACCGCGGGCCGCATGGCGCCGCGGGGCTTCCCGAGGAACAACACCTTCACCTGATCCGCAAAGGGCCGCCTCCGGGCGGCCCTTCTGCTTCGTCAGCCCGCCCGCAGACACCCCCTCGAATCATGCGCAGAGCGAGGTTCCGCCGGCCACCAGAACCTGCGCGAGGAACCGGAACGTGGTCGCCTAATTTTCAGGCACTCGGCGAAATCGCCCTGAATGCGTTTCCGACCCTTCGAATTTCCGCCGCGACATGCCACCGCGTCAGAGGCCATGACCTCGCGAAAACGCAGCGTCCTTTTGCTGCGCTTGCGCAAATTGTCTCTGTTTCCCCAGCGTTCACTTCGCTATCACCCCACGGGAGAATACGAAGTGCCGCGTCCCGCGCGGCGAAACCAAGGGAGAGATCCGCTCATGAAGGTGCTTGTGCCCGTGAAGCGCGTGATCGACTACAACGTGAAAGTCCGCGTGAAAGCGGATGGCACGGGCGTCGATCTTGCCAACGTCAAGATGTCGATGAACCCCTTCGACGAGATCGCCGTCGAAGAGGCGATCCGTCTCAAGGAGGCCGGCAAGGCCGAGGAGGTCGTCGTCGTCTCCATCGGCGTGAAGCAGAGCCAGGAAACCCTGCGCACCGCGCTGGCCATGGGCGCCGACCGCGCGATCCTGGTGACCGCCGCCGAGGACGTGCATACCGACATCGAGCCGCTCGCGGTCGCAAAGATCCTCGCCAAGATCGTCGAGGAAGAGGCGCCGGGGCTCGTCATCATGGGCAAACAGGCGATCGACAACGACATGAACGCCACCGGCCAGATGCTGGCGGGCCTTCTGGGCTGGGCGCAGGCGACCTATGCCAACAAGCTCGACATCGAGGGCGATGCCGCCACCGTGGCGCGCGAAGTGGACGGCGGTCTGCAGACCATCAAGGTCGCCCTGCCCGCCATCATCACCGCCGACCTGCGCCTCAACGAGCCGCGCTATGCCTCGCTGCCGAACATCATGAAGGCCAAGAAGAAGCCGCTCGACGAGAAGATCGCCGCCGATTTCGGCGTCGATGTCTCGCCGCGCCTCGAGATCGTCAAGACCTCGGAGCCCGCAGAGCGCGCCGCCGGCATCAAGGTGGGCTCGGTCGACGAGCTCGTGGCGAAACTGAAAGACGCGGGGGCTCTCTGATGGCTGTTCTCCTTCTTGCTGAAATCAACGACGGTGCCCTGGCGCTGGACGCCACCGCCAAGGCCGTGAACGCGGCCGCGAAACTGGGCGAGGTCACGGTTCTGGCCGCCGGTGCTTCGGCTGCCGCAGCCGCCGAGGAAGCCGCCAAGATCGACGGTGTCGCCAAGGTGCTGGTCGCCGAGGACGCGCTCTACGGCCACCGCCTGGCCGAGCCGGTCGCAGCGCTGATCGTGTCGCTGGCGGGCGATTTCAGCCACATCGTTGCCCCGGCCACGACCGATGCGAAGAACATCCTGCCGCGCGTCGCCGCGCTGCTCGACGCGATGATCCTGACCGATGTGACCGCCGTGGTCGACGCCGACACCTTCGAGCGCCCGATCTACGCCGGCAACGCCATCCAGACGGTGAAATCGAAGGATGAAAAGAAGGTCATCACCTTCCGGACCTCTACCTTCGAAGCCGCAGGCACCGGCGGTTCGGCCGCAGTCGAGACCATCGGCGCGGGGGACAACCCGGCCCTGTCCGAATGGGTCGAGGACAAGATGGCCGAGAGTGACCGCCCCGAGCTGACTTCGGCGAAGATCGTCGTGTCGGGCGGCCGCGGCGTCGGCTCGGAAGAGGACTTCGCGATGATCGCGAAGCTCGCCGACAAGCTCGGCGCCGCCGTGGGGGCCTCGCGCGCCGCAGTGGATTCGGGCTTTGCGCCGAACGACTGGCAGGTTGGCCAGACCGGCAAGGTCGTCGCGCCGGACCTCTACATCGCGGTCGGCATCTCGGGCGCGATCCAGCACCTCGCGGGCATGAAGGACTCCAAGGTGATCGTGGCGATCAACAAGGACGAAGAGGCGCCGATCTTCCAGGTCGCCGACTTCGGCCTCGTCGCCGACCTCTTCAGCGCGGTGCCGGAGCTGACTGACAAGGTCTGAGCCCCGCGCAGACGGATAGCGAAAGGCCCGCCCTCGCCGGCGGGCCTTTTCATTTCAGAACAGAAGTTTGGCCAACATCCAGAGACCCATGGCAATCATCGCGAGGTTCTCGGTCAGCGACACGAAGCCCAGCGGCACGTTGCTGCCGCCGCCGACGCAGGCGCATTTGAGCTCGCGCTTGTCGACATAGACCGCCTTGATGACCGAGACCGCGCCGATTGTGCCGATGACCAGCGCCACAGGGGCCGCGAGCCAGGTCAGCACCCCCGCAAGCATCAGCAGGCCCGCGCCGCTTTCGGCAAACGGGTAGACATAGCCATAGCGGACATGGCGCTGCGCCAGAAGGTCGTAGTTCAGGAACATGGTCTGAAAACTCTCGACATCCTGCAGCTTCTGAAGACCGAGCAGCACCATGCCGAAGGCGATGAACCACTCGATCACCCGCCACGAAAACAGCGTGCCCAGCACAAGCCAGCTCAGCGCCAGCGCCATCAGGAAGGCTACAGCGAAGATCGCGATGACCGGGCGGTAGGAAGTAGCCTCCGGGTCGCGCACAGGCTTGCCGAAGTGTCGGCGCACATCCTCGTAGCCGCCGATCCTGTCGCCGTCGATGAAGGTCTGCGGCGTCGTCTCTACACCGTGCTCGCGCTGGAAGGCCTGGGTCTCTTCCTTGGTGCGGAGCGGGTGATCATGCACCTCGTAGCCCTCGCGCTCCAGAAGGTCCTTTGTCTTCAGACCCCAGGGACACAGGTGTTTCGGCATGACCATCCGGTAGAGTTCTGCTTGGCGTGTCTCGTCCTTCGGCATGGGAATCTCCGTCTTCTGTCGCGAACCCAACGCGCACGAAGCGCACTCGTTGCGTAGACCCTTGCGCCGCACGCCCGTGCAGCAACGCACCTGCGGTGTGCGCCTGGGGGGATTGTCCCTGCGCCATACGAGCGTAGGTAAGAGCGCAAGGAACGGCCATCTCCCTCCCCGGCCGCCCACTCCCACATGACCGCAGAAGGACAGCTCCCATGTCTCTTAAAGTGAAGATCATCCTCGGCTCCACCCGCCCCGGCCGCATCGTCCCGATCGTCGGCAAGTGGGTCGAAGAACTCGCCCGCGAGCAGAACGGCTTCGACGTCGAAGTCGTCGACCTCAAGGAAATCGACCTGCCGCTGCTCGACGAGGCCGGCCACCCGCGCGCCCAGGCCTACGAGCACGAGCACACGAAGAAATGGGCCGCCAAGATCGCCGAGGCCGATGCCTTTGTCTTCCTGACCCCGGAATACAACAGCTTCCCCTCGGCCGCGCTGGTCAACGCCATCCAGGCGCTCGCGGTGGAATGGGAGCGCAAGGTCGCGGCCGTGGTCAGCTACGGTGGCGTCTCGGGCGGCATGCGCGCCGCGCAAGAGCTGCGCCAGCTGCTGGTCAACATGAACGTCATGGCGCTGCCGCAGTCGGTGCCGGTGCCCTTCGTGTTCAACTTCATTGGCGACGACGGCGTGCTGCGCCCCGAACAGCCCGTGGTGGACGGCCTCAAGGGCATGTTCAACGAGCTGGCCGTCTGGGGCGAGGCGCTGAAGCCCTCGCGCGCGCAGGCCGCCTGATCCGCCGGGCGAGCTCGAGCAGACAGCGAAACGCCCGGTCATCGACCGGGCGTTTTCTTTTGGCTCGTCGGCGCGCGACTTGCGCTCAGGTCGACACCTGCTCGCGCAGGATCGAGGCGGTCAGCGAGATCATCAGGTAGATACCGGAGAAGATCAGGAAGGCGAGGATCGTGTTCTCGAAGGCGCGCGGGTAGCTCGGGTCCTCCGAGGCCACCGGCTCGACGGAAGTGGTCAGGTAGCGCGCCTGGCTCTCGGCATCGCGCCGCGCCTGTTCGAGCCGCTCGAGCGCGGTCTGCAGCATCAGGTCACGCGTGGCGAGATCGGCCTGCGCGAGCTGGATCTGCACCGCCTTCTCGGCCAGCGAATCCTCCCCCGTGGTGGCGCTGGTCATCTGCGCATTGAGATCGACGAGCAGCGCCTCGAGCCGCCGCACGTCGCCCTGCGCCCCCTCGACACGGCTGCTGTTGGGCCGCGCGTTGTCGAGCAGTGCCTGCAGGGTCAGCTGCTTCTCCTGCAGCTGCACCTCGACGTTGCTGATCTGGGTGCGCAGCGAGGCGATGCGGCCCTCCGGGTCGATCACCGAGCCCTGCTGCTGCAGGCGCACGAGTTTCTCCTGCGCCTCCTGCCGGTCGGCCTGCGCCTCTTCGAGTCCGACCTCGGCATCCGTTACCGCGTTGGAGCGCTTGCGCAGCGACAGGTTGTCGACGCGGGTCTCGGCGTAGCTGATCAGCGCCCGGCTGAAGCGCGCGGCGGTCTCGGGGTCGGCGGCCTGCACCTCCATCTTCACCACGCCCTCAGTCGGGTCGTAGCCGATCTCGATGTTGCGCTTGTAGATGCCGTAGGCCTCCTCGTTGGAGGCCCCATCGTCCAGCCGCTGCAACGGGTCGATCCGCGCCTGCTGGTAATGCGCCTTGAACCCCTCGTCGCGGTCGAGCCGCAGCATGGCGTCCTTGGACATAAGGTAGCTCTGCACCGCGATGGCATCCTGGTTCGTGGCGAACTGCGTCCCGGAGAAGAGGCTGCCCATGGACGAAGCGGAATTCTCGGCCTTGAGGATGAGGAACTCGGACTTGGTGGCATACATCGGTGTCGCCAACACGTAGAAGTAGTAGCCCGCCAGCACCGTCGGCAGCATCACGAAAAAGGCCAGCCGGCCGAGCAGCATCATCTGCTTCTTGCGGCGGCGCTTGGCCAGCTCCTGCTGGATTTTCATGATCTCGGCGGCGCGGCGCTCGGCGGGGCTGGCGGTCTCGGTAGACGGCAACTGGCTCTTGGGCGCCACAGGCTCCGGCAACCCCTCGCTGCCTGTGGGCAGCGCCGGCAGCCCGGCGCCCGATCTCTTGCCGCCGCCGCTTCCGCCCGTCTCGGGCACCACCAACTCAAGCATCGAGCTGCGCTGGAACGGATCGATGCCCCGCGCCCGCAGCATGCGCACCGCGTCGAGATCGGAGGCCGGCTCGAAGCCGTTCTTCTGCGCCACCCGCCGGGCGAGGCGCAGCTGGCGCCCGGTCAGCCCCTCGGCCCGGATCGCGTCAAGATCGGCGGCCCCGGCGGCAGGGTTCGGTGACGCTGCGGCCGTGCCGGGTGTCTTGTCCTGTGCAGCGGCGCGACCGGGTGAAGTGGACGTCGGGCGCGGCTCCGACTGCGGCGCGGCGGCGACCTGCCCCGGTTCGGGGCGGCGGATGCGGAACTTCTTAGCCTTGGGTTTCGTAGTCATAGAGCCGTTTCGCTTCTTCCAAGGTGTCAAACTGGTGCAGCTTCCCGTCCATCAGGACCGCCGCCTTGCTGGCAAATTTTTCGAGGATCGCGGGCTGGTGCGAGACGATCACGATGGTGGTGGTGCGCAGACGCTCGGCGAGGATCTCGCCGGCCTTGCGGTTGAACTCGACATCGGTCGAACTCGGCATCCCCTCGTCGATGAGGTAAATGTCGAAGTCCAGCGCCAGCATCAGCGAGAAGGTGAACCGCGCCTTCATCCCCGACGAATATGTGCCGATCGGCTGGTCGAAATACTCGCCGAGCCCGCAGAGCCAGCGGCAGAAGGCCTCGACGTACTCGGGATCGAGCCCGTACATGCGCGCAATGAAACGCGCGTTCTCGCGGGCCGAGATCTTCGACACCACGCCGCCCATGAAGCCAAGCGGGAAGGACACGCGCGAGGTCCGGCGGATCTCGCCCTCGTCGGGTTTCTCGAGTCCGGCCATCATGCGAATAAGGGTGGTCTTGCCGGTGCCGTTCGGGGCGAGAATGCCGATGCTCTCGCCGACGGTGACCTGAAAGGACACGCGATCAAGGATCACCTTGCGGCGCTCCCCGGTCCAGAAGGACTTGCTGACCATATCGAACTCAATCATCACCCGACCCCCTTCACAGGGCCAACATACTCCGGCCCCCGGGATGCGTGACGGATATTTGGCGAATTAGGTCACATTATGGCCAAATTTTGAAACATCCTCCCCCTCCGCAGCCCACCATCTCCGATGCGCGGATAGTCGTGCCCACCTGCGTGATCGCGCGACCGTCGCGCCACTGGCAGGCCGATTCCCCTGGACCTATCTCTTCCGCATGACCGAGCGCCTGAGCCCCCTCCGAGACAGCATCTCCGCCTGCCGCCTTTGCGCCGCGCGGTTTGCTGCCACCGCCACCCGGCACAGCCCGCGGCCGGTGCCCTGGTTCCGCCCCGGCGCGCGGCTGCTGATCGCAGGACAGGCGCCCGGGATGCGGGTGCACAAATCCGGCAGGCCCTTCGACGACCCCTCCGGCGACCGGCTGCGTGATTGGCTGGGCCTGTCGAAAGAGGAATTCTGGGACCAGAGCCGCGTCGCCATCGTGCCCATGGCCTTCTGCTTTCCGGGCTATGACGCCAAGGGCTCCGACCTGCCGCCCCCGCCGATTTGCCGCGCCACCTGGCACGACGCGCTTTTCGAGGCGCTCGGCCCTCTGCCGCTGCGGCTCTACATCGGCGGCCCTGCGCAACGCTACCATCTCGGCAGCAGGACCGGCGTCACCGAGACGGTGGCCAATTGGCGCGCCCACCTTCCCCACGCTCTGCCCTTGCCCCACCCGTCCTGGCGCAATACGGGTTGGCTCAAACGCAATCCGTGGTTCGAGGCCGAGCTCCTGCCCGTCCTGCGCGCCCGTGTCCGCGAGGTTCTGACATGACGATCACACCGCTCGATGCCGCGCTCAGCGCGATGGAGGCCGCCCCCGAGGATGACAACGCCCGCCTGCGCTTCTACGAGCGCCTGGCCGACGGCGAACTCTTCCTGCTGCTCACCCGCGAGATCGATGGCGACCAGATTGAGCCCGAGCTCTTCGACCTCGGCGACGCCCGCTTCGTGCTGGTCTTCGACCGCGAGGAACGGCTGTCGCAATTCGTCGGCCGTGCCGCGCCCTATGCCGCCCTTTCGGGCCGCGCCGTGGCCAACATGCTGGCCGGCCAGGGCATCGGCTTGGCAGTGAACATCGAGGTCTCCGAGGCCTCCACCCTGCTGCCCGCCGAAGCCGTGGACTGGCTGGCCGAAACCCTCGGCCATGGGCCCCGCGAAGAGGCCGCCCGGATCGAGGAAGTCACCAAGCCCGGCGGCCTGCCCGAGGCGCTGCTCGCGGCGCTCGACACCAAGCTCGCCACCGCGGCTGGCTTTGCCCGCTGCGCCTGGCTCGCCGGGGCGCGCTACGAGGGTGGCGGCCGTGGACACATCCTCGCCTTCGCTGGCGCGGTGCCCGGCGCAGAGGATGCGCTGGCGCGCGCGGTGAACGAGGCGCTGGTCTTCTCGGGCATCGAGGCCGGGGCGCTCGACGTTCTCTTCCTGCGCGACAGCGACGAGCTGGCGGCCAGCCTGACCCGGGTCGGCCTGCGGTTTGATCTGCCCGAGATCGAAGAGCCCGCGCGCATCGAGCGCATCGCCCCCGGATCCGACCCCGACAGCCCGCCGATCCTGCGCTGAGCGGAACGCGCTAGAGCCCCAAGTCCTCGCGCAGCGTCGGCAGCGTGTCGCCCAAGGCCGGCGTCGCCTCCCAGACGCCGCGCGCGATTGCGCGGGCCAGGCAAAGGCTCGCCGCGTGGCCGATCTGCGCCAGCTGCAGCGCCGGCTCGGCAAGCGGCACGCGGCCCGTGGAGCAGGCAAACACAAGGTCCCCGTCCATCGGCGAATGCGCCGGCAGGATGGCCCGGCCGATGCCATCCTGTGCGGCCACGGCGATGCGGTGCGCCTGCGCCTTGTCGATCTGCGCGTCCGTGGCGACCACCGCGATCGTGGTGTTCCCCAGCGCTGCCATCGCCCCCAACTTGCGGCTCTCGGGCATGTCCTGAAAGCCCGCTGCCGGCTCCGGCCCGAGCCCGCCGAATTCCGCCCCGATCTCGAAGGGTGCCGACCAGAAGTGCCGCCCCGATGGCGTGGTCACGCTGCCCATCGGGTTCACAGCCACCAGCGCGCCGACGGTGATCCCGCCCTCGAGCACCAGCGACGCCGAGCCCAGCCCGCCCTTGTGTTGCGCAGTCTGCGCGCCGCAGCCTGCGCCGCGAGAGCCGAGCTTGAAGCTGCTGCCGACATTGGCGAGCGCCTGCCGCCCGAGCCCGGGATAGGGATTTACGCCCCAGCGCTTATCGCCCCCGTTGAGCAGGTCGAAAAGGATCGCCGCCGGCACAATGGGGACCCGCGCCGAAAAGACCTCGAAGCCCCGCCCCTCCTCGTGCAGCGCATCCATCACCCCCTGCGCCGCCGCCAGCCCGAAGGCACTGCCACCCGAAAGCACCAGCGCATCGACCCCAGGTGCGGATTTGTCAGGCGCCAAGAGGTCGGTCTCGCGGGTGCCGGGCGCGCCGCCCATGACCGAGACCGAGGCGACCATCGGCGCCGCGGCGGTCACCACGGAGACGCCGGATTTCAGAAAGGAATCCTCGGCATTGCCGACCCGCAGGCCAGGAACGTCGGTAATCAGGTTGAGAGGGCCGGGTCGCATGAGTCCACTCCTTGCAGCCACATCTTTATATTTTGCTGCACTGCGGCAAAAAACAAGGGCGCCCACTGGTGCAGGCGCCTTTGCGCATATTCAGACCCCATGAAGGCGTTGGTCCGCCAAGTCGCCGAGAGCAGCCTGAAGTCCCGTCTTCTTCTCTCTTCCACATACCCCGGGGGAGACGAGGCACAGCCGGCGGCGGGGGGAGCCCCCACGGTGCGTCCCTCAAATGCAGCGCCCCCCGTCCACCTCCATGCAGACCCCGGTCACCAAGGACGCCTCGTCCGAGCAGAGGTAGAGCGCGGCATTGGCAAGGTCCTCGGGGGTCGAGAACCGCCCCATCGGGATGGTCGAGAGGAACTTGGCGCGCATCTCGGGCGTGTCCTCGCCCATGAAGCTCTTCAGAAGCGGGGTGTCGCCCGCCACCGGGTTCAGTGCATTGACCCGCACGCCGAAGGGCGCGAGCTCGATCGCCATGGCCCGCGTCGCGGTGATCATCCAGCCCTTCGAGGCGTTGTACCAATTGAGCTTCGGTCGCGGCGAGACGCCTGCTGTCGAGGCGACATTGAGGATCGCTCCCGCGCCGCGCGCCTTCATCCCAGCCACCAGCGCGCGGGCCGTCAGGTAGACCGACTTGCAGTTCACCGCCATGACCCGGTCGAAATCCGCCTCGCTGATGTCTTCCATGAAGCCCGGCAGGTGGGTCACCCCGGCGTTGTTCACAAGGATATCGACCCGCCCGAGCTCGGCGCCGGCGCGCAGCGTCATCTCCTCGACCGACGCCCCGTCGGCCACGTTCACTTGATGCGCGATGCCGCCGAATTCCGAAGCCACCGCCTCGGCGCCCTCCATGTTGATGTCGGCGACCATCACCCGCGCGCCCTCTGCCGCGAAGCGCCGCGCGATGCCCGCACCGAAGCCCGATCCCGCGCCGGTCACGATGGCGGTTTTTCCCGAAAGTCTCATGCCTGTCTCCTCCCTCATCACTTCACGTGCCACGCTCAGCCGTGATGCGCCGCCACCGTCTTCAGAACCGAGAAGCCGTAGAGCGCCTCGAACCCCTTCTCCCGCCCGTGGCCGGATTTGCCGACCCCGCCGAAAGGCAGCTCGACCCCGCCCCCCGCGCCGTAATTGTTGAGAAACACCTGCCCGGCCTTCAGCTTCCTTGCGAGGCGCATCTGCCGCGCGCCGTCGCGGGTCCAGACGCTGGCGACCAGCCCGTAGGCGGTGCCATTGGCGATGCGCAGCGCTTCCTCTTCGTCCTCGAAGGGGATGACCACCTGAACCGGGCCAAAGATCTCGTCCTGCGCCAGCGCGTGCTCCGCCGGGACCGGGCCATAAAGACAGGGGGCGACGTAATGCCCGCCCTCGGGCAACCCCTCGGCCAACCGCGCCCGCGCCAGAACCGGCAGGTCTGCACCCTGCTCCAGGAACCCCTCGACGCGGCGCTTCTGGGCGGCATTGATCAGCGGGCCGATGTCGCGATCCTCCATGGCGGGGCCGACGAGTTTGGCCTCGTAGGCGGCCGCCATGCGGGCCATCACCTCATCGAGGATCTCCCGCTGCACGAGGATGCGCGAGGAGGCCGAGCAGGTCTGCCCGGCGTTTTGCAACCCGGCATTCACCAGGAAAGGCAGCGCCGCATCGAGATCGGCATCGGCAAACACCAGCTGCGGCGACTTGCCCCCCAGCTCCAGCGTCACCGGGATCACGTTGTCCGCGGCCGCGCGCTGCACCGCGGCGCCGGTGGCGACCGAGCCGGTGAAACTCATGTGCTGCACGCCCGGGTGGGATGACAGCGCCGCGCCCGCCTCGGACCCAAGCCCCGGCACCACGTTGAGCGCCCCCGCCGGCAGCCCCGCCTGCTGCGCCAGATCGGCGAAATGCAGGGCGGTCAGGCAGGCGTCCTCGGCCGGTTTCAGCACGCAGGCATTGCCCATGGCGAGCGCCGCACCGACCGAGCGGCCGATGATCTGCATCGGGTAGTTCCAAGGCACGATATGGCCGGTCACCCCATGCGGCTCGCGCAGGGTGTAGACGGTGTAGCCATCGAGGTAGGGAATGGTCTCGCCGTGGATCTTGTCCGCCGCGCCGCCATAGAACTCGCAGTAGCGCGCCAGCGCCACCGCGTCGGCGCGCGCCTGGCCCAGCGGCTTGCCCACGTCCTGAGCCTCGATACGGCCGAGCAGGTCGACATTCTCGAGCACGAGCACCCCGATGCGGGTGAGGATGCGCCCACGCTCCAGCGCGGTCATCGCCCCCCATTCACCGTCCAGCGCGGCCTGCGCCGCCGTCACGGCCGCGTCGATCTCGGCCTTGCCACCCCGGGCGATGCGCCCGATCTCCGCGCCCGTTGACGGATCGCTCAGCGGTAGCGTGTCCGCGGTTTCGCGCCATGTGCCGCCAATGAGCACGCGGGCGCTGTCAAAGGGGCTTCCCTCCGGCATCGTCCTCTCCTCCCTTCTCCGGCGCCGGAAGTCTCGGCGCCGCCTCCATGAGAGATTTGGTATACCAGTGCCGGGGATTGTCAAACACCTCGGCCGTCGCGCCGTGTTCGACGATCTCGCCCTCGCGCATGACCAAAACCCGGTCAGTGACCCCGCGCACCACCGAAAGATCGTGGCTGACAAAAAGATAGCCGAGGCCCCTTGTGCGCGACAGCTCGGCCACAAGGTCGAGGATCTGCGCGCGCACCCGCACATCGAGCGCCGAGACCGCCTCGTCGAAGATCACCAGCTCGGGCTCGATGATCAGCGCGCGGGCGATGGCGATGCGCTGGCGCTGGCCGCCCGAGAAGGCATGGATCGGGGCCTCGGCGTGCTCGGGCTTCAGCCCTACGGCAGTGAGCGCCCCGGCGATCGCGGCCTGCCGCGCCGCGCCCTTCGGCGGATCGGGCAGAAGATGGAAGGGTTCGGCGATGATCCGGCCGACGCTGTGGCGCGGGTTGAACGAGCCGTAGGGATCCTGAAAAACCACCTGCACCCGGCGCCGGATGTCTGGGTCCGGCTTGCCATGCGAAAGGATCGGTCTGCCACCCAAGGTGATCGTCCCCGCCTGCAGCGGCTCGAGCCCGAGGATCGCGCGGGCGAGCGTCGACTTGCCGCAGCCCGACTCGCCCACCAGCCCGACCCGCTCGCCCCGGCGGATGTCGAAGCTGACGCCCTTCACCGCGCGGAACTGGCCGCGCGGGGCAAGGAGGCTCTTGCGCGGCAGGGGATAGTCACGAACCGCCTCCTGCACGCTGAGCAGGGGCTCGCCGGAGGGGATCGGGGCCAGCGCCGCCTGGTGGCGCGAGGCCTCGAAGAGCTGGCGGGTGTAGGGGTGGCGCTGTTCCGAGAGGACCTGCGCCGTCGGCCCCTGCTCGACGATCCGGCCCGCGTTCATCACCGCGATGCGATCAGCCATGCCCGCCACCACGGCAAGGTCATGGGTGATCATCAGCATCCCCATCCCCTCTTCGCGCACCAGACCGGTGAGCAGCTCAAGGATCTGCGCCTGGGTGGTCACGTCGAGCGCGGTGGTCGGCTCGTCGGCGATCAGCAGCTTCGGCCGCAGCGCGATGGCCATGGCGATGCCGACCCGCTGGCGCTGCCCGCCCGAGAGCTCGTGCGGGTAGCGGCTGGGCGGAATGCGCGCGGGGTCGAGCCCGACGCGGGCCATGACCTCGGCGGCGCGGGCGCGGGCGGCGGCGCGGGGCATCGCCTTGTGGATCAGGATGGTTTCCATCACCTGGTCCCCGATCCGCTGGACCGGGTTGAGCGCGGTCATCGGCTCCTGGAAGACCATCCCCACCTCGCGGCCCCTCAGGGCGCAGAGGTCCCGCTCGGGCAAGGTCAGCAGGTCACGGCCCGCGAGAAGCAGCCTGCCGGAGGTCTCGGCCCGGTCCGGCAGCAATCCGATGGCAGCAAGCGCGGTCATCGACTTGCCCGAGCCCGACTCGCCGGTGAGCGCGAGGATCTCGCCCTGCGGAAGAGACAGGGACACATCCTGCAGGATCGCGGCGCCGCCGATGGAGAGGCTGAGCCCCTTGACCTGCAGCAGCGCCTCTGGCGCTTGCCGGACCGGGGGCTCTGCCCCCGGACCCCCGGGATAGGTTTGCCTAGAAGAAAGTCTCATGCGCGGGAGGGCCTCAGGCGGGGATCGAGGGCGTCGCGCAGCCCGTCGCCGAGCAGGTTGAGGCCGAGCACCGTCAGCAGGATCGCGAGGCCGGGCACGATGGCCACATGCGGCGCGAGCGCCACCATGGTCTGCGCGTCGGCCAGCATCCGGCCCCAGCTCGGCACCGGCGGCTGGGCGCCGAGGCCGACGTAGGAAAGACCCGCCTCGGCGAGGATGCCGAGCGAAAACTGGATGGTGCCCTGGACGATCAGGAGGTTGGCGAGGTTGGGCAGGATGTGCTCGACGCTGATCCGCGGCGCGCCCTTGCCCGCGACGCGGGCGGCAAGGATGAACTCGCGCCGCCAGAAGCTGAGCGCCGCGCCGCGAGTGAGCCGGGCGAAGACCGGGATGTTGAAGATACCGATGGCAAGGATGGCGTTGAGCGCTCCGGGGCCGAAGATGGCGGTGATCAGGATGGCGATGACCAAAGAGGGGAAGGCGAAGATGAGATCGTTGGTGCGCATCACCAGCTCGTCGAGCCAGCCTCCCTGCCTTGCGGCGGCGGAGAGCCCCAGCGGCACGCCGAGCCCCATGCCGAGCCCCACCGCCACCAGCGCCACCGCCAGCGAGGTGCGCGCGCCGGTCATCACCATGCTCAGCATGTCTCGGCCGAGGTGGTCGGTGCCCAGCAGATGCGCCGTCGAGGGCGGCTGCAGCCGCGCGGCGATGTTCACCGCCTCGACATCGCCCGGGGTCCAGGCAAAGGAGAGCAGCGCCGCGAGGGTGAAGACCAACGTCAGCAGCGCGCCGAGGATCAGGGTGGGTCTCATCTCGCGCGCCTCAATCTCGGATCGGCGATGGCATAGGCCATGTCCGTGAGGAAGTTCACCGCGATCACCGCGAAGACCAGCAGCATGACGACGCTCTCGACCACGATCAGGTCGCGCTGGGTGATCGACTGGAAGATCAGCCGGCCGAGGCCGGGCAGAAAGAACACCTGTTCGATGATGATCGCCCCCGCCAGCAGGAAGGAGAACTGCAGCCCGAGGATGGTCAGCACCGGGATGAGCGCGTTGCGCAAACCGTGCCGCCAGAGCGCCTGCCTGCGGGACAGGCCCTTGGCGCGCGCGGTGCGGATGAAATCCTCCGACAAGATATCGATCAGCGAGGAGCGCATGACCCGGGCCAGGATTGCCGCCTGCGGCAGCGCCAACGCCACCGCCGGCAAGGTCAACGATTTCAGTGCCAGAAGCGGGGACTCCCAGCCGGGAAAACCGCCGGCGCTGAACCAGCGCAGCTTCAGCGCGAAGAGCAGCACCAGCAGCATCGCGAACCAGAAGTTGGGGATGGCGATGCCGAGCTGCGTCGCCCCGATCACCGCCGCGTCTCCCGCCCTGCCCCGGCGGGCGGCGGCGAAGATGCCCGCAGGCAGCGCGATCAGCGTCGAGAGCCCCAGCGCGTAGAGCGCCAGCGGCAGCGAGACGGTGATGCGCTCGGCGACCATCTCGGCCACCGGCGTGCGGTAGGTGTAGGAGGTGCCGAAGTCACCGCTTAGCATGCCGCCGAGCCAGGCAAGGTAACGCTGCCATTTCGGCAGGTCGAGGCCAAGCTCGGCCCGCAGCGCCGCCACCGTGTCGGGCTGCGCGTTCATGCCAAGCATGTAGCTGGCCGGATCGCCGGGGGCGACCTCGACCACCAGGAAGATGACCAGCGACGCAACCAGCAAGGAAACCGCCAGCGAGGTCAGACGTTTGAGCGCGTAGCCTAGCATGGCGTCACGTTAGGCGCAGGCCGCGGCGCGGTCCAGACGCTCAATGCTGGATCAGCTCCAGCGGGTCGTAGCCGAAGCCCCTGCCCCAGGCCACATGCGCCAGGCTGCTCGGCTTGAAGCGCAGCCCCTCCATCTCGGCGCGGGTGACGAAGCGGCGCTCGGTCACCACGCCTTCGGGGTCCTGCCAGTCGGCGTCGAGTGTGCCGCTGGCGATCCGGCAACGAAAGAAGATCTCGACCTGGTGGAAGCCGCTTGCGGGGTCGTGGAACTCGTTCACCAGGCAGGGCGGGCCGACGGTGATCTCGAGCCCGGTCTCCTCGCGCAACTCGCGAGCGAGGTTCTCGGGCAGCGAGGACCCGGGCTCGATGCCGCCGCCCGGGGCGCACCAGAGGTCGCTCCTGCCGCCGGGCCAGGCGTTGACCAGCAGCAGCCGGTCCTCGTGCAGCAGCACGGCGCGGGCGGCGAGGCGGGGGGACTTCAGCATTGGCTTCCCTTCGGGCGTGTCCTTTTGCCCCTTTCATAGGGCTGGGTGGGCGCGTATCTCAAGCGCCGACCCAGCCCTGCCCCTTCAGGGCCCGACGAAAGGCCCCAACCCGTGCTCGACCTGACCCTTCAGAATGCCCCCGTCCTGCGCCCCGAGGGCTGGAGCGACGCGCCGCTGTCCCTCCACGATGGCCGCCTCGGCGGCGGCGGCGGCAGGGCCGTGGACCTCGCGGGCTTCGAGGTGCTGCCGGGCATTGTCGACGCCCATGGCGACGGCTTCGAGCGCCACATGGCCCCGCGCCGGGGCGCGCTGCGCGAGCGTGCGTCGGGGGTGCAGGCCTGCGCCGCCGAGCTGGCGGCCTGCGGCATCACCACCGCTGCGTTGGCGCAGTTCTGGTCCTGGGAAGGCGGGATGCGCGGACCGGAGTTCGCCGAAGAGGTCTTTGCCGCCGTCACCGAGGTCGCGCCCACAGTGCCCGTGGACCTCCGCCTGCAACTGCGGCTCGAGACGCATTTCCTCGATGGATTTGCCGGAGCCGAGGAGGCGATTGCGCGCTGGGGCATCTCCTACGTCGTGTTCAACGACCACCTGCCGCACCAGCGGCTGGCCGAGGGGCGCAAGCCGCCGCGGCTCACCGGGCAGGCGCTGAAAAGCGGCCGCAGCCCCGAGGCGCATCTGGCGCTGATGATGGGGCTGCACGACCGGGGGGCCGAAGTGCCGACGGCGCTGGACGGGCTCTGCGCGCGGCTGGCGGCGCGCGGCGTGACCATGGGCAGCCACGACGACCGCACCGCCGAGGGCCGTGCCGGCTGGCGGGCGCGCGGCGTGCGCGTCTCGGAGTTCCCCGAGACGGTCGAGGCGGCACAGGCGGCGCGCGCGGCCGGCGAATTCATCGTGCTGGGGGCGCCCAACGTGGTGCGCGGGGCGAGCCATGCGGGCAACGTCTCGGCGCTGGAGCTGGTGGGGCTGGGGCTTTGCGACGCGCTGGCCTCGGACTATCACTACCCCGCCCCGGCACGTGCCGCGTGGCGCTGTGTCGAGCTGGGGCTTCTGGACGAGGTCGCGGCGTGGAAACTGGTGTCGGAAGGGCCCGCGCGGCTCTTGGGGCTCACCGACCGGGGCCGGATCGAGGACGGGCTGCGCGCCGACCTGATCATCCGCGAGCAGGACACGCGCCGCATCGTGGCGACGATTGCCGGGGGCCGCGTGGCCTACATGAGCGGGGATGTGGCCGGGCGCTTCATAGGTTGAAGCGCCCGCGACAGATCAGCCGCCGCGCACGATGCGGTTGACGTGGCCCATCTTGCGGCCGGGCTTGGCCTCGGCCTTGCCGTAAAGGTGCAGCGCGGTGTCGGCCTCGCGCAGCAGCTCGGGCACCCGGTCCATATCGTCGCCGATCAGGTTTTCCATCTGAACGTCCGAATGGCGCCCGCCATCGCCCAGCGGCAGGCCGGCCACGGCGCGGATGTGCTGCTCGAACTGGTCCACGCTGCAGCCGTTCTGCGTCCAGTGGCCGGAGTTGTGCACCCTCGGCGCGATCTCGTTGACCACCAGCCCGTCGGCGCAGACGAAGAGCTCGACCCCCATCACGCCCACGTAGTCGAGCGCGTTGAGGATACGGCCCGCCAGCAGGATCGCGTCCTGCTGGTGCGCCGGGGTCAGCCGCGCAGGAACGGTTGTGGTGCGCAGGATGCCGTCGCGGTGGACATTCTCGCCGGGATCGAAACAGGCGACCTCGCCGCTCGTGCCACGCGCCGCGATCACCGAGACCTCGTGGCTGAACTCGACGAACCCCTCGAGGATCGCCGGGGCGCCGTTCATCGCGTCGAACGCATCGGCGGCGTCATCCTTCGACAGGATGCGGGCCTGCCCCTTGCCGTCGTAGCCGAAGCGGCGGGTCTTGAGGATGGCCGGCGCGCCGATCAGCTCGAGCGCGTTGTTCAGGTCGACCTCGGTGTCGACGGCGGCAAAGGGCGCGGTGCGCAGGCCGAGACCCGACAGGAACTCCTTTTCGGTCATCCGGTCCTGGCTCACCCGCAGCGCCTCGCGCCCCGGGCGGATCGGGCGCAGCGCCTGCAACGTGTCGAGCGCCTCGGTGGGGATGTTCTCGAACTCGTAGGTCACCACGTCCACCGCTTCGGCAAACCGGGTCAGCGCCGCCTTGTCCTCGTAGGAGGCGGTAGTCACCGCGTGGGCGACATGGCCGGCGGGCGGCTCGGCGCCCGGCTCGAAGACATGCGTGCGGTAGCCGAGGCGGCTGGCGGCCACCGAGAGCATCCGTCCCAGCTGTCCGCCGCCGAGAATGCCGATGGTTGCACCTTGGGGAAGAGCGTCAGACATGGGGGCCTCCGTTGCTGGGGTCGGGTTTCGCCGCTTTTCCTGCGGATTGGCGCGGCTTGCAACACCCCTTTGTGTGACGCGGGGACGGACTGCGCCACAGAGGGCGCACCCGGCCCATCTGCGCGGGCCGGGATCAGACCGGGGTCAGTCCCGCACCGGCTCGTCGGGGATCGAGTCCGACAGCGCCTGGCGCCAGGCGTCCAGCCGCTCGGCCAGCGCCGGATCCTGCAGCGCGAGGATGCCCGCCGCCATCAGACCCGCATTGGCCGCGCCCGCCGCGCCGATCGCCATGGTCGCCACCGGGAAACCGCGCGGCATCTGCAGGATGGAATAGAGGCTGTCGACGCCCGACAGCGCCCGCGTCTGCACCGGCACGCCGATCACTGGCACGCGCGTCTTGGAGGCCATCATGCCCGGCAGATGCGCCGCGCCCCCGGCCCCGGCGATGATCACCTGCAGCCCGCGCCCGGCGGCTTCCTTGCCATAGGTCCAGAGCCGGTCCGGCGTGCGGTGCGCCGAGACGATCTTGACCTCATGGGCCACGCCCAGCTCGTCGAGCATCTGCGCCGCTTCCTGCATCGTGGGCCAGTCCGACTGGCTGCCCATGATGATGCCGACCTTCACCTGTTCCGTCATGTCCGGGCCTCTTTCGCCTGCGGGATCCGCCTTTGGACCCGCCTTGTGGAGGCGGCACTATAGCCACGTCGCCCCGGGTGTCCATGGCGCAGCGGGCGTTTGCGCGCGGGCTGGGCGACGGGCGAATAGTCGCGCCTTCGCGGCCGCGTCCGGGCCCTGCGGGTTTGGCCCCTCGCCCCTCCCGTGCCATGGTAGCCCAACAGCGGAAGGGAGAATGCCATGAAGGTGGGAATCGTGGGCGCGGGCATGGTCGGCTCGGCGGCGGGCTACGCTCTGGCCCTGCGCGGCGGCGCGAGCGAGATCGTCCTGGTGGACAAGAGCGCGGCGCTGGCCCGGGCCCAGGCCGAGGACATCGCCCACGCGGTGCCCTTCGCCCATCCCTGCCAGGTGCGCTCCGGCGGCTACGAACGGCTCGAAGGTGCGGCGATCGTGATCCTCGCCGCAGGGGTGGCGCAGAAGCCCGGAGAAAGCCGCCTGAGCCTTTTGTCGCGCAACGCCGAGGTCTTTGCCCAGGTGATCGAAGGGGTGCAGAAAGCCGCCCCCGGGGCCATGCTGCTCGTCGCCTCCAACCCGGTCGACGTGATGACCGAGGTGGCCCTGCGCGCCTCGGGTCTGCCCGCCGGGCAGGTGATCGGCTCGGGCACCATCCTCGACACCGCGCGCTTTCGCTGGTTGCTGGCCGATCACCTCGGCATCGCGGCGCAATCGGTACATGCTTACGTGCTCGGCGAGCACGGCGATTCAGAGGTGCTGGGCTGGAGCTCGGCCCGGGCCGGGGCGCTCACCGTCAGCGAATTCGCCGAGCAGGTCGACGCGCCGATCACCCCCGAAATCCGCGCCGGCATCGATGAGGCGGTGCGCCGCGCCGCCTATCGCATCATCCAGGGCAAGGGCGCGACCTGGTACGGCATCGGCGCAGGGCTCGCCCGGATCGTGCAGGCGGTGCGCGACGACCAGCGGGCGGTGCTCTCGGTCTCGGTGGTCACGCCGCGGGTGCAGGGGGTCGAGGAAGTGGCGCTCAGCCTGCCCCGCGTGGTCGGCGCGGGCGGGGTGCTGACGACGCTGACCCCCGATCTCGATCCGTCCGAGGCGGCGGCGCTGCGCGCCTCGGCGGAGATGCTCAAGGAAACCGCGCTGGGTATCCACTAGGGGGCGCGAGGACCCCTCGGGGCGGTCTCGCGCTCCCGACAAGCCGCGCTCAGGCGCGGCCGTAGGCTTCCGCCATGGCGATTTGCAGGGCTTCCTTGGCGCTCTTGCCGGCCCAGTTGATCAGCTGGAAGCAGGGGTAGTAGCGCTCCGAGGTCATCACCGCCGCGCCGATCATCGTGTCGATCTGCTCGGCGCTGGCCACCTGACCCCCGGCGAGCACCAGCCCATAGCGGTAGACCATCAGCTTGGATTCCGCCCAGTAGCAGAAAGCCCCTGCCCAGCACTGGTCATTGACCGCGTTGAGACCGGCATAGAGTTCGGGCAGCGAGTCCTTTGGCGGCTCCATCTCGAAGCTGCAGATCATCCGCAACGTCTCGTCGTAGGGCGACCATGCGAGGGTGATCGAATAGGTGCGCCACTGCCCCTCGACCGCCATGGCGATTTGATCTTCGCCGACGCGGTCGAAATCCCAGTCGTTGGTCTCGGCAAGGGTCTCGACGATGTCGATGGGGTGCAGCTCTTCGCTCAGAAAGTCTTCGGACAGTGCCATGCGCCACCTCTTATGGTTGTAGCTTCGGGGCTTGGCAGAGCCCCGCGTGCTAGGTGCCTGCTCGTAGAGATGTTGGGGGTGAACCCTCGTCTCTTACCATATATCGTGCCTGTGGCCCGCACCTTCTGTAAAGCGAAATGTTCGTGACGCACTCAATAAGTTGTGGAACGATCTGTTATTTACTCAACATGCAGACTCACTGATTGTGGGCAACTCCGGGGAGTCCGCAGGGGGGCGGACTCAAGGTTCCGAGTCTTTTCAGCAGCCTGACTCGCGCTTCAGGCCTGTGGATGAAATCGGAGAAACGCGTGCGCAATTGAGGACAATTCTCGCAGGAAATCTGTCCCGGAATTCGACGCCTCAGCGGCACAATCCCGCAGAGCGTGATCCAGCGCAGCTCAGATACCGCATAAGGTGATTCCGGCGGGTGGCCGCAGCGTCAGGACATCGCCGCCGGGCCGTCGCAGGCGGCCAGGACCGGCCGCGCCGCATCGGCGGGAACCACGGTGAAATGCTGCTCCAGCAGCCGCTCGCCGCCCGCCTCGAGCGCCATGGTCCAGTCGCCTTCGACCATCTCGTAGGCGTATTCGAAGGTGAAGAGGCTCAGGCTGGGCGCGCCGGGCGCGGCGCCGGTGGTCCAGCTCTCGACCTCGACCCCGCGCGAGCCCATCGGGGGGTGGGTGACGATGACCCGCAGCGCGAGCGGCGCGGCGGTCTCGGCGAGCGTGAAGCGGATGCCGAAGCTGATCCCAAGCGCCGCCGGCACCACCTCGGTGGCGAAGTCGACGCGCCGTCCCGGCTCGATGAGGTTGATGATCCCCTGCTCGGTCTCCGGCGCCGCCCTGGCGCCCTCCGGGGTCACCTGGCAGATCACACCGCGTTCGATCAGCATCACCGGCGGCTCGGCAAAAGAAAGGCCGGACCCCGCCAAGGCGGGTCCGGCCAGCATCATGAGGATCGCGGCAAGACGCATCAGCCGATCGCGGCGGCTTTCACGTCGTCGTCAATGTAGGGCACGTATTGCGCGAAGTTCTCGGCGAACATGTTCACCAGCTTCTGCGCCTGCGCGTCAAAGGCCTCCTTGTCCGACCAGGTGCGGCGCGGGTCGAGCAGCAGCTCGGGCACGCCCTCCACCGAGACCGGCACCTCGAAGCCGAAGTTCGGGTCCTTGCGGAACTCGACCTTCGCCAGCGAGCCGTTCAGCGCCGAGTGCAGCAGCGCACGGGTGGCCTTGATCGGCATCCGGTGGCCGGTGCCATAGGCGCCGCCGGTCCAGCCGGTGTTGACCAGCCAGCAGGTCGCGCCGTGCTTGGCGATCTTGTCGCGCAGCAGGTTGCCGTAGACTTCCGGGCGCAGCGGCATGAAGGGCGCGCCGAAGCAGGTCGAGAAGGTCGGCTGCGGCTCGGTCACGCCGCGCTCGGTGCCCGCCACTTTCGAGGTGAAGCCCGACAGGAAGTGGTACATCGCCTGCGCCGGGGTCAGCCGCGCGATCGGCGGCAGCACGCCAAAGGCGTCGCAGGTCAGCATGATGATGTTCTTCGGGTGGCCGCCAAGCGCGGTGGACGACGCGTTCGAGATGTACTCGAGCGGGTAGGCGCAGCGCATGTTGGCGGTCAGGCTGTCGTCCTCGAAATCGAGCTCGAAGGTCTCCTCGTCGAAGACCATGTTCTCGATCACGGTGCCGAACTTCGAGGTGGTCGCGTAGATCTCGGGCTCGGCCTCGGCCGAGAGGTTGATCGTCTTGGCGTAGCAGCCGCCTTCAAAGTTGAAGGTGCCACGGTCGGACCAGCCGTGCTCGTCGTCCCCGATCAGCACGCGCTCGGGATCGGCCGAGAGGGTGGTCTTGCCGGTGCCAGACAGGCCGAAGAAGACGGCAGTGTCGACCGGGTTGTTCGGCGCGTGGTTGGCCGAGCAGTGCATCGCCATGATGCCCTTGAGCGGCAGCAGGTAGTTCAGCAGCGTGAAGACCGACTTCTTGTTCTCGCCGGCGTATTCGGTGCCGCCGATGAGGATGGTCTTCTTGTCGAAGTTCAGCGCGATGACGGTGTCGGTGCGGCAGTCGTGCTTGGCGGGGTCCGCCTTGAAGCTCGGGCAGTTGATGATGGTGAAATCAGCGAGGAACTCGTCAAGCTGCTCCCGCTCGGGGCGGCGCAGCATGTGGCGGATGAAGAGCCCATGCCAGGCCAGCTCGGTCACCATGCGCACCTTGATCGAATGCGCCGGGTCCGCGCCGCCGATGAGATCCTGAACGTAGTAGTCCTTGCCCTTCATGTGCTCGAGCATGTCGGCATGCAGCGCGTCGAAGCCCTCGGGCGACATGGCGCGGTTGTTTTCCCACCAGATCTTGTCTTCGACCGAGGCGGTCTTGACCACGTGCTTGTCCTGCGGCGAGCGGCCGGTGAACTTGCCCGTGGTCACGTAGAAGGCGCCGCCCTTGCCTAGCGTGCCCTCGCCGCGTTTTAGCGCGGACTCGATCAACGCGGGCTCCATAAGATTGTAATAGACATTGCCCAGCCCTTCGATCCCCTGATCTTCAAGCCGGAATTGCGGGTTCACCCGTCCAAATGTCATCTGCCAAGCTCCTGTAGCCGCTTGTCTGGGCGGCGGTAGTCATTGGGGCGGCACAGTGGCTGCCGTCCACCGGCAGCGCCCGCCACCGGTATCAGAGCCTTTAACATGCTGGGATCGGCCAAGAACAGAAGTCATCCGGGACGTTAGCGCAATCAAAATGGCTTTAGCGTTAGCACCCGTTCAGGCTAGCGTTACCATCGGTCACGGTTTTTGCAACTTGCACTGGTATGGTGAGGCAATTTAGCCATTCGTTACTCAATCTGCGCTGCAATTAAGTCGCAGCTCTGTACTGATTCGCGGTATGGGATTGTTGAACAATCCGAAACTTCGCATACTCGGCGAAAAAGAAGGCATAACAGAGCAGTACAAGGATGAAGTGCTATGTCTAAAATCGCCCTGGTGGACGATGACAGGAACATCCTGACATCCGTGTCCATGACACTCGAGGCGGAGGGGTTCGAGGTTGAAACTTACAATGACGGGCAATCTGCGCTGGATGCGTTCAGCAAGAAGATGCCCGACATGGCGGTTTTCGACATCAAGATGCCGCGCATGGACGGGATGGATCTGCTCCAGCGGGTGCGCCAGAAATCCCGCATGCCGGTGATCTTCCTCACTTCCAAGGACGACGAGATCGACGAGGTTCTCGGCCTGCGCATGGGCGCGGACGATTACGTCAAGAAGCCGTTCAGCCAGCGCCTGCTGGTCGAGCGGATCCGCGCGCTCCTGCGCCGTCAGGAAGCCCAGGCTGGTGAAGTGGTTGGGGATACCGAAGACACCAAGCTGATGACCCGCGGCTCGCTCACCATGGACCCGCTACGCCACGCGGTGAGCTGGAAGGGCAAGGACGTCTCGCTCACCGTCACCGAATTCCTTCTGCTGCAGGCGCTGGCCCAGCGGCCCGGCTTCGTGAAGTCGCGTGACCAGCTCATGGATGTGGCCTACGACGACCAGGTCTATGTCGACGACCGCACCATCGACAGCCACATCAAGCGCCTGCGCAAAAAGATGCGGACCGTGGACGAAGACTTCTCGGCCATCGAAACACTCTACGGCATCGGGTATCGTTACAACGAAGAGTAAGCGATGGCCCTGGCCGAAAGGATCTCCATGCGCGACGCGGAGTCGGGCGACAGGCAGGATGCCGATGTTGTTCTTGGGGACGACTGGATCGCCCCGGACAGCACCGTGGAAAAGGAATTGCGGGACAGCCGTGCGCGGCGCTCCCTCTTCTCCTTGAATCGGTCTCCGCTCACGCGCAAGATCATCACGTTCAACCTCATCGCGTTGAACGTGCTGGCCGCAGGCATTCTCTGGCTCAATTCCTCACGCGATACGCTGGCGCAGCAGCGCGCTGATGCGACGCTCGTCCAGGCCGAGCTGATCGCCGACGTGTTTGCCATGCAACTGCCCGAGGGCGCGCCGGTCAGCCTCGGCTCCTCCGACGGCATCGATGTCGCCGCCACGCTGGGGGCCCTCGAGCTGCGCCGCGGCACTGGCGTGCTGATCTTCGACACCGGCAATTTCCTCGTCGGCGAGGCCGGCGGCCCGCCGCCCCCCTCCAGCAGCGCGACGGGGCGCGAGACGATGATCTCGCAACTGCTCGACCAGCTCTGGCAGGGCATCTCGGGCATCTTCGCCTATTTCCAGCAGACCGAGGCGCTGGGTCTCGAGGACCGTCTCCGCCAGCAGATCGAGGCGGGCGATCCCGCCACCCCGCGCGTCGAAGCTGGCCTGGGCGAAGAGGGTGAGACCGTCTTCACCGCCTTCGCGCCGATCCGCCAGGGCAGCGACATCATCGGCAGCGTCGCGCTCGTTGCCGCCGCCCCCGAGATCGACCTCGCGGTCAGCGCCGAGCGAGAGCGGGTGCTGCAGATGTTCGTCATCGCCACGCTGGTCTCGATCGGCCTCAGCCTGGTGCTGGCCTCGACCATCGCCAACCCGATCTCCGACCTCGCCGATGCCGCCGAGATCGGCCGAGACCGCAACAAGTCGCAGGGCAATTCGCGCCGCATCCGCATTCCCGATCTCACCGCCCGCCCCGACGAGATCGGCCGCCTCTCGGGCGCGCTGCGCGGCATGGTCGCAGCGCTCTACGACCGTATCGACGCCAACGAGCAGTTCGCCGCGGACGTCGCACATGAGATCAAGAACCCGCTCGCCAGCCTGCGCTCGGCCATCGGCTCGCTGCGCATCGTCAAGAAGGAAGAGCACCGCGACAAGCTGCTCAACGTGATCGAACACGATGTGCGCCGCCTCGACCGGCTGGTCTCGGACATCTCCAACGCCTCGCGGCTCGACTCCGAGCTGGTCAAGGAAGAGGAGCAGGAGTTCAACCTGCTCGAGATGCTCGGCAACCTCGGCCAGTTCCTCGGCGAGGACGCGCGCAAGAAGGGCATCGAATTCATCACCGACCTGCCCGAGAAGCCGATCCGCATCAACGGGCTCGAGCCGCGGCTCGCGCAGGTCTTCGTCAACCTGATCACCAATGCCATTTCCTTCTGCGAGGATGGCGACGCGATCCGCGTCTGGGCCCGCCGCCGCGACAACCGCGTGCTGGTGGTGGTCGAGGACACGGGCCCCGGCATCCCCGAAGAGGCGCTGCAGAAGATCTTCAAGCGCTTCTACTCGCAACGCCCCGAGAACGACTTCGGCAACAACTCCGGTCTCGGCCTCGCGATCTCGAAGCAGATCGTCGAGGCGCATGGCGGGGTGATCTGGGCCGAGAACATCCGCCCGACCGAGGCGGACATCACCTCGGAGCCGCTGGGCGCGCGCTTTGTCGTCGGCCTGCCGATCTGATCCGATGACCACACCCAATCCGCTGATCCTCCACGCCACCGCCGTGGCGGTGACCGGGCGCGCGCTGCTGATCCGCGGCGCCTCGGGCGCAGGCAAATCCGGCCTCGCGCTCGAGATGATGGCGCGCGGGGCGCGGCTCGTGGCGGACGACCGCGTGGTGCTGACGCTGGAGGCGGGAGCGCTCTGGGCGAGCCCCCCTGCCCCTCTCGCCGGGATGATCGAGGCGCGCGGGCTCGGGCTGCTGCAGGCCGACCACCTGCCCCGCGCCGAGGTCGTTGCCGTGCTCGACCTCGACACCCCGGAAACCGAACGCCTGCCGCCTCTGCGGGAAATCATGCTGCAGACGCGAAATCTCCCATTGCTTCACAATGCCGCGCACCCCTATTTTCCCGCAGCGCTCGTTCAATATCTCAAAGGCGCAACAAGGGATCCGGACAATGGATGACTCGCCGAAAGGACCCCAGCACGTCGTGCTGGTGACCGGCCCCTCGGGCGCCGGGCGCTCCACCGCGATCAACGCGCTGGAGGATTTCGGCTTCGAGGCGATCGACAATATCCCGCTGGGGCTGATCCCGCGGCTGCTCGAGGGTCCGGCGCTCGAGCGCCCGCTGGCGCTTGGCGTCGACATCCGCAACCGCGACTTCACCGTCGGGGGGCTGCTCTCATTGCAGTCCGCACTGTCCGAGCAGATGCAGATCACCCCGCAGCTCCTCTATCTGGACGCCGCGCCGACGGTTCTGGCCCGGCGCTATTCCGAGACGCGCCGCCGCCACCCACTCGCGCCCGACAGCGCCTATACCGAGGGCATCACCCGCGAGCTGGCGCTGCTCGAACAGGCCCGCGCCGCCGCCGACATCCTGATCGACACCTCCGAGCTGAGCCCGCACGAACTGCGCGCCCAGCTCGCCACTTGGTTCGCCGGGGCGCAGGCGCAGCAGCTGGCCGTCTCGGTCGAGAGCTTTTCCTACAAGCGCGGCCTGCCGCAAGGGCTCGATATGGTCTTCGACTGCCGCTTCCTCGACAACCCGCACTGGGTGCCGGAGCTGCGCGCGCTCAGCGGGCTCGACGCGCCGGTGCAGGCACATGTGAAAGCCGATCCGCGCTTCGATCCGTTCATGCAAAAGGTGATCGATCTCGCGCTTTTTCTCCTTCCGGCCTGCACGGACGAAGGCAAGGCGCATCTCTCCTTCGGATTTGGCTGCACCGGTGGGCAGCATCGTTCCGTCACCGTGGCGGAAACCGTCGCGCGTGCCCTTGCAGAGCAGGGCTGGCAGGTGTCAACTAGGCACCGGGAACTCGAACGCCGCGGCCAAGCCGCCAAGGGCGTGGCAACTGGACTGGACGAGAGGTCGCAGGCGTGATCGGCATCGTGATCGTGGCGCATGGTGGGCTGGCAAGGGAATACCTTTCGGCCGTCGAACACGTGGTCGGTGTGCAGCCCGGAATCCTCGCGATCTCCATCGAGGCCGAGCACGACCGCGCCAAGAAGCAATCCGAGATCTGCGCCGCCGCGGACAGCGTCGATACCGGTGACGGCGTCGTGCTGGTCACCGACCTCTTCGGCGGCTCGCCCTCCAACCTCAGCCTGCTCGCCTGCCAGCCGGAGAACCGCCGCATCCTCTACGGGATGAATCTGCCGATGCTGATCAAGCTCGCCAAGACCCGCCAGCTGTCGGTGCCCGACGCGGTGCGCGGCGCGCTCGAGGCCGGCCGCAAATACATTGACAGCCAGAACGTCCGGCCCGATCCGGTCTAGGACCGCATCCCAAGCCGCGCGATGGCCCCGCAACCAAGAGTTTTAAGATGAGTGATACCTCTGTTCGCCGCGTGCTGAACATCGTCAACGAAAAGGGGCTGCACGCCCGCGCCTCCGCCAAGCTGGTCGAGGTGGTCGAAGGATTCGACGCCCATGCCGAGGTCTCCAAGGATGGCATGAGCGCCGGCGGGGACAGCATCATGGGGCTTTTGATGTTGGCAGCTTCCAAGGGAAGCTCTATTGAAGTCGAAACCTCGGGCCCCGACGCCAAGGCGCTCGCCGATGCGCTCGAGGCCCTCGTCGCCAATCGCTTCGGCGAGGACAATTGACGCGCGGACCGGCCGCATGACACAGCGGGGGAGGCACATGCTCGACAGCTATGACGCCCCGGCCAAGGGGGGCGGCGCGGCGCCGCAGTCGACGAAGGCTCCGCCAGCGCCCTATGACAAGCGCAGGCTCAGCTACGCCAATACCTTCACCAATCCGTGGAAGGCCAACACCATCCGCGCGCTGGAGTGGATGACCGGGAAATTCCCGCTGATCCGCCTTGTGCGCCGCTTCGAGCGCGAAGGCGTGCCCGACGGACAAGCGTTCTGGGCGCAGGCGCTGCGGATCATGCGCATCGAGTTGCAGACCCCCGCCGAGCAGATCGCCCGTATCCCGCGCGAGGGCCCGGTGATCGTCGTCGCCAACCACCCGCACGGGCTGGTCGACGGGATGATCCTCGCCGAGTTGATCGGACGGGTGCGCACCGACTACCGCATCCTCACCCGCTCGCTGCTGACCGGGGTGCAGGAGATCGCCGAGTTCATGATCCCCGTGCCCTTCCCGCACGAGGAGAACGCGCGCGAGCAGAGCCTCGAGATGCGCGCCACGGCCATGGAGCACCTCAAGCGCGGCGGGGTGATCGCGCTGTTTCCGTCGGGTGTCGTGGCCTCGTCCGACTCCCTGTTCGGCGCGGCGATCGAGGCGGTGTGGAACCCCTTCACCGCGAAGATGATCCAGCGGTCGGGCGCCACGGTGGTGCCGATCTACTTCCCCGGCCAGAACAGCCGCGCCTACCAGATCGCCAACCGGCTTTCGCCGACGCTGCGCCAGGGCCTGCTGATCCACGAGGTGATCCACGCCTGCGGACGGCCGCAGCGACCGGTTGTCGGCACGCCGATCAGCCCCGAGGAAGTGCGCGGCTGGAGCGGCAACCAGCGCGAGTTCGTCGCCTCGCTGCGGGCCCGGACGCTGGCGCTGAAGGGCTAGGCGAGGCCGCCCTGGCGCGGTCGCGCTGGCAGAAATAAAGGGGGCGCTGCCCCCTCTTGGCCTGCGGCCAATTCGCCCCCGGCGCATCTCCGAAAAGAAGAAGCTCCAGGCGGTGCGCGGCGCCTCAGCGCGTCGGAACCGGCTCGTCGCCGCGGTAGTCGTAGAACCCTCGCTTGGTCTTGCGGCCAAGCCAGCCGGCCTCGACGTATTTGGTGAGCAGCGGGCAGGGGCGGTACTTGGTGTCCGCAAGCCCGTCGTGCAGGACGTTCATGATCGCAAGGCAGGTGTCGAGGCCGATGAAATCCGCCAGCTCGAGCGGACCCATCGGGTGGTTGGCGCCGAGCTTCATCGCCATGTCGATCGAGCGCACGTTGCCGACGCCCTCGTAGAGCGTGTAGACCGCCTCGTTGATCATCGGCACCAGGATGCGGTTGACGATGAAGGCCGGGAAATCCTCGGCCGAGGCGGCGGTCTTGCCGAGGTTCTCGACCACCTTGAGGCAGGCCTTGTAGGTCGGCTCGTCGGTGGCGATGCCGCGGATCAGCTCGACGAGCTGCATCACCGGCACCGGATTCATGAAGTGGAAGCCGAGGAACTTCTCGGGCCGGTCGGTGCGCGAGGCGAGCCGGGTGATCGAGATCGAGGAGGTGTTCGAGGTCAGGATCGTGTGCGGCAGCAGGTGCGGCACCAGACCCTCGAAGATCTTGGTTTTCACCGCCTCTTGCTCGGTGGCGGCCTCGATCACCAGGTCGGTATGGGCGATCTCGACCTTGTCGAGCGTCGTGGATATCTTCGCCAGCGCAGCATCGCGGGCCTCGCCCGAGATCTTCTCGCGGCTGACCTGGCGGTCGAGGTTGCGCGTGATCAGCTCCAGCGCGGCGTCGAGCGCCTCCTGGCTGACGTCCGACAGGCGCACCTCGTAGCCCGCAAGCGCCATGACATGGGCGATGCCATTGCCCATCTGACCCGCGCCGATGACACCGATGCTCTTGATTTCCATGCGCCCTATCCTGCTCTGATGCGCGGCAACCTTATGCCCCCGCGCCAGCCCGCCGCAAGCGGGGGTGCTGCAATTTTTGCCTGCATTTTCGCATTAGCGAATTGTTGGGACGGGGTGTTGATCCTGACCTTGGGTGAATGGGAATCAGAATGGGGGGCGTCATGTCCGTTGCCGGGTCTTTTCAGGGTGCGCTGGAGTATTTTCCCTGTCGGTATGGCCGCTCGCGCCTGCTGTTCCGCGGGCCGAAGCGCGCTCTCGACGCGCCCTATATTGCCTTTCTCGGCGGGGCCGAGACCCTTGGCCGTTTCGTCACGGCGCCCTTCCCGGCGCTGGTCGAGCGCGCGCTGGCAGAAGGGGCAAAGAGGACCGGCAGCGAGAGCGGGGAGGCGGAGCCTTCCGGCGCCCTGCCCTGCGTCAACCTCGGCGTGGTGAACGCCGGGATCGACCTCTACCTCGGCGACCCGGCGGTGCTGAACCTTGCCGCCCGCGCCGAGCTCTGCGTCATCCAGGTGATGGGGGCGCAGAACATGTCGAACCGCTTCTACGGCGTGCACCCGCGGCGCAACGACCGCTTCCTGCGCGCCTCGGACCGGTTGCAGCAGCTCTTTCCCGAGGTCGATTTCACCGAGTTCCATTTCACGCTGCACATGCTGGGCCGGCTGCGCGAGGTATCGGAAAAGCGCTTTGCCGAGGTCACCGCCGAGCTTCGGCTCGCCTGGGTGGCCCGGATGAAGCACCTTCTGACATTGCTCGGCGGGCGGGCCGTGCTGGTCTGGGCCGCTGGTCACCCGCCGCCCGACACCCATGTGAACGCGCTTGCCCCCGCGCCGCTCTTCATCGAGCGCGGCATGCTCGAGGCACTCCGCCCCCGGGCCGCGGCGCTGCTCGACCAGCCGCTCTCTGCCGCCGCACTGACAGCCGGGACGGAGGGGATGGTCTTTGCCGATTTCGAGGCCGCGGCCGCCGCCGAGGCGCTGAGCCCCGCCGGACATGCCGAGATCGCCGAAGCGCTGAGCCCGACCCTCGCCCGCCTGCTCGCCCAGCGCGCCTGAGCGATACCCCTGAGCAGCACCCCGGAGGGCGCCCGCCCGCAGAGCGGACGGGACGGGGCTCGCAAGCTCAGGTCGGGAAGATCGAAAGCTTGTTGCCCAGTTCCGCGAGGCGCCCCCAATGGGCGCGGTAATCCTCGCTGGCCTTCTGGAAGAAGGCGCTCTGGATGTGGATCAGCTCGCCGGGCGTCTTGCAGTGCAGCATCCTGTGCTGGGTCGCCACGTCCTCGCGCACCCGCTCGGCCGTGAAGCTCTGCAGCTCGGCGCCGATGTCGAGCATGGTGTCGACCAGGGCGGTGGCCGCATAGGGCTCGAGATCCCAGCTCATGCGCACGCTGCGCTCGACAGGCGCCACCGTCGCGGCGGCCGCGAGAGCCGGTTTGGATGCCGGCTTCGACGCGACCGATTTCGGGGCGGCCGGTTTCGGGGCGGCGGTCTTCGGAGCGGCGGGCTTCGAGGCTGCCTTGGCCGCGGGCTCGGTGGTCGGCTCGCTCGATTCGGCGGGTTTCGCGACGCTGCGTGGCGGCGTGGGCCGCGGCTTGGGCGCGGGCTCGACGGGCGTGGGCGCAGCTGCCTCCACCGGCGCGGAAGCGGGGGTGTGTGGCGTTTCGGGGGCCGACGCCGGGGCGGCGGCAACCGTCTCAGGTGTCTCTTTTGTCACGGAAGTTGCAGTCTTGGCCGGGGTCACATCTGCGGGTTTCGCCTGAGTGCGGCGGCGCGGGCTGGTGCCCCGCGACGCGGTCGACTGGCTGCGCGAAGTGGTCTTGCGGGGGGTCGGCTTATCCATGTCTGGGCTCCTTCCAAGCAGGATAGAATTGCCCCACCCTTACCACAGGACAGGCTCCAACGGGACGTTGCACCCCTCGCTTAAAGTCAATTTGTCGCAGTTTGCTCTGCAATGCGGCATTGCTTCGCCGACGCGCGGGGCGCTGCCGCCCGAACACCGAGACCACGGCAAGGATCGGATGGCCTGCGCAGCGGACCAACTCACCTCAAGGTTGCGCGGCAGTCCCGCCGTGCTCAGGCCGGAAACCAGCTGTCCCCGCGGGGACGCATCTGCGGCAGGGCCTGCATGCGCCCGATCCAGCCGGTCATCGCCTCGGAGGGCGCAACCCCGGCCTTGTCGAGCCATTGCACGTAGCCCCAGATGGCACAGTCTCCGATCCCCGGGGCATCCCCGTGGAAGAAAAGCGCCTTGCCCAGCAGCCGGGCGAAGTTGTCTCGGTCGGTCTCGTAGCGCCCGGTGAGCCACGCCACGGTGCCCCCCGGAAAGCTGTCCCCGCGGGGACGCCGCGCCTCGATGAGTTGCGGCAGGCACATGCCGATGCGGTTCGCCTCCCACATCAAGAGTTCGGCGCCACGGCGCATCCCGGCGGCGCTCTCGCCGCCCAGCACCTGCCAGCGGCGGGCGATCTCGAGCAGGATGGCACCGGACTGGGTCATTGCCTCGCCGTCGATCACCAGCGCGGGCACCTGCGCCAGGGGGCTGGCCGCGAGGAAGGCGGCGGGGCGGGTCTCGGGCGCGGCCCAGATGTCGACGAAGACGGTCTCATGCGCGATCCCGCCGAGGACGAGGGCCAGCGCCACCTTGTTGGCGTGGCCGCTGTCGGGGTGGCCGTAGAGGGTGATCTTCGTCATGTGTCTCGTCCCGTGAATGTTCGCAACACGTCATCGCCGTCCCCGCGGGGACGGTCAAACGCCGTTTCGTGCTGCCCTCGATCACCGCACGTGATGCCCGCCTGCGCCAAGGCACGGCAGTTGGACTTGACGGGCGCGCGTTTTGCAGGCTCGTTGCGCGCCGTCCATTAACGGTTTCTAAACGGCTCTGCGAAGCCGCATCGGAGCACAGAATGACCCTGCACGACCCCATTGCCGAACTGCGCGCCAATGTCGCGGTGCCCTTCGAGAGGGCGCAGGCCATGCCGGTCTCGGTCTATACCTCCGAGGAGTTCCTTGGGCTCGAGCAGGAACATGTCTTCGGCAAGAGCTGGCTCTGCGCCGGGCGTGTCGATGCGCTGAAGGCGCCGGGCGACTACCTGACGCTGGAGATCTCCGGAGAGCCGATCGTCGTGCTGCGCGACCGCGAGGGGCTGCTGCGGGCGCTGTCCAACGTCTGCCGCCACCGCATGTCAGTGCTGCTGGAAGGGCGCGGCAACGTTCGCACCATCACCTGTCCCTACCACGCCTGGAGCTACAATCTCGACGGGTCGCTGCGCGGTGCCCCGGCGATGGAGTTGAACGGCAGCTTCTGCAAGGAGAGCACCCGCCTGCCGCAGGTCCGCTGCGTCGACTGGAAGGGCTGGATCATGGTCACCCTCGATCCGGACCTGCCCGAGCCCGGCGATACGCTGCGCGAGGTCGATGACCTTGTCGGCTACCTGGCGATGGAGGACTACGTCGAGACATTTCGCGAGGAGCACCGCTGGGCCACCAACTGGAAGATCCTCGCCGAGAACTTCATGGAGAGCTACCACTTGCCGATGTGCCATGGCGGCACCATCGGCGGCGCCGTGGATCTGAGGAAGATGACCTGCCCCGAGGGATTCGAGGGCTTCAACTACCACCACATCCTGAAGGACGACTCGATCGCACTGTCGATCGCCCATCCCGGCAATACCACGCTCCAGGGCGAGGAGCGTTACCGGACCTGGTTGCTGGCGGTCTACCCGTCGCTGCTGATCACCCTGACGCCGGGTTATTTCTGGTACCTCTGCCTGACCCCCGATGGACCGGGCCACGTGAAGATCCTTTTCGGCGGTGGGCTGCACCCGGATTTCATCTCCGACCCCGAGGCGGCCTCGCATTTCACCGCGCTGAAGGCGCTGCTCGATGCGGTGAACGATGAGGACCGGGGGTGTACCGAGCGGGTCTGGAAGGGGATGCAATCGCGCTTTGCCGCGCCCGGGGCGCTGTCGCATCTCGAGCGGCCGAACTACGAGTTCGCGCGGTGGATTGCCGGGAAGATTCCCGAGGCTCGCTGAGGCCGAGAGAGAGAGAGGGGCCGAAGGCTTCGCACCCCCGGCCCCCTGTGCGATTTTCCCGGCTAGAAGAAAGCGCGGGCCTCGCGGCTCATTTCTTGTCGGTGACGTTTTCCGCGAAGGACTTCTCGAATGCGGCCTGCTTGTCGGGGCTCGCCTCGGTCTGGTTCTGCGCGCGCCACTCGTCGTAGGGCATGCCGTAGAAGATCTCGCGGGCCTCGGACTTGCTCATCTCGACTCCGCGCTCGGTGGCGGCTTCCTCGTACCAGCGCGACAGGCAATTGCGGCAAAACCCGGCGAGGTTCATCAGGTCGATGTTCTGAACATCGGGGCGGTCTTGCATCAGGTGCTGGCGCAGCCGGCGGAAAGCGGCAGCCTCGAGCTCGATGCGGGTCTGGTCGTCCATGGTCTCTCTCCTCTTATTCGGGGGCGCGGGCCAGCGCGGTCTTCAGCAAGGGCGCGAGGCGGCGGCCCCAGTCTTCCTGCGCCTCGGGCTCGGCGATGAGGTCGTTGCGCAGCTCGATCAGCGTGTTGTGGCGGCCATGTTTCAGGGCGTGGCGATGCACGGCGTCGCCGGGCAGATGGCCAGGGTAAGGCTCGTTGCGCCCCACCACCAGATCGGGCTGCTGCGCGAGCACGTCAAGCAGCGCGTCAGAGAGCCGGGCATCCCAGGCATGCAGAATGCCCAGGTGCCACGGCCGCGGCAGGCGCCCGCGCAGCTGCGGGGTGAAGGAATGCACCGAGACCAGCGCCAGTTCGGGGCGCGCCTCGAGCAGCCCGGCGACGGCAGCGTGATAGGGCCGCCAGTAGGCCTCGATCCGGCGCTGGCGCTCGGCCGCATCCGCATGGCGGTTGCCGGGGATGATCGAGCCATCGTAGAGCCGCATCAGCAGCGTCGGATCGTCCTCGCCGCGGTTGGGATCGATGACAAGGCGCGAGAAATCGGACCAGACCAGCGGGCTGTCGAGCGCCTCGGCCAGGGCGCGGGCGGCCCCCAGCGCGCCTATATCGTAGGCGATGTGGCGGGCCATGTCCTCGGGCGGCAAACCAAGGCTTCCCCCGAGCTCTGCCGGCACGCTATTGGTCGCATGGTCGCAGGTGATGAGAAAGCGGCCTTTGCGCGTGGCGCCTTCGATGTGGAATGGCGTGTGGGTCATAATCGCTTCGCAGTCTGCCGCCATGTCTTGGGAGCACGTGACGTGATAGGACCTCTCTAGATCAGTTGCGCCGGGAAGGGAATTCCGCGATAAAAGGCGCGACTGTTAGCGATAACCTAACCGTGACGAGGGTGGTTGGTTTAACTTTGAACCACTATTCTGAATGAGAATACGCTGCTCTGCAGCAAGGCGGCCCGGCGCGGCCGCGGCACGAGGTCGAGGAGTCCCAGATGAGACGTTTGCGCAAAGTGAAGATCGTGGCCACGCTCGGGCCGGCCAGCAATACCTACGAGATGATCCGCACGCTGCACGAGGCAGGGGCAGACGTGTTCCGCCTGAACATGAGCCACGGCAGCCACGAGGACATCACCAAGCTGCACCGCGCCATCCGGCAGGTGGAGAAGGACCTCGACAGCCCGATCGCCATCCTCGCCGACCTGCAGGGACCGAAGCTGCGTGTCGGTGAATTCGCCAACGGCTCGGAAGAGCTGGAATGGGGCGAGACCTTCCGCTTCGATCTCGACGAGACGCCGGGCACCGAAAAGCGCGTCTGCCTGCCCCATCCCGAGATTTTCCAGGCGCTCAGCGTTGGCGCGCACCTGCTGGTCAACGACGGCAAGATCCGCATGCGGGTCGAAGAATGCGGCGAAGATTTCGCCAACTGCGTGATCGAGGCGGGCGGCACGATCTCGAACCGCAAGGGTGTCAACGTGCCCGACGTGGTGCTGCCGCTGGCGGCGCTGTCGGAGAAGGACCGCTCCGACCTCGAGTTCGCCGCGGCGCTCGGCGTCGACTGGCTGGCGCTGAGCTTCGTGCAGCGCCCCGAGGACGTGGAGGAGGCGCGCAAGCTCTGCGACGGCCGCGCCGCGATCCTGTCGAAGATCGAGAAGCCCTCGGCGGTGAAGGCCTTTGACGAAATCCTCGCGGTCTCGGACGGCATCATGGTTGCGCGTGGCGATCTCGGCGTCGAGCTTCCCGTGCAGGCGGTGCCGCCCATCCAGAAACGGTTGATCCGCAAGTGCCGCGCCGCCGGCAAGCCGGTGATCGTGGCGACCCAGATGCTCGAATCGATGATCGAGAGCCCGATGCCGACGCGCGCCGAGGTCTCGGACGTGGCGACGGCGATCTACGAGGGCGCCGACGCGGTGATGCTCTCGGCCGAATCCGCCGCCGGGCAATATCCGGTCGAGGCGGTGACGACGATGAACAACGTCGCCATCAGCGTCGAGAACGACCCGACCTTCACCGAGGTCATGGAGAACTCGCGCAACATCCAGCGCACCAGCGTCGCCGATGGCATCGTGGCGGCAGCGCGGGAGATCGCCGAGACCGCCAACGTCAAGGCGATCTGCTGCTTCACCTCCTCGGGCACCACCGCGGCGCTGGTCGCGCGCGAGCGCCCGCGGGTGCCGATCATCGCGATGACCTCGCTGCGTGGCACGGCGCGGCGGCTGTCGCTGACCTGGGGCACCAACTGCGTGATGACCGGCGAGCTCGAGCGCTTCAAGCAGGCGGTGGTCAATGCCGCGCGCGCGGCGCGGGCGCAGGGCTATGCCGGCACCGAGGACCATATCATCGTGACCGCCGGCGTGCCCTTCAACATGTCGGGCACCACCAACATCCTGCGCGTTGCCCCCTGCGACGAGCGGCTGATCTACTCGACCGATCCCGAGTGATCGTTCCCCGAGAGCGGGGCCCGCGCTGCCTGTCGGCGCGGGCCACGCTCACGGCCCTTCCGGAGGCGATTCCGGCTTGCAAATATCAGGCCCCCCGCCTATAGGGGCGCCTCTAACCGCGCGGCCGGCCCATTGCGGCATGCCGAGTCGCGCCTGTACGCACTTCGTTAAGGAGACGAAAATGCCCAAGATGAAGACAAAGTCGAGCGCCAAGAAGCGCTTCAAGGTCACCGCGACCGGCAAGGTCGTCGCTGGTCAGGCCGGCAAGCGCCACGGCATGATCAAGCGCACCACGAAATTCATCCGCGACGCGCGCGGCACGACCACGCTGTCGGCTCCCGACGCGAAAATCGTCAAGGGCTACATGCCCTACGACCGCTGATAAAGGAGAGCTGAACAATGGCACGAGTCAAAGGTGGTGTCGTCACCCACGCCCGTCACAAGAAGGTCATCAAGGCAGCCAAAGGTTACTACGGCCGCCGCAAGAACACCTTCAAGGTTGCAGCCCAGGCCGTCGACAAGGCCAACCAGTACGCGACCCGCGACCGCAAGAACCGCAAGCGCAACTTCCGCGCCCTGTGGATCCAGCGGATCAACGCGGCAGTGCGCGCACATGACGAGGCTCTGACCTACTCGAAGTTCATCAACGGCCTGAACCTGGCTGGCATCGAAGTTGACCGTAAGGTGCTGGCGGACCTCGCCGTGCACGAGCCGGACGCCTTCAACGCCATCGTCGACCAGGCGAAGGGCGCGCTGGCCGCCTGATCGGGCGCCAACGGCTGACTTTCGAAACGCCGCTCCCTCGGGGGCGGCGTTTTTCGTTCTGCGCGCGCGTGGGGTCTTTGCCCCCGCTGCCTGCGGGCGCTCCGCCGGGATATTTGCACCTAGAGGAACATGGCGGGCGGCGCAGGCTTGCGCGCCGGACCCGCAGCCGGTAGTGGACGGACCCGAAGAGATGCTCGGAAGAGGCCCGGAATGGACGACCTGCGCGACAAGTATATCGACCTGATTGGCAAGGCGGCGGATGAATCCGCGCTTGAGGATCTGCGGGTGCAGGCCGTCGGCAAGAAGGGCGAGATCAGCCTTCAGATGCGGAGCCTCGGCAAGATGAGCCCCGAGGAGCGCCAGCTCATGGGGCCGAAGCTCAACGCGCTGAAGGATGAGATCAACGCCGCGCTTGGCGCCAAGAAGGCGGCGCTGGCAGATGCAGCGTTGAACGAGCGGCTGCAGGCGGAATGGCTCGACGTGACCCTGCCCGGCCGCAACCGGCGCGTCGGCAGCATCCACCCGGTCAGCCAGGTCTGGGAGGAATGCACCGCGATCTTCGCCGACATGGGCTTTGCCGTCGCCGAAGGGCCGCAGGTCGAGACCGACTGGTACAACTTCGACGCGCTGAACATCCCCGGCCACCACCCGGCCCGCGCCGAGATGGACACCTTCTACATGCACCGCGAAGACGGCGACAACCGCCCGCCGCACGTGCTGCGCACCCATACCTCGCCGGTGCAGATCCGCTCGATGGAAGCCGGCGGCGCACCGACGCGGATCATCTGCCCGGGCCGCGTCTACCGCGCCGATTACGACCAGACCCACACGCCGATGTTCCACCAGGTCGAGGGGCTTGCCATCGACAAGGACATCTCCATGGCGAACCTCAAGTGGGTTCTGGAAGAGTTCTTCTCGGCCTTTTTCGGCCGCTCGGTGAAGACCCGCTTCCGCGCCTCGCACTTCCCGTTCACCGAACCCTCGGCCGAGGTGGACATCCAGTGCCAGTGGAAGGACGGCTCGGTCACCGTGGGCGAAGGCGACGACTGGCTGGAAGTGCTGGGTTCGGGCATGGTGCACCCCAAGGTTCTGCAGGCCGGCGGCATCGATCCGAGCGAATGGCAGGGCTTTGCCTTCGGCATGGGGATCGACCGGATCGCCATGCTGAAATACGGCATCCCCGACCTGCGCGCCTTCTTCGATTCGGATCTGCGCTGGCTGCGCCATTACGGCTTTGCCTCGCTCGATGTGCCGACGCTGCACGGCGGCCTGTCGCGCTAAGCGCGGCCATGGCAGGAATTTGGGGCCCGGCGCATCCGCGTCGGGCCTTTTCCTTTTTGAAACCTGCGCCATCTTGGGGCTCATGAAGCTTTTCGATCACCGCAACCGCGAGCGTAACGCGGACACGCGGCGCGTCTACGCGCTTTTCGAGATCGCCCATACGGCGGTGGATTTCGGCGCCGCGCTCTGTTTCACCATCGGCTCGGTGCTGTTCTTCTGGAAGCAGTACGAAACCGCCGCCATCTGGCTCTTCACCGTCGGCTCGGTGCTCTTCATGGTGAAGCCCTCGCTGCGGCTGGCGCGCGAGATCAAGCTCTGGCGAATGGGGCAGATCGAGAGGCTGGCAGATCGCGATCGAAACGGCTAGCGCCGCGAGGCGAGCCAGGCGAGGCGCACGAAGTTCCGCTCGACGAGGGCCATGGCCGGGGCGCGGGCGCCAGCGGAGCGGATCGAGAGGTCGGTCTCCATCAGCATCGAGAGCGCATCCTCGAGCCGATCGGCAGTCCAGCCCGAGGCCTGGCGCAGCATCCGGTCGCGGCGCGGGCCGAAGAGCGGCGGGCGCAGGCGCTGCACCCCGGCTTGAGGGCCGCCCTGGGCCGAGGCGAGCGCGTAGAGCACGCGGAAGTGGCGCATCGCCATGATCAGCAGCGTGACCGGCGCGACCCCCTGCCCTTCGAGCCGCTGCATCAGCGGTCCGATTTCGGGCGAGCGGCCCTCGGCGACCACGTTGAGGATGTCGTCGAGCTCGGCTTCGATCGAGGCGGGGGCGCAGGCGGCCACCTCCTCGGGGGTGAGCGGCGCGGGATCGTCCAGCTTGTAGAGCCCGAGCTTTTCCAGCACCTGCCGGAAGTCGCCCGGCTCGAGCGCGCGGGCGAGATGCTCGAGGGCGTCAAAGGCGGCGCGGTCGACCTGGGTGAGACCGGCCTTCTTCAGCGCGGCCTCGATCTCCTCGCGGCCCGGCGGGTCCGAGTAGATGCCGATAGCCAGCGCCTCGGGGGCGGCCTCGAAGAGCTTGCGGAGGGCGGATTTCGCGGTGAGCTGTCCGGCGGTGACGATGATCTGCGCATCGCCCGGGCGCCAATCGGTCAGCGCCGCGCCCATGGTCTTGGCAAGCCCGTCGGTCGCCTCTTCGACGAAGACCACACGTGGTCCGGGGAAGAAGCCCTGCGCCTTCACAGCGTCGAGCAGCAGCGCCGGGTCCTTGCGCAGGTCGGCACCGCCCATGCGGGTCAGGCGCATCTCGGCCTCGGCCTCGGGGCCGACAAGGGCCGTGATGACTTCCTGCCGCCGGTGCGCCACGCGCATGGCGTCCTCGCCGTAGAGCAGCACGCCAGAGCGCGTCGGGTCCGGCTTGCGGAAAAAGGCCTGTGCGTCGCGCCCGCCGAGTTTCACGAGACCCCCGTCACTGCGGCAGGTCCGCCGCGACCAGCAGCAGCCGGTCGATGACCCGGTCGGCCAGCATGAGCATCAGCCGCTCCTCGGCGTCGCGCTCGGCGGCCTGGGTGGCGGCGGTCGAGCCGGTGGTGGAATAGCCGGTGAAGGTAGAGGTGTCGCCGGAGGTCAGCGCCTCGTTCGTCACGGCGTCGCGCAGCGTGAAGTACGCGGTGCCGATCACCCGGATGCGGGTGGTGTTGCCGTCGGCGAGCGAGCCGTGCCCCGAGGTCTCGGTCCGCAACGAGGTGTCGAGCCGGTAGGGCGCGCCGGGCGCGGCGCGGCCGAGCCGTTCCTCGATCCGGCGGGTGTAGAGATAGGCGTCGGGCGAGTCGGGATCGGCAAAGGCGATCTGCCCGAGCAGCTTCTGCCCGCCGCCCTGAGGCCCGTAGGCCGGGGCAAAGCCACAGCCCGCGAGCGCCAAGGCGCCGCAGGCTACAAGCAGGGTTCTTCGATCAGGCGACCACATTGACGATCCGGCCAGGCACAACGATGAGCTTCTTCGGGGCGGCCCCTTCGAGGCTCCGCACCACAGCTTCGTGCGCGAGGACGAGTTTTTCAATCTCTTCCTTGGCCATGTCCTTGGGAACGGTGAGCTCGCCGCGGCGCTTGCCGTTGACCTGGATCGGCAGGGTGACGCTGTCCTCGACCAGCATCGCCTCGTCGGCCTTGGGCCAGGGCGCGTTGGCGATGAGCCCCTCGCCGCCGAGCAGATGCCAGATTTCCTCGGACAGGTGCGGGGTCATCGGCGACATCAGCTGCGCAAGAACCTTGGCCGCCTCCTTCTTGGCAGCAGCGCCCGCCTGCGATTTGCCGAGCACGGCGGTGAAGGCATAGAGCTTGGCGATGGCCGCGTTGAAGCCGAAGCTCTCGACGCCCATGGTCACGTCGTGGATCGCCTTGTGCATCTCGCGCAGCAGGGCGGCATCCTCGGCCCCGGCGGGGGCATCGGATGCGGCGATCTCGGCGGCGATGCGGTAGACCCGGGCGAGGTGCTTGGAGGCCGCTTCGGCACCCGACGCGGTCCATTCCACGTCACGCTCGGGCGGGCTGTCCGAGAGCACGAACCAGCGCGCGGTGTCGGCGCCGTACTGGCCGATGATCGCCACCGGATCGACGACGTTGTTCTTCGACTTGGACATCTTGGCCGAGGGGATGATCTCGACCTCGGTGCCGTCCTCGAGGAAGCCCTTGCCGTCCCTCAGCTCGACCGACTCGGGGTAGTGGTAGACCGGGCGGCCGTCGGCATTGCGCGTCTGGTAGATCGCGTGGGTCACCATGCCCTGGGTGAAGAGCGCCTTGAACGGCTCCTTGCTCTTTTCCGGCAGGTGGCCGGTGAGGTTCATCGCGCGAGCAAAGAAGCGCGAGTAGAGCAGGTGCAGGATCGCGTGTTCGATGCCGCCAATGTATTGGTCGACGTTCATCCAGTACTCGGCCTCGGCCATGTCCACCGGCGTCTCGGCCCGCGGCGAGGTGAAGCGGGCGAAATACCAGCTCGAGTCGACGAAGGTGTCCATCGTGTCGGTCTCGCGCCGCGCCGGGGCGCCGCAGGACGGGCAGGCGCAATCGCGCCACGACGGGTGGCGGTCGAGCGGGTTGCCGGGCACCGAGAAGTCGATCGCCTTGCCGTCCTCGTCGTAGGGCAGACTGATCGGCAGGTTTTCCTTCTTCTCGGGCACCACGCCGCAGGCCTCGCAATGGACCACGGGAATCGGGCAGCCCCAGTAGCGCTGGCGCGAGAGACCCCAGTCGCGCAGGCGGTACTTGGTCACGCCTTCGCCGATGCCGTTCTTCTCGCAGAAGTCGACGGCGGCGTTGACGCCCTCCTCACCGGTCTGCACTTCGGTCCCGGCGACGAGGCGGGTGTAGCGCACCTTTTCCGTCTTGGCAGGCACGAAGGGCTCCGCCTGGATGTCGATCTCGCCCTCGAGCGGGACAAAAGTCTCGACGATCGGCAGGCCGTATTTGCTGCAGAAGTCGTGGTCGCGCTGGTCGTGGCCCGGGCAGCCGAAGATCGCGCCCGTGCCGTAATCCATGAGGATGAAATTGGCGATGTAGACCGGCAGTTCCCAATTCGGATCGAACGGGTGACGGACCTTGAGCCCTGTGTCGAAGCCGCGCTTCTCGGCCTTTTCGAGCTCTTCTTCCGAGGTGCCCATGCGGCGGCACTCGGCAACGAAGGCGGCGAGCTCGGCGTTTTCCTTCTCGAGCTCTTTCGCGAGCGGGTGGTCGGGCGAGATGCCGACGAAGGAGGCGCCGTGCAGCGTGTCGGGGCGCGTGGTGTAGCACTCGATCTTCTCGTAACCGGCGGGGGCGGCGACGGTGTCGAAGGAGAACTGCAGGCCGCGCGAGCGGCCGATCCAGTTCGCCTGCATCAGCTTCACCTTCGCGGGCCAGTCATCGAGCGTATCCAGCGCATCGAGCAGCTCGCCCGAGAAGTCGGAGATCTTGAAGAACCACTGGGTGAGTTCCTTGCGCTCGACCAGCGCGCCCGAGCGCCAGCCGCGGCCGTTCTCGACCTGCTCGTTGGCGAGCACGGTCATGTCGACCGGGTCCCAGTTCACAACGGCGTTCTTGCGGTAGACGAGGCCCTTGTCGAGCATGTCGAGGAACAGCGCCTGCTGCTGGCCGTAGTATTCCGGATCGCAGGTCGCGAACATGCGCGACCAGTCGAGCCCGAAGCCAAGCGGCTTCATCTGCGCGACCATCGTGTCGATGTTCGAATAGGTCCAGTCCTTGGGGTGCCCGCCCGAGGCCATGGCGGCGTTCTCGGCCGGCATGCCGAAGGCGTCAAAGCCCATCGGGTGCAGCACGTTGAAGCCGTTCTGCTTCTTGTAGCGGGCGATCACGTCGCCCATCGTGTAGTTCCGCACGTGGCCGATGTGGATACGGCCCGAGGGATAGGGGAACATCTCGAGCACGTAGTATTTCGGCTTATCGGCCGAGCGGGTGGCCTTGAAGGTCAGGGCGTCTTCCCAGGCGGCCTGCCATTTCGGCTCGATCGTGGCGGGGTCGTAGCGCGACATAATCTCTTGTCCCTCGGAGCGGATGGGTCTTGGCGGGTGATAGGGCAGCCCCCGCCGGACGTCCAGTGCCCGGTCTCCGACAGGAGGGGATGCAGGCGACATTTCCGCAACCTCGGTACCGCAATATTGCCGTGTCCTGCATTACTGTATTGGCCGAAGCCGGCACGCATGAAACATTGACCGAATAGTCAAAAAAAGAATGTAGTCCGATGAAAGTCCTTTGTATCCACCAGAATTTCCCTGGGCAGTACAAGCATCTCGCCCCCGAACTCATCCGGCTCGGCCATGAGGTCACCGCGCTGACTCCCAAGGTCAAGGAGCCGACCACCTGGAACGGGGTGGAGGTGCTGCCCTACCAGATCCGCGGCAGCAGCACCCAGGGCATCCACCCCTATCTCACCGACTTCGAGACCAAGATCCTGCGCGGCGTGAGTTGCTGTAACGCGGCGCTTGCGCTGAAGACGCAGGGCTACATGCCCGACGTGATTCTGGCGCACCACGGCTGGGGCGAGAGCCTGTTCCTCAAGGACGTGTGGCCCGAGGCCCGGCTCGGGCTTTACTGCGAGCTGTACCACCGGACCTCGCCCGACTTCCTGAGCTTCGATCCGGAGTTCGCCAAGGACCCGTCGCTGCGCGACGTCCAGCGGATCCGCATGAAGAACCTCAACAACCGCATGCACGAAGAGGTCATGGACGCCGGGATCAGCCCGACACGGTTCCAGGCGGGCACCTTTCCCGCGGCCTGGCAGGACCGGCTCACTGTCGCCCACGACGGCATCGACACCGATCTCGTCGCGCCGAGCCCCGACGCGCGGCTGACACTGGACGGCGGCGAGGTGCTGACCCGCGACGACGAGGTGATCACCTTCATCAACCGCAACCTCGAGCCCTACCGCGGCTATCATATCTTCATGCGCGCCCTGCCCGAGATCCTGCGCCGCCGCCCGAACGCCCGGATCGTCCTGATCGGCGGCGACGAGGTCAGCTACGGCGCCAAGGCCCCGGACAGCAAGAGCTGGAAGCAGATCTTCATCGATGAGGTGCGCGGACAGATCCCAGATGCGGACTGGGCGCGGGTGCATTTCCTTGGCCGGGTGCCCTACGGGCGGTACCTGTCGATGCTCCAGGTGAGCCGGGTGCACATCTACCTGACCTATCCCTTCGTGCTCAGCTGGTCGCTGCTCGAGGCGATGAGCGCGGGCTGCGCGATCCTTGCCAGCGACACCGCGCCGGTGCGCGAGGCGCTGACCGAGGATGAGACCGGCTGGACGGTCGACTTCTTCGATCGCGGTGCGCTGATCGACCGGCTCTGCGCCCTGCTCGACAATCCGGCGACCCGCGCCCGGCTCGGCGGGGCGGCCCGTGCCCATGTGCAGGGGACCTATGACCTGCGCCGCCATTGCCTGCCGAAACACGTGGACTGGGTGACCCGCCTCGCCGCGCTGGAGCCGCGCCCGCCGCGCGACTGATCCGCCGCACCCGGAAACGACGAAGGCCCGGACAAGCGTCCGGGCCTTTTCATCTCGGTGGTCGCGTCCCGCTGGGGATCAGATCCTGCTGTCGACGGCCCGCAGCTGCCGCGCGCGGGTCAGGATCGCGTCCTCGACCGCATGCACCGCCGAGGCGCTGGCCGGGCCGGAGCGGGTCTGCAGCGACACGTTCAGCGAGCGCGCGTCCAGCGCCGGGTCCGACACGAGGATCGTGGCGCGATAGGCGGTACCGCCGCCCGGGGGCGTGCCATAGCCGGTGGTGATCACCCCGGTGAAGGGATCGACGCTTTCCACCGGCAGGAAGTCGAGCACCTGCAGCGAGGCGGTCCAGATGTACTTGTTCACCGCGCCGACCTGGCCGGCGTCCGGCCTTGCCTTGAAAATGTCCCAAATGGTCGAGTCGGGCGCACCGCGACCATCGTAGATGTCGGCTTCCATGATCTCGTCGGCAGACCGGGTCTGCACTGGCTGGCGGGTCTCGTTCTGACTGCAGGCAGCCAGACCCGCCGCAACCGCGATCAGGGCGCCGGCTTTTGCAAACCGCTTATATTCCATGAAACCAAAGCTCCTGCCCGTCTGCTTCTTTGCTCCTGCATACTCGCCGGGCCCGCTTATCACAAGTCGTCAATCCGGCGCTTTGGCTGCACGCCGGACACCGCCGACAGGACCGGCGGGAGCCCGCGGCGGCGGCGCGAAGGGCCCGTCATGTCTTTGTGGCAATTGGGCATCACTGGTTCGCTTCGTGGGCGCCTGACCCAGCGACGGGTTGCCAGAACGACCGGGCCGAGCGCATAGAAGTGGCCATCAAGGCCGGGCTACCCGGATTGGTACGTGCCTTAGAACACATGAGGGAAACAATGAAAAAGATTCTGTTTGCTTCCACCGCGCTGGTTGCAACCGCAGGCATCGCCTCGGCGGAAGTCACGCTGTCCGGTTACGCTGAAATGGGTATCTACAACCCGGGCAACCGTTTCGATCAGAAGAACGACGAAGTTCAGTTCTTCACCGACATCGACCTGACCTTCACCATGTCCGGCGAAGCCGACAACGGCCTGGTCTTCGGTGCGAACATCGACCTCGACGAAGCCGGCAAGCCGTTCACCAACCCCTGGCAGCAGGGCGGTGAGGCACTGTTCGTTTCGTACGGCGGCGCGACCTTCACCATGGGCGACACCGACTCGGCATACGACAAGATCGTTCCCGAGATGAACCTCGGCGGCGCAGGCTCGCTGGCTGACGACGAAACCGTCCACGCTGGCTTCAACGACGGCGCAGAGTTCGACGGTGGCGTGAACGGCTCCGACGGCCAGATCGCTCGCTTCGACTACGCCTTCTCGGGCCTGACCTTCTCGGCGTCCGCAGAGCAGATCGCCGACGGTTCGAAGCCCAGCGATTTCGTGACCGCGTACGATGCAGACACCGACACCGCGACCTATGGCCGCGAAGACTCCGGCGAGACCCTGTGGTCGGCAGGCGTTGGCTACGCAGGCGAATTCTCGGGCCTCGATCTCAACGCTGGCCTCGGTTACCTGAAGCTTGACGAGTGGGCTGAAGTCTGGGGCGTCGGCGCGACCGTTGGCTTCGCTGGTGGCTTCGAAGTAGGCGCGACCTACAGCGATATCCAGGGCGAAGACGAGTTCGATGTCGACAGCGGCGAGCATTGGGGTGTTGGCTTCGGCTACTCGATGAACGCTCTTTCGATCGGCGTGAACTACGGCGAGTACGACTTCGATGATGCTGGTGGCCGTGAAGGCTACGGCATTGCTGTGAACTACGACCTCGGTGGCGGCCTCGTTGCGCAAGCTGGCTACGGCCACTCGAGCTTCGACAACACGCAAACCAACAGCAAAGGCACCACGTTCGACGAAGACGACACCTTCTCGCTGGGTCTGGCAATGTCCTTCTAATCTCACCTGAGATTAGACTGATTAGGGAAGAGCGGGCTTAGGCCCGCTCTTTTCTTTTGCGCCCTCAGCGGGCAGAACGGTCCCGCAAGATCACCGCCGGGCACGGACCCGGATGAACGACGAGGGATCCCCATGCTGCCACTTTCGGCCGCGCGCAAGGCCAGCCTGATCGACAAGGTCCGCCCCGCCCTTGCCAAGGGCCGTCTCGGCGAGGCCCGCGCCGCGCTGGAGCAGGTGCTTCCCTCTGAGCCGACCCGCGCCGACCTTGTCTTCCAGCTCTCGCAGATCTGCTACGAGCAGGGCGACCGAGAGGCTTGCCTGCGTTACCTCGACCGCGCCGTGGAGCTCGCCCCGGAGCAGCCGCAGGTCACCGCCACCGCCGTTGAGCGCTACCGCGCGCTGGACCGGCCCGAAGCGGCGCTCTCCGCGCTCGACCGGCAGATCGCGGCGGAGCCGAAGGCGATCAAGCCGCGTGCCGACAAGGCGCATTACCTGCAGCTTCTGGGCCGCTTCGACGAGGCCGAGAAGCTCTTTCGCGCGCTGATCAAGCGCCACCCGAACGAGCCCGAGCTCTACCGCATCTTCCTCGCCGCAAAGAAGCTCGCCGCCGGCGATCCGCTGCTGCGCGCCATGGAAAAGCTCTGGGCCCGACGCGATCTTTCGGACCGCCAGCGCATGCACCTCGGTTTCGCGCTCGCCAAGGTGATGGAGGAGACCGGGCAGACGGCAAAGGTCTTCCCCTATCTCACCAGCGCCAACGCCCTGCAGCGCAAGGCCGCGCCTTTCGACAGCGCCGCGCAGGCGCGCGAGTTCGACACCGTGCGCCGCGCACAGGTGGGGCTGGTCTCAGCCCCGGCCGTTGAACCGCCCCCCGCCCTGCGCCCGATCTTCGTCACCGGCATGCCGCGCTCGGGCACCACGCTGGTCGAGCGCATCCTCGGCGCCCATCCCGATGTCTCGGCGGGCGGCGAGTTGGGCCACGCGCTGAAGCTTGCCTACGGCTATTTCGGCGCCGGCGCGCAGATGCGCCCCATCGCACAGGAACCGCCCGAGCGGGTCGCCGCCTTTGCCGCGCAGTACATGCGCCTCGCCGCCCGCGACACCGGACGTAGCCAAGGGGCGATCACCGACAAATCGATCCTCTGCCACCTGATCTTCGGCCTGCTGGACCACGCGCTGCCCGGCGCGAAGATCATCGTGGTGCACCGTGACCCGCGCGATATCGCCCTGTCGATCTACAAGAACCACTTCGTGACGGGCACTCATCGCTACGCCAACGACCTGTCCGAGATCGCCACGGCCATCAAGCGCTTCCGCGCCAATGTGGCGCATTGGAAAGAAGCCCTGCCCGGCCGCCTGCACGAGATCCGCTACGAGGCGCTGGTCGCCGACCCCGAGCCCCAGGCCCGCGCCCTTGTCGCGGCGGCCGGGCTCGACTGGGATCCCGCCTGCCTTGACACGCAGGCGGCGCAGGGCGCGGTGAAGACGCTCAGCGTCAGCCAGGCGCGCCAGCCGATCTACCGCGGCTCGGCGCAGGCCTGGAAGAAATTCGAAACCGAACTGGCGCCTTTCATCGAGGCCTGGGGAGAGGAACCATGGGACTGAACGACATCAAGGCGCGCATTGCCAAGGCCGAGAAGAAAGCGGGCCGCGCGCCCGGCTCGGCACAGCTGATCGCGGTCAGCAAGGTACAGCCGAACGAACGCGTCGAGGCGGTGCTTGAGGAAGGCCACCGGCTCTTTGGCGAGAACAAGGTGCAGGAAGCCGCCGGCAAGTGGCCGGCCTTCCAGGAGCGCTTCCCCGACGCCGAGGTGCATCTCGTCGGCCCGCTGCAGAGCAACAAGGCGCGGCAGGCGATGCAGCTCTTTTCGGCGATCCACTCGCTCGACCGCCCGAAGCTCGCCACCACCCTGGCGCGGCTGGCGCAGGAGGTGGGGCACTGTCCCGATCTCTTCGTGCAGGTCAACACCGGCGAGGAAGAGCAGAAGGCCGGCATCCTTCCCGCCGAGGCCGACGCCTTCATCAAGGAGGTGCGCGGACTCGACCTGCCGCTCAGGGGGCTGATGTGCATCCCCCCCGTGGACGAGACTCCCAGCCTGCACTTCGCCCTGCTGGCGAAGATCGCGGAGCGCAACGGGCTGGACGGGCTGTCGATGGGCATGAGCTCGGACTTCGAGCAGGCCATCGCCTTCGGCGCCACCCATGTGCGCGTCGGTTCGGCGATCTTCGGCGAGCGCGACTACGGCTGAGCCCCGGCCCCGGCACCCCGTCTTCTGGCCGGGAACGTTCCCGGGGCGAAGCGCGCAGCGCCAAAGGGGGGAGGCCGCTTTTGGGGGCCTTCCCCTCTCCCACGCGCAGGATAGAGTGCCCAGATGGCAATCCCGGTCGAGACCTTCTTTCTGCGCCCCGGCGATCAGGGCACGCTGCAGGCACGGATCCAGCAGATGGTCGCCGAGGGCGTGCTCTCGGGCAGGTTTAGGCGCGGCGAGAAGATGCCCTCCACCCGGCGGCTGGCGGCGCATCTCGGGGTCAGCCGGATCACCGTCTCGCTGGCCTACACCGAGCTGCAGGCCTCGGACTACCTCACCTCGCGTGACCGTTCGGGCTATTACATCTCCGAAGGCGCCCCGGAGCCGCCGGACTTTCCCGAGACGCCGCGGGCCGAGCGGGTCGACTGGCAGCGCGCCATGGGGCGGCGCTTCGCGGCGGGGGCGGTGCCCGTGCGACCGTCCGACTGGGCCAGCTATCGATTCCCTTTCATCTACGGCCAAGCCGATCCGAAGCTCTTTGATCACGCCAACTGGCGACTTTGCGCGGTGCAGGCGCTGGGGGCACGCGACTTCGGCGCGCTGACCCAGGATTATTACGACAGGGACGATCCGCAGCTGGTGGAGTTCCTTGCCCGCCAGACCCTGCCCCGGCGCGGCATCCAGGCCAGGCCCGAGGAGATCCTGATCACCCTTGGCGCGCAGAACGCGCTCTGGCTGGCAAGCCAGATCCTGCTCTCGCCGGGGCGGCGGGCGGCGGTGGAGGACCCCTGCTACCCGGCGCTGCGGGTGCTGCTCGGTCAGACCGGCTGCGCGCTCTCGGCGGTTTCTGTAGACGCGCAGGGTCTGCCACCCGAGGCGGTGCCCGAGGGCACCGACGTGATCTTCACCACCCCCAGCCACCAGTGCCCGAGCGGCGCCACCCTGCCGCTGGAGCGGCGGCGCGCGCTGCTGGACCGGGCCCGCGCGCTTGAAGCGGTGATCGTCGAGGATGACTACGAGTTCGAGATGGCCTACCTGCAGCCACCCACCCCGGCGCTGAAGAGCCTCGATGGCGACGGCCGGGTTGTCTACGTCGGCAGCTTCTCGAAGTCGCTCTTTCCGGGCCTGCGGCTCGGCTATCTCGTCGGCGCCGAGCCCTTCATCCGCGAGGCACGCGCCCTGCGCGCCTCGGTGCTGCGCCACCCGCCGGGGCACATCCAGCGCACCGCTGCCCATTTTCTGAGCCTCGGCCACTACGACAGCCTGGTCCGGAGAATCGGCCGCGCGCTGGGGCAGCGGCGGCAGGTGATGGAGGCCGAGATCGCCCGCAATGGGCTGGAGGTGGCAGGCGTCGCGGCGCACGGCGGCTCGTCGTTCTGGATGCGCGCCCCCGAGGACGTCGATACCGCCGAGCTTTGCGCGACGTTGCAGCGCGAAAGCGTGCTGATCGAGCCCGGTGCGCCTTTCTTCCAGCGGGGAGACGGGCGGCGGAATTTCTACCGCCTCGGCTACAGTTCCATTCCCTCGGAGCGCATCGCCGAGGGGCTGCAGCACATCGCGCTGGCGCTTGCACGTCCCCGCAGTCGAGGCTAGGGCTTTGCCCATGCGGACCATCCGGGATTACCAGTCAACCGAGCGTCGCGACCGCGGCGCCAGCGTCGCCATCGGCAATTTCGATGGCGTGCACATCGGTCATCGCGCGGTGATCGAGCTGGCCCGGGAAAAGGCCGGAGGCGCCCCTTTCGGCGTGCTGACGTTCGAGCCGCATCCGCGTGAGTTCTTCGCCCCCGATGCCCCGCCCTTCCGGCTGATGTCCGCCAAGGCGCGCGCCTCGCGGCTGGAAAAGCTGGGCGTCGAGCGGCTCTACGAGCTGCCCTTCGACGCCGCGCTGGCCGCGCTCACGCCCGAGCAGTTCGCCCGCGAGGTGCTGGTGGACGGGCTTGGCCTCAGCCATGTGGTGGTCGGCGCCGACTTCTGCTTCGGCAAGGGCCGCGCGGGCCGGGTCGCGGACCTGCAGCGCTTCGGCGAAGACATGGGCTTCGGCGTCACCGTGGCCGAGCTCCTTGGCACCGCAGGCGGCGAGATCAGCTCGACCGCGATCCGCCGGGCGCTGTCGGAGGGCGATCCGCGCGCGGCCAAGGCGCAACTCGGCCACTGGCACCGGATCGAGGGCGAGGTGGTCGGCGGCCACCAGCTTGGCCGGACCCTCGGTTATCCCACCGCCAACATGAGCATCGACGGGCTGCACCCGCCGCGCTACGGCGTCTATGCCGTGCTGGTGGACGTGCTGACCGGCCCGCACAAAGGCAGCTACCACGGCGTCGCCTCGCTGGGCGTACGCCCGATGTTCGGCGAGAACAGCGCCAACCTTGAAACCTTCCTCTTCGATTTCTCCGGCGATCTCTACGGCGCGGTTCTGTCGGTCGGGCTGGTCGAGTTCCTCCGCCCCGAGATGAAGTTCGACGGGCTCGAGGCTCTGATCTCCCAGATGGACTGCGACAGCGCCGAGGCCCGCCGTATTCTGGACGCCCTATGACCGACCACATCGACCGCAAGGGGCTCACCCCGCGCTTCTGGGAAAAGAAGCCGCTCTCCAAGCTCAATGACAAGGAGTGGGAGGCGCTCTGCGACGGCTGCGGCAAGTGCTGCCTCAACAAGCTCGAGGACGAGGAAACCGGCGAGGTCGCGCTGACCTGCGTGTCCTGCCGCCTGCTCGACGACGAGTCCTGCCTCTGCTCCAACTACGAGATCCGGCACCAGTTCGTGCCGGAATGCATCGTCCTGCGCCCCGACAATATCGACGAACACGCCTACTGGATGCCCGAGACCTGCGCCTATCGGCTGCTGTGGCAGGGCAAGCCGCTCTTCGACTGGCACCCGCTGATCTCGGGCGACCCCGAGAGCGTCCATGCCGCCGGCGTGTCCATGCGTGGCCGCACCGTGCCCGAGTTCGAAGTCGGCGAGGACGACTGGGAAGATTACATTATCGAGGAGCCCACCTGATGTTCTTTGCCTCCGACAATTCCGGCCCCATCCCTCCGCAGGTGCTCGAGGCGCTGACCCGCGCCAACGAGGGCCACACCTCGGGCTACGGGTCGGACGCGCTGTCTGTGCAGGTGGCGGAGCGCATCCGCGATCTCTTCGAGGCTCCCGAGGCGGCCGTCTACCTGGTACCCACCGGCACCGCGGCGAATTCGCTGGCGCTAGCAACGCTCTGCCCGCCCTACGGCACGGTCTTCTGTTCGCCGGTGGCCCACATCCACGAGGACGAGTGCAACGCGCCCGAGTTCTACTCCGGCGGGGCCAAGCTGACGCTGGTCAAGGGCGGCGACCGCATGACCCCCGAGGCGCTGCGCGCGGCGATCGAGGGCGAAGGCAACCGCGGCGTGCACGGGCCGAAGCGCGGCCCGGTGTCGATCACCCAGCTCACCGAGAAGGGCAACTACTATACGATCGACGAGCTGCGTGCGCTGACCGCCGTGGCCCGCGAGTATGGCCTGCCGGTCCACCTCGACGGCGCGCGCTTTGCCAATGCCGCGGTGAAGCTCGGCGCCACTCCGGCCGAAATGAGCTGGAAGTCCGGCGTCGACATCTGCGTCTTCGGCGGCACCAAGAACGGGCTGATGGGCGTCGAGGCGGTGGTGATCTTCGATCCCGCCAAGGCCGAGGAATTCGAGTATCGCCGCAAGCGCGGCGCGCATCTCTTCTCCAAGCACCGCTACCTGGCGGCGCAGATGGACGCCTACCTGACGGATGACCTCTGGAAGGATCTGGCGGAGAAGGCCAACGCGCGCTGCGACCAGCTGCTGCAAGGTCTCAAGGGGCTGGGGCTGACGGTGCACAACGACACGCATGCCAACATGGTCTTCTTCGAGATGCCGCGCGCCGCGCACCGCAAGGTGCTGGAGGCCGGAGCGGTCTACTACCCGTCGGGCGATCTGGAGGGCGACGATGTCGAGCTGCTCACCGGCCGCCTGGTCTGCGACTGGTCGCTGCAACCCGCGGATGTGAGCGCTTTCCTCGACCTGCTGCGGGACGCTGCCTGACCCCGGCGCGGTCGAAATTTCTTCGAAGACATCGGCAAGAGCCTTCCAAGGCTCTTGCTCTTCAGTTCATCTGGAAGTGCAACTCGTAGCTGCCGTCGACAAAGGCACCGAAGAGGTCAGGAATGTCCGGGTGCTCGACCGGCTCGCCGGAATAATCTGCGACCAGGTTCTGCTCCGACACGTAGGCCACGTAGAAGCTCTGCTCGTTCTCGGCCAGCAGGTGGTAGAACGGTTGCTCACGGCGCGGGCGCGACTCCTCGGGAATGGCCTCATACCACTCCTCGGTATTGCTGAACTCTGGGTCGACATCGAAGACCACGCCGCGGAACGGGTGCTTGCGATGGCGGACGACCTGGCCCAGATGATATTTCGCGCGCGCTGTGTGCATGTTCACCTCTGAGAACAATTTTTGACATTTTTGCGGCAATAAGTCCAATGCCTTGCCGGGCATCGGAGGAAACACACTGTGAACACCGGGCCGACAGTATGGCAGAGATCCGCCGACCCGAGGTGAAGGAATTGTGATTCCAACGCGGGTGGCTTTGCGGTAAAATCCCTGTCAACAAAAGGCAAAAAGACTTCCAGAAGAGCAGAAAAAAGCGAGAGGCAGATGAGCAGATGGCTTCGCGCGGCGACGCTGGTGTTGTTGGCCGCGTCCTGCGGAGGCGGCGGTGCAGGCCGCGCCCCGAACAATCTAGAAGACGCATGCGCCATCATACGTGAGCGACCCCAGTATATCCGCGCGTTCCGCGACGCGGAGCGCAAATGGGGTGTGCCGGTGCATGTGCAGATGGCGACGATCTATCAGGAAAGCAAATTCATCTCGGACGCGCGGACCCCGTTCCGCTATGCGCTCGGGGTGATTCCCTATGGCCGGCAAAGCTCGGCCTTCGGCTACAGTCAGGCGCTGGACGGCACCTGGGACGAATACCTCAAGGAAACCGGCCGCTGGCGCGCCGACCGCGACGACATCCGCGACGCGACGGATTTCATGGGCTGGTACATGGCCGGCAGCCGCGATCGGCTGGGAATCAGTCTGCGCGACGCACGCAACCAATACCTTGCCTATCACGAGGGCCGGGGCGGCTTCTCGCGCGGGACCTACAACAGCAAGTCCTGGCTGCTGCGCGTGGCCGAGGACGTGGGCAACCGCGCCGTGGTCTACGAGGTGCAGCTGGCCAATTGCCGGCAGGCGCGCCGCTGGTAGGCCAGCGCCAAGGAAACGCGAAAGGCCGGGCACTGCGCCCGGCCTTCTGCGTCTTGGCGATGATGCGGGCCGCGCGGGGCCGCCTTATTTCACCCGGTTCACGTCGAAGACGGAGTTCGGCAGCTGCGCATTGCTCAGCGCGCCGAGCACGACGGTGGTCTTGGCGCCATTGCCATCGGTGATCACCCATTGCCGCAGCTGCACCGGGTTCGCGGTGAACTTCATCTGGATCGAGCCGCGATCCGGATGCTGCGGATCCTGCGCGGTCACCGTGGTGGCGGTACCGTCATATCCGTGACCGGTCACCATGCCGGCGCGGCCAAGGTTGACGTTGCGGTCGAGGATGATCGACAGCGGGGTCTGGCTCAGCGGGTAGGTTTCGGGCTGCCCGCCCAGCTTCTTGTCAAAGACATAGACCGCCCCTGCCCAGGCCAGCACGAGCGCCTGGTCCGGCGGATTGTACTCGAAGCGCACCTTGCCCGGGCGCTTGATCGAGATCGTGCCGGTCGAGATCGAGCCGTCGCCGTTGATCTGGGTGAACTGTCCTTTCGCGGACTGGATCGAGTTCAGGTACTGGGACACCTCGCCCAGCGAGAGCTTCTGCGCCGCCGCCGGCAGCGTGGTGAGCACCAGCGCCGTGAGCGCGGCGATGAGAGTGCGGATCATTCTTCAGGTCCTTCTGGCCGTGGTCTGCCCGACTGTCGCACACCGCGGCGCGGCTATGCGATATCACGCAGGCGTTGAAGCCTATCTAGGGCTTGCGGCGGGGCGATCAAAGCCCCCGCCTCGGCCCGGCGGCGCAGCTCCGCGCAAGACGGGGGACTCCGGCCCCGCCCTGCGGGCGCTTCCCGGGGGTAGGCGCACATAGAAGAAGAGGCCCGGGAGCGCGCGCTCCCGGGCCTCTTCTCTTTTCAGATACGCAGGTCCCTGAGGGGCCACAGGCGTGGCGCCGGGACAGAGCTCACTGCTCGGGGACGAGGATCTCGCGCTTGCCGACGTGGTTGGCCGACGAGACGACGCCCTCGTCCTCCATCTGCTCCACCAGGCGTGCGGCCTTGTTGTAGCCGATGCCGAGCTTGCGCTGGATGTAGGAGGTCGAGCACTTGCGGTCCTTGACGACGATGGCCACCGCCTGGTCGTAGAGCGCATCCTCGCCGTCGGTGTTGCCGCCGGTGTTGAGACCCAGCACCGCGTCGATATTCTCGGCCTTCTCGTCGTCCGGGCCCTGCACCACGCCGTTGACGTATTCGGGCGGGCCGAAGGCCTTGAGGTGGTTCACCACCTCCTCGACCTCTTCGTCGCTCACAAAAGGACCGTGGCAGCGGGTGATGCGCGCGCCGCCAGCCATGTAGAGCATGTCGCCCATGCCCAGCAGCTGCTCGGCACCCATCTCGCCGAGGATGGTGCGGCTGTCGATTTTCGAGGTCACCTGGAAGGAGATCCGGGTGGGGAAGTTGGCCTTGATGGTGCCGGTGATCACGTCCACCGAGGGGCGCTGCGTGGCCATGATCAGGTGGATGCCCGAGGCACGGGCCATCTGCGCGAGGCGCTGGATGCAGGCCTCGATCTCCTTGCCCGCGACCATCATCAGGTCGGCCATCTCGTCGACGATGACGACGATGTAGGGCATCTTGCGCGGCTCGAACTCCTCGGTCTCGAACACCGGCTCGCCGGTCTCGTCGTCGAAGCCGGTCTGGACGGTGCGCTTGAACATCTCGCCCTTTTTCAGTGCTTCGGCGACGCGGCCGTTGTAGCCGTCGATGTTGCGCACGCCCATCTTTGACATCTTGCGGTAGCGGTCTTCCATCTCGCCCACCACCCACTTGAGCGCCACGACGGCCTTCTTGGGGTCGGTGACCACGGGGCTCAGCAGGTGCGGGATGCCGTCGTAGACGGAAAGTTCCAGCATCTTGGGGTCGATCATCACCAGCCGCAGATCCTCGGGGGTCAGCTTGTAGAGCAGCGACAGGATCATCGTGTTGATCGCCACCGACTTGCCCGAGCCTGTGGTGCCGGCGATCAGCAGGTGCGGCATCTTGGCGAGGTTGGCCACGACCGGATCGCCGCCGATGTCCTTGCCGAGCGCCAGCGGCAGGCGCTGGGTGCCGTTGTCGTAGTCGCGGCTCGACAGGATCTCGCGGAACGAGACCATCTCGCGCTTGTCGTTGGGCAGTTCGATGCCGATCACCGAGCGGCCCGGCACGGTCGAGACCCGCGCCGAAAGCGCCGACATCGAGCGCGCGATGTCGTCGGCGAGGCCGATGACACGGCTGGCCTTGAGGCCCGGCGCGGGCTCGAGCTCGTACATGGTGACCACGGGGCCGGGGCGGACCGAGACGATCTCGCCCTTCACGCCGTAGTCGTCGAGCACCGATTCCAGCATCCGCGCGTTCTCTTCCAGCGCCTCATCCGAGAGTACGTGACGCTCGATGTTCTCTGCGCTGGCCAAGAGGTGCAGCGGCGGCAGCTCGTAGTCGATGGTGTTCTCGGTGAAATGCAGCGCCGGCTGTGCCTCGGCCTGGGCGCGGCGCGAGGGCTGCATCGGTTTGGGCTCGGGTTTCTGCACCACTTTGCGGGGCTGGGCGACCGGAATCTCCGGGCGTGAGGCGCCATCGCTGGACCAGCTCTGGACGTAATCCTCCTCGTCGCCCTCCTCGTCGAGGTCGTAGTCGCGGGACGCGGCCTCCACGTAGGCATCGCCGTAGCCATCGTCATCGCCGTCGGAGGTGAAATCGTCCGAATAGTCGTCCTCGGCGAAATCTTCCTCGGCAAGCGGCTGCGCGGCGTAGCGATCCTCGGCGCGGGGCCGGGCCGCCGGAACGGGCTGCGCGCCATAGGCCGCAGAGGCCTCGTCGCCGTAATCGTCAAAGTCACGGTAGTCATCGAAGCCCTGCGCGCCTGCACCGGCCTCTGCCAGAGCGTCATAGGGATCCTCGGCGTGGGTGAAGGGCGCGGGCCCCGAGGTCTGGGCATAGCCCTGCCGCGCGGCGAGGTGCTCGGGCGCCGGCGGCACGGCCCGCGAGGCGGAGAGCGGCGGCTCGGGCGGCAGCTCCTGTGCCGCATGCGCGGCGGTCAGCGGCGGCTCGGCGCGCAAGAGCTGCGTCGGCTTGTAGATCAGCGGCGCCGGGCCACGGCCACGGCCCTTGGTCAGCGGCTTGCTAGGATCCTCGGTGCGGCTCGAACTGCCGAAGGAGGGCATGGAGGGACGCCGGCGGCTCTTCACCGCGTGGGCGATCTTGGCGCGGATCCGGTCCTCGCCATTGTCGGGTTCGATCGGCAAGAGCTCGACCTCGTCGTCATAATAGGGTTCGGGATCCGGCTCGACCCGGCGGGTGATGCGGGCCAGAAGGCCCGGCTTCTTCACCGGCTCGGGTGCCGGGCGCGGGGTGGGTGCTGGGGCGGGCGCCGGTGCGGCGGCCTGCTCCCATGCCTGCATCTGCGCGTAGGCATAGGCATCGTCCTCGTCGAGCAGCTCGGGCTCTTCGGGTTCCAGCTCGAGCGGCGGCGGGGCGGCTCGGCGCACCCGCGAGACCGGGCGCGGCGCCTGCACCGGTGGCTCGGGATCATAGTCTTGCGGGTCGTAGTCCTGCGGGTAGTCCTGCGCCTGCTCGGTGTCGCCATAGCGCGTGGCAGCCCAGGCCTCCGCCTCGGCGGCTTCCTCGGCGCGGCGGGCGCGGCGGTCGGAATGGGCGGCCTGCGCCTTGTGCGCGGCGGCCATCGCGCCGCCGGCCCCACGGCCCAGCAGGTTCAGCAGCGAGGCATAGGACATGATCAGCCCGACCAGCAGGAACCGCGCAACGTTTTGCAATTCAAGCTTGGTGAAGCCCAGAACGAAAGCCCCCAGCGCGAGCAGGCCAACGCCCAGAAGCACGGTCAGCAGTTTCAGCCCGAAGCCCGCGCTCAGAGGCAGGATGCCGAGCGCCGTGCCCATCATCATGTCCCCGAAAAGTCCGCCAAGACCGAAGCTGTGGGTCCATTCCGGCCCGGTGGTGAGCCCGGCGGCATAGACCGAGGCCAGCGCGATCCAGATCGGCGCGAAGACGACGCGCGAGAGCGCCCGGTCGTCACCGCGGTGCAGGGCGAAACGCACACCCCAGACCAGCAGCACCAACGCGATGCCCCAGCTGCCGAGACCGACGATCATGAAAAGCGGCGCGGCGATCGAGGCGCCGAGCCGGCCGAGCCAGTTCTGCACCGGCGCGTCGGTGGCCGAGAGCCACGACGGATCGTCCGGCGTGTAGGACCCGATCATCGCCGCCGCCAGAAGGCCGAGAACGATCAGGGCGATGCCGCCGAGCTCCCTGCCCCGCTTCTCGATCGCGGCCTGCATGTTGCTGTCGAAGAGCGGGTCACGCCCCTTCACCTGATATGCCATCGCTCGCCTCGTCGTTTTTTCTTATTGCCCGTACAGGCAGTCCCGGATCCGGGTCAGCCCGCGCTCGGTTTCCTCGCGGGAGGCCACCAGTGCCACGCGCAGGAACCCCTTCCCCGGATTTCCCGCCTCGGTGTCACGCGACAGGTAGGCGCCCGGCAGCACGCGCACGCCGGTCTCTTTCCAGAGCTTCAACGCCGCGGCCTCGCCATCCTCGACCGGCAGCCAGAGGAAGAACCCTGCCTGCGGCGGCATGTAGCCCGGCACGTTGCCGAAGATGCGGTCCGCCAGCTCGAACTTCTCGAGATAGAGGGCGCGGTTCTCTTCCACATGCGTCTCGTCGGCCCAGGCCCGCTCGGACACGCGCTGCACGGGCAAGGGCAGCGGCGCGCCGGCAAAGGACCGGTGCTGCTTGATCCGGCGCAGGCTCTCGGGCCCGCCCGCCACGAATCCCGAGCGCAGCCCGGGCAGGTTCGAGCGCTTCGACAGCGAGTGGAAGATCACCACCCGCTCGGGATCGGCGCCCATCTCGCTCGCCACCTGCAGCGCGCCCATTGGGGCCTCGCCGCGATAGATCTCGGAGTAGCACTCATCCGCGAGGATCTGGAAGTCATGTTTCTCGCCAAGCGCGATCAGCGTCTGCCAGTAGCCTTGGTCGGCCACGGCGCCCTGCGGGTTGGCGGGCGAGCAAAGGTAGACCAGCGCAGTGCGGGCGAGAACGTCCTCGGGCAGACCCGCGATGTCGGGCAGATGGCCGGTCGCCTCGGTCGCGTTCACATAGACCGGCTCGGCGCCGACCGAGAGTCCGGCCACCGCATAGACCTGGTAGAAGGGGTTTGGCATCACCACCAGCGGTTGCTGGCCGTTCTTGGTCTCCGGGCAGAGCGCCATGGCGGCATTGTAGAGCCCCTCGCGGGTGCCGTTCACCGTGCTCACCTGCGTGTCGGGATCGACGGTCACGCCGTAGCGGCGGGCGATCCACGCGGCGATGGTGGCGCGCAGTTCCGGTGTGCCCTCGTTGGGCGGGTATTTGCCGAACTCATGAACCGACTCGGCCAGCACCTCGCCGACGAACGCCGGGAAGGCGTGCTTCGGCTCGCCGATGGTCATGTGGATGACCTCGCCGCCGGGCTCGAAGGAATCGAGCAACGCCCGCAGGCGCGGAAACGCGTAAGCCGGAAGGTTCGAAAACCGTTCGGGGAACATGCCAATACTGCCTCTGTAAGTCGGGATCGTATGCGCCCCGTTTGCGCCAGAGGATACGCAAGGCAACGGGCTTCGTCTACCGCAACTCCACGCGGCGCGGGGGGCGTGGCAGGAATGTCGCAGCGCGGCAAAATTTTTGGCGCGCGACGGGACCGGGGAGAATTCCAACGTCACCCCGGCGACTTAGCGCGGCCCTGCCGTGGCGGAGGCCAGATGCGAAGGGGGCGAATCCCACCGCTACCCGCTCCGGGCAGCGGGCCCGGCGCGGGCTTTGACGGGCCCTTCCCGCCTCAGGCGAAATACGCGCGCAGCATCCGGGTATAGATCGCCTTGAGCTGGGTGATCTGGGCCACTTCTACGTTCTCGTCGACCTGGTGCAGTGTCTTGCCGACGAGGCCGAATTCGACCACCGGGCAGTGGTGCCGCACGAAGCGCGCGTCCGAGGTGCCCCCTGTGGTCGAGAGCACGGGGGTGCGGCCGGTCTCGGCCTCGACCGATTGCGCCACCAGGTCCGAGAGCGGCCCCGGCGGGGTCAGGAAGGCCTCCCCCGAGATCTTGATCTTCAGCTCCGTGCGGGTGCCGAACTCGGCATCGACCTTGGCCGTCTCGGCGCGCAGCCAGTCCGAGAGCGAGGCGCCGCTGTGGGTGTCGTTGAAGCGGATGTTGAGGGTGGCGCGGGTTTGCGCCGGCACGACGTTGGTTGCCGGGTTGCCGGTGTCGATGGTCACCACCGCCAGCGTCGAGGGGTCGAAATGCTGGGTGCCCTCGTCGAGCACGTGGCTCGACAGCCGGTCCATCAGCCGCGCCATGGCCGGCATCGGGTTGAGCGCGCGGTGCAGGTAGGCCGAATGGCCCTGCTTGCCGGTCATGGTGAAATGCGCGTTCATCGAGCCGCGGCGGCCGATCTTCATCATGTCGCCCATCTCTTCGGGGCAGGTCGGCTCGCCGACGATGCAGATCGACATCTTCTCGCCCTCGGCCTCCATGTAGTCGAGCAGAGCCGTGGTGCCATCCAGCGCGTCCCCCTCCTCGTCGCCGGTGATGGTCAGGACGATGGCGCCCTCGGGCGGGGTCTCTTTCACGAAGTCCACCGCCGCGGCGGCGAAGGCGGCGACGCCCGACTTCATGTCGGTCGCGCCGCGCCCGTACATGATGCCGTCTTTCACCTCGGCGCCGAAGGGATCGACGGTCCAGGCGGCTACATCGCCCACCGGCACCACATCAGTGTGACCGTTGAAACCGAAGGTGCTGGCGTGGCCCTTTTCGCCCCAGCGGGCGAAGAGGTTGGACACCCCGCCCCGATCGACCCGGGTGCAGGCAAAGCCCGCCGCTTCCAGCATTCCCTGCAGCAACACCAGCGCGCCGCCCTCCTCGGGGGTGACCGACGGGCAACGGATGAGGTCGGCGGTAAGCTGAACGGGATCGGTGGTCATGAGCGCATCTCCGGGCGTGGTTTGCCCTTGGCTACCGCGCGGCGCGCGCGCGTGCAAATGCGATGGCGGCGGCGAAGAGAAGAAGAGGGCTCTGCCCCCGCCGCCTGCGGCGGCTCCCCCGGGATATTTATGTTCAGGCGAAGAGGCGGGCGCGGCGGCAAACCCGGCGGTTGCCGCAGAGGTGAGACCGCGAGAGAATCGCGATGACGCTGCCCGCCGCCCATGCTACGGCTGCGGCATGAGCAAATTGCCTTCGAAAGCCGAGATCCTCGACTGGATCACCGCGCACCCGACCCAGACCGCGAAACGCGACATCGCCAAGGCCTTTGGCATCAAGGGCGCTGCGCGGATTGACCTCAAGCGCATCCTCAAGGAGCTCGAGGCCGAGGGGCACCTGGAGAAACGCCACAAGACCTACCGTGACCCCGACCGGCTGCCGCCGGTCTCGGTGCTGCAGGTCAGGGCGCCGGACGAGAATGGTGATCTTTTCGCGCAGCCACTGGAATGGCACGGCGAGGGCGTCGAGCCGATCGTGCTGTTGGTCCTGCGCGCCTCCGACCCGGCGCTCGGCGAGGGCGACCGCATCCTTGCCAAACTGCAGGTGGTGCACGAAGCCGACCACAACTACGAGGCGCGGCTCATTCGCAAGATCGGTGTCAGCCCGCGCAAGATCGTCGGCATCTTCCGCAAGGGCCCCGAGGGCGGGCGCATCGTGCCGATCGACAAGGGCGCCGACAAGGAATGGCTGGTGGCCCCCGATGCCATGGGCGGCGCCAAGGATGGCGAGCTGGTGGAGGCCGAGCAGGCCGGACCGCGCGCCTCGCGCATGGGGCTGCCGAAGGCGCGCATCGTGATGCGGCTTGGCGATCCGTCGGAACCCAAGGCGGTCTCGCTCATCGCCATCCACCAGCACGGCATTCCCGACGACTTCCCGGCCAAGGTGCTGGAAGAGGCCGACCGGATGAAGCCCGCGGGCCTCAAGGGCCGCACCGACCTGCGCGAGCTGCCGCTGGTGACCATCGACCCCGCCGACGCGCGCGACCATGACGACGCCTGCTTCGCCGAGCCCGACACGGATCCGAAGAACCCCGGCGGCCATGTCATCTGGGTCGCCATCGCCGACGTGGCGCATTACGTGCTGCCGGGCTCGCAGCTCGACCGCGAGGCCAAGAAGCGCGGCAACTCGAGCTACTTCCCCGACCGCGTCGTGCCGATGCTGCCAGACCGGCTGTCGGGTGACCTGTGCTCGCTGCACGAGGGCGTGCCGCGCGCCTGCATCGCGGTGCGCATGGTGATCGACGCCGAGGGCAACAAGCGCTCGCATGAGTTCCAGCGCGGGTTGATGCGCTCGCCCGCCTCGCTGAACTACGCCGAAGTGCAGGCGGCGATGGACGGCCAGCCCAACGACAAGACCGGGCCGCTTCTGGAGGATGTGATCCGCCCGCTCTACGCAGCCTACAACGCGCTGCGCGCCGCGCGAGAACGGCGCCAGCCGCTCGACCTCGAGCTGCCCGAGCGCAAGATCGTTCTGGCCGAGGATGGCACCGTGGCGTCGGTCAACTTCGTCGATCGGCTCGACGCGCACAAGTTGATCGAGGAGTTCATGATCCTCGCCAACGTGGCGGCAGCGGAGACGCTGATCGCCAAGCGCACACCCCTGCTCTTCCGCGTGCACGAGGAGCCGCCGCCCGAAAAGCTTGACGCGCTGCGCGAGACCGCGCTGGCCTCTGGGCTGACGCTGGCCAAGGGGCAGGTGCTGAAGACCGCGCATCTCAACAAGCTGCTGCACGACGCGGCGGGGCGCGAGGATGCCGAGCTGATAAACCTCGCCACGCTGCGTTCGATGACGCAGGCCTATTACAACCCCGAGAACTTCGGCCACTTCGGCCTGGCGCTGCGCAACTACGCGCATTTCACCTCGCCGATCCGCCGCTATTCGGACCTCATCGTGCACCGCGGCCTCATCACCGCGCACGGTTGGGGCGACGACGGGCTGAGCCAGGAGGACATCGAGCGGCTGCAGCAGACCGCCGAGCACATCTCGGACACCGAGCGGCGCTCGATGATGGCCGAGCGCGACACCACCGACCGCTACCTCGCGGCCTACCTGTCGGAGCGCGTCGGCGCGGAATTCGGCGGGCGGATCAGCGGTATCGCCAAGTTCGGGGTCTTCGTGAAGCTCGACGAGAGCGGTGCCGACGGGCTGGTGCCGATCCGCAACCTCGGCAACGAGTTCTTCCACTTCGACCGCGACGCGGGCACGCTGATGGGCGCCGACACCGGCACGCTGATCACGCTGGGCCTGCGGGTGCGGGTGAAGCTGGTGGACGTGACGCCGGTGACCGGCGGCATCGGGCTGGAACTGCTGGAACTGGCGGGCGAGGCGGTCGAGGCCCCGCGCCACCGCAAGCCCGCGGGCTACGGGCGGTTCAAGAAAACCCCCGGTGGCAAGGGCGGGCCGAAAGGCAAGGGCGGCAAGGGCAAGGGACCCGCACGCCGCAAGGACGTGCAGGCCCGCGCCAAGGACGCCAAGACCGCCCGCAAGGTCAGCCGGACACGTAAATCCGATCGTTGAGCGGCGCGTAGAGCGTCTCTCGACCGCGCGCGACGTAGTCCATCAGCGGCTGCCGCGCGCGGAGCGCCCGGCGCAGCGCGGTCTCGCCGGGCAGCCGGTCGATCATGCTCAGTACAGGCAGCGCAGAGGCATCCGCAGCCGAGGGCCGTGCGCCGAAGAGCCACGGCCCCTCACCCAGCACGGCGACCAGCGCATCGAGGTCCATTTCCGCCAGCGTGCAGCGGTCCTCCTCCGAATAGCGCGCGATCCCCTGCCACGTCATGCCCTGCCGCTGGCTTTCCTGCACCTTGGCCTCGAGCCCGTCGGGCATGTCCTTGAACACATGCGGGAAGAACTGCGGCCAGACGCGGGCATCGAGCCAGCGGTCGTGCACCAGCTGCAACCGCAGGCTGTCCTCGGCCAGGCGCATCACCGCATGGGCCATGCCGCGCGCGGCACCGTCGAAGCCGGGAAAGACATCCGCCCCCTGCGCCTCCAGCCAAGTCTGGATGAGCGCGCTGTCGGGCACCGCGCCCTGCGGCGTCTCCAGCACCGGCAACTTGCCATAGGGCCCCTCGGGTATCCGCAGGAATCGCGGCTGCCAGTCGAGGCCGGACATTTCCAGCAGGATCATCGCCTTCACGCAGAAGGGACTGTTGGACGGCTCGCCGAGCGCGGGCGGTAGAGAAATCAGGGTCAGCATGGAATGGGTCCTTTTCGGGACTTGGAGGGAAGGAAGTGCCGGCGCCTCGGACCCTAGCCGGCGCTCTTGCCGAAATCTGTCAGGACGGTGCAGGATGATGCGGCCATGTCCCGGACCGAACGCCTCTTCCAGCTCATGCAGGCCATGCGCCGCCTGCCCTCCCCCGTCACCGCCGCCACGCTGGCGCAGGAAACGGGGGTGTCGGAGCGCACGCTCTATCGTGACATCGGGTCTCTGCGCGGGCTCGGCGCGGTGATCGACGGCGAGGCCGGCTATGGCTTCACCCTCATCGAGGACCCGCACCTGCCGCCGCTGTCGTTCGACGAGGACGAGCTCGAGGCGCTGGTGCTGGGGCTGCGCGAGGTCGAGGCGCTGGCCGATCCGGCGCTGGCCCATGCGGCGCGCAATGCGCTGGCAAAGCTGCGCGCCCGCCTGCCCGAGCGGCAGGCCCACCAGCTGCGCCACGCGGTGCTGACCGCGCATCGCTTCTCGCCCCCGGCCGAGCCCACCATCGACGCCGCCCGGTTGCGCTGCGCCTGCCGGGAAGAGTGGCACATCCGCTTCGGCTACCGCGACGCGCAGGGCGCGGCGACGCAGCGCGAAGTGAAGCCGTTGTCGCTGCTGCTGCTCGACAATTCGCATTGCCTGATCGCCTGGTGCCTGCTGCGCGCCGACTACCGCACGTTTCGGCTCGACCGGATGGTCGGGATGGAGGTGCTGGAGACCTCCTTCCGGCCCGAGCGCGTGCCGATGCTGCGCGGCTTCATGGCGCGCATGGAGGCCGAGAGAGGCAGCTGCGCGATCCGGATGTGAGCCCCCCGTCCGCAATCTCTTGCCGATTGCGTGAAATGTGATCGCGGCCCCTCCTTCGCAAAACGCCTCGCACGCGGTAGCCTTCCGGTCAACAAGAACACGAGCAGTAGGTGACCCCAGATGAAACGGAGCCTTTCCGGCCTCGCGCTGTGCCTGATGGCCACGCAGGTCTCGGCAGACCGCCTAGACGACTTCACCGCCCCGGTGATCTCGCAGCGCCCGGCGCTGCGCCCTCTCGCCTTTGTCGCGGCGGAGCCCGCGCAGGTGGTCCCCGCCAGCGAGGTGCAGCAGGAGTTCGCCCGCTGGCTCACCAGCTTCCGCGCGCGTGCCCGCGCCGAGGGGATCAGCGAGCGCACCCTCGACGTTTCGCTCCGCAACGTCGCGCTCGACACGGACGCGTTGCACAAGATCAACAACCAGGCGGAGTTCACCAAGACACTCTGGGCCTACCTCGGCTCGGCGGTCTCGGACACGCGCATCGAGAACGGCCGGGCGGCGCTGGCGCAGCATGACCAGCTTCTGCGCCAGATCGAGGCGCGCTACGGCGTCGACCGGCAAGTGGTGCTGGCCATCTGGGGCATGGAAAGCGCCTATGGCAGCCATCGAGGCACGCATCCGGTGATCCCGGCGCTGGCGACGCTGGCTTTTGGCTCGCGGCGGGGCTCTTTCTTCGAGGGTCAGCTGATCGACGCGCTGCACATCATCCAGAACGGCGACACCAGCCCCGAGCACATGACCGGCAGCTGGGCCGGGGCGATGGGCCACACGCAGTTTATCCCCTCCTCCTACCGCGCGCTGGCGGTGGACTGGACCGGCGACGGCAAGCGCGACATCTGGTCGGACGACCCCGCCGACGCGCTGGCCTCGACGGCGCATTACCTTGCCGAGAACGGCTGGATCCACGGTCAGCCCTGGGGAGTCGAGGTACAGCTGCCGCGCGGCTTCGACTACGAGCTGGCGGGCAGCACGAGCCGCATGCCCTCGGATTGGGCGCGGCTCGGCGTGGTCGGCATGGACGGACGCCCGGTACAGGACTTCGGCTCGGCCCGGCTGCTGCTGCCGGCGGGACACAGGGGCGCGGCCTTCCTGACCTTCAAGAACTTCAAGGTGATCTCGCGCTACAACGCCGCCGACGCCTATGTGATCGGGGTCGGGCACCTGGCCGACCGGATCATGGGCGGCGCGCCGATCCGCGCCAGTTGGCCCGATGACGAGCGCGCGCTGACCAGCGACGAGCGCAAAGAGCTTCAGGTGCGGCTGAGGCAGGCGGGCTTCGATCCCTCGGGGGTCGACGGGCGCATCGGGCCGAACACGATCAAGGCGCTGCGGGACTACCAGCGTGCGGTCGGCGTGGTGCCGGACGGCTATGCCTCGCTCGAGGTGCTGCACCGGCTGCGGTAATTCAGCGGCACCCCGCGCCGCAGCTCTTCACCAGCGCCCTCACCTGGCGGGCGCTGGGACCGGGCCAGCGGTTGGCGTTGCAGGGGTCGGCGATCAGCACAAGCCGGCCCTCCTCGCGCTTCAGCAGCGCCGCCATGGGGCCGGTCCGAGCCTCGCCGCACCATGGGCCGTAGCAGGAAACGCGCAGGGTGATGCGCTGGTCGAAGGGGCGGTCGAAGCCCGCCCGCCCCAGTGCCCAGCCCCAGAAGCGCGCGGGCACTTCGCCCGAACTGCGTGGCACCGGTCCGGTCTCGAGCATGCCGTTCACCGCGATCCACTCGGTCTGCTCGGACTTCGCCGCGCGCACGTCGCGCGCCACGTCCGGCGGCAGGCACTTGAGCGCAAAGGCCGGACTGGCCACACCAAGCAACAGAACGAGGAACAGGAACGCGGTACGGATCACAGCTTCTCCCGGAAGGCGGCGATGACCTGTTCGTAAACGGGGCGCTTGAAGGGCACGATCTGGCCCAGAACCTCATCCGCCGGCAGCCAGCACCATTCCGAGAACTCGGGGTGCTCGGTCTGGATGTTGACCTGCGCATCCTCGCCGTGGAAGCGCAGCAGGTACCACTTCTGCTCCTGCCCCTTGTAGCGGCCCTTCCAGATGCGCGGCACGATGTCGTGCGGCAGATCATAGCAGAGCCAGCCCTCGGTCTCGGCCTCGACGGTGACCAGCGAGGGGCTGACGCCGATCTCTTCCTCGAGCTCGCGCAGGGCGGCCTCCTGTGGCCCCTCGCCCTCGTCGATCCCGCCCTGCGGCATCTGCCAGGCGGGCACCTCGCTGTCGAGTCGCTGGCCGACGAAGACGTGCCCGGCGGCGTTGACCAGCATCACGCCGACGTTGCGGCGATAGGGCAGCGCGGCGATTTCTTCGGGGGTCATGGTCTTCATCGGAGGCTCCTTGGTTTGCGGCGCACGCTAGCGCCGGTTCAGGAATTTTGGAAGGGACGACCCGTCTGGCCACGAGCCGAAGCCACTGGAAGCACCCCCCGACGGACAAAGGCGCGCCCCGCGGGACGCGCCTTTGCCAGTCCCGGAAACCCGGAAACCTTATTTGTCAGCCGCCTGCGCCTGCTGCATGAGCGCCTGCTCGTCGCCGAGAACGCTGAGGCCCTTGAGGATGTCGATCGCATAGGCCAGCTGGTAGTCGTCCTGGCGCAACTTGGCGGCTTCCTCGGCCTTGGCGCGGTCCTCTTCAATCTGGCGGACCTCGTCCTCGGTCAGGCTGTCGTTGTCCAGCGCGCCGCGCAGGTCGGCCTCGGAGCGGCCGAAGCCGGGCACGGTGTCCTCTTCACTCTCCGGCTCGGGCGGACGCTGCTCGACGACGATGTCGGGCGAGACGCCGAGCGCCTGGATCGAGCGGCCCGAGGGGGTGTAGTAGCGCGCGGTGGTCAGGCGCATCGCGCCGTCGCCCCGCAGCGGCATGACCGTCTGCACCGAGCCCTTGCCGAAGCTCTTGGTGCCCACGACGACGGCGCGGTGGTGATCCTTCAGCGCACCGGCGACGATCTCGGACGCCGAGGCCGAGCCGCCGTTGATCAGCACCACGATCGGCTTGCCGTCCGAAAGGTCGCCCTCGGTGGCATTGTAGCGCTCGCCATCGGCGGCGTTGCGGCCCCGGGTCGACACGATCTCGCCCTTGTCGAGGAAGGCGTCGGCGACCTTGATCGCCTGGGTCAGAAGGCCGCCCGGGTTGTTGCGCAGGTCGAGCACGATGCCGTTGATCTTGTCGATGCCGCCCGCGGCCTCGACCTCCTTGGCCAGCCCTTCCGAGAGGTTGGGGAAGGTCTGGTCGTTGAATGTGGTCACGCGCAGCACCACGCTGTCGCCCTCGCGGCGGGTGCGCACGGCGGTGAGGGTGATCGTGTCGCGGATGATCGAGATATCGAAGGGCTCGTCCTCACCCTCGCGCACCACGGTGATGACGATCTCGGAGCCGACCGGCCCGCGCATCTTGTCGACCGCCTCGTCGAGGTTCAGCCCGAGAACCGACTCGCCGTCGACATGGGTGATGAAATCCCCGGCCTGCACGCCGGCCTCGGCGGCAGGGGTGCCGTCCATCGGCGAGACGACCTTGACGAAGCCATCTTCCTGGGTGACCTCGATGCCAAGCCCGCCGAATTCGCCGCGTGTCTGCACGCGCATGTCGGCGGCATCGTCGGGCGGAAGGTAGCTCGAATGCGGGTCGAGAGAGGTGAGCATGCCGTTGATGGCAGCCTCGATCAGCTTCTTGTCATCCACCTCCGAGACATATTGCGCACGGATGCGCTCGAAGATGTCGCCGAAGAGGTCGAGCTGTTCGTAGACGCTGGTGTTCTTCTCGGCTTCCTGGGCCAGCAGCGGGCCGACGAACTGCGTCGTCGCCACCACGCCTGCCACGGTGCCGCCCAGTGCGGCCATCAGAAACTTGTTCATCCTCAGATCATCCCTTGTCGCTGGCGAACCATTCTAGCGGGTCCACGGGCGCGTCGCCCTCTCTTACCTCTATATACAGGGTCTCCGTGCGTCCAGCGCCGGAACCTTCACGTGACGGTGACGCCCCGTCGCCTGCTGCATCTCCCATCAGCCCGACGGGTGCGCCCTCGGAAAGGATTTCCCCCGTCGCCGCATAGGTCTCGTCCAGCCCCGCGAGGACGATGAGCAAATCCGGCTGCGGCTCGAGAATGGTCACGAGGCCATAATCGAGCAGCGGGCCGGAGTAGCGCACGGTGGCGGCAGTGGGCGTGGTGACGATGGCCTGCGGCAGCGTGGCGATCACGATGCCGGGTCGCGAGACCCCGGCGGCATCCGCCTCGCCCGCCGCGCGCAGCACCTGCCCGCGCACCGGCATCGGCAGGCTGCCGCGCCGCGCATCCACGGGTGGCAGCCGGTTCGGCGCCTCGCCCTGCGAGATGTTCGACAGGCCGGAGGCAAAGCCCTCCAGCGTCTCTGTGGCCGAGATGAGGATCGCGGTGCGCACCGGGTCCTCGGTGAAACGCATCGGCAGGTCGGTGCGGTCGGCCACCGCCTGGCTAAGCTCGGTGCGCGCGGCCTGCACACCGGCCAGCCCCTCGCGCAGGGTTTGCGCGGCGCTTTCCTGCAGGGTCCGCAGCTGCGCCACCTCGTCGAGGTCGGAGCGCAGTTGGCGCGCCTCCTGCGCCAATCCCGGCGTCACCGCCGACAGCAGCATGCCCGCCCGCGCCGAGCCGACGGGCCCCGCCGGATGCAGCAGCGCCTCGGGGGCCGCCGTGCTGCCGAGGCTCGACAGCACGCCCAGAAGCTGCGCCACCTCGCCCTCCTGCGCGGCAAGCCGGCGGCTCAGCTCGGTCTCGCGCACGGCCGCGTCCCGGAGCCCGTCGCGCAGGGCGGCAAGCCCGTCCTCATAGGCCTCGACAGTGCGGGTCAGCGCCTTGACGCGGTCGCGCGCGGTGTCCGCCTGCCCCAATTGCACAGAAGCCGCTTCCAGCGCCCGTGCCGCGGCACGGGCAGCCTCGCCCGGGGCCTGCGCCAGCGCCGGACCCGCCATCAGGCAAAGGATCAGCGCGGCGGCTCTCATTCGTCGATCAGGCTCGTCCCGGTCATCTCCTCGGGCTGCGGCAGGTTCATCAGCTGCAGCAGCGTCGGAGCGACATCGGCGAGGATGCCGTCATGCACCGTCGCGCCCTCGGGTCCGCCGAAAAGGATCACCGGCACCGGGTTGGTCGTATGCGCGGTGTGAGGCCCATTCGTCTCGTCGTCCCACATGGTCTCGCAATTGCCGTGGTCCGCGATGACCACCATGGCGCCGCCGACCTTCTCGAGCGCCGCGACCACCTTGCCGAGCCCGTCGTCCACCGCCTCGCAGGCCTTGATTGCCGCGTCGAGATCGCCGGTGTGACCGACCATATCGGGGTTGGCGAAATTGGTGACGATGAGGTCATAGCCCTTCTCGATCGCCGCGACGAAGCGCTCGGCGACCTCGGGTTCGGACATCTCGGGCTGCAGGTCGTAGGTCGCCACCTTGGGCGACTTGGGCATGAAGCGGTCCTCGCCTTCCTCAGGCGTCTCCTTGCCACCGTTCAGGAAGAAGGTGACATGAGGATATTTCTCGGTCTCGGCGAGGCGGAACTGCGTGAGCCCGTGCTTGGCCACCCATTCGCCCAGCGTGTTGACGATCACCCGCTTGGGATAGGCTGTCGTCATGTAGGCGTTGTGTTTGTCCGAGTATTCGACCATGCCGAGCAGCGCCGAAAGCTCGGGCTTCTCGCGCTCGAACCCGTCGAAGTCCGGCGCGCCGATGGCCGCGAGGATCTCGCGCGCCCGGTCGGCGCGGAAGTTGAGGCAGAAGAAACCGTCGCCCGCCGTCAGCCCCTCGTAGCCGCCGATCACGGTCGCCGGGATGAACTCGTCGGTCTTGTCATTGGCGTAGCTCTGGGCAACGGCGGTGACCGCGTCGGGGGCGGTTTCGCCCTTCCCGCCCACCATCGCCTCATAGGCCGTCTGAACCCGCTCCCAGCGGTTGTCGCGGTCCATGGCGTAGTAGCGACCGATGACGGTGCCGATGCTGGCACCCTCGGGCAGGCTTTCGTCAAGATCCTTCACGAAGCCTTCACCCGACTTCGGCGCCACGTCGCGGCCATCGGTGATCGCGTGCAGCACCACTTCGAGGCCCTGATCGACCAGCAGCTTCACCGCCGCCTTGATGTGGGTGATGTGACCGTGCACGCCGCCGTCCGAGACGAGCCCCATCAGGTGTGCGCGACCGCCCGCAGCCTTCACCTTGGCAGCGAAGTCGAGGATCGCCTCGTTCTTGAAGAAGGAGCCGTCCTCGATCGCGAGGTCGATCTGGCCCAGATCCATCGCCACCACCCGGCCCGCGCCGATGTTGGTGTGGCCCACTTCCGAATTGCCCATCTGGCCGCTCGGCAGGCCGACCTCGGGCCCGAAGGTGACCAGCGTGGCATGCGGGCATGTGGCGTAGAGCCTGTCCATCGTGGGCGTCTTGGCCAGCGCCGGGGCGTTGTACGCCGTCTCGTCTCGCAGGCCCCAGCCGTCGAGGATGGTCAGGACAACGGGTTTCGGAGTGGTCATGCGCAAACGCCCTTTTTCTCGCGAGGTTGTCGCAGGTGTAGCAGGGCGGCGCCGCGATGTGGAGGGCCGCCGCGCGCCGGGCTCACCCGAAGATCAGTTTCGGCACGAAGAGCGAAATCTGCGGCAGATAGGTGATCAGCAGCAGCACCAGGATGTTGACCACGACGAAGGGCCAGACCCCGGCAATGATCTGCGACACCGGCTTGCCCAGAGTCGAGGAGGCCACGAAGATATCCAGCCCGAAGGGCGGCGTGATCATCCCCAGTGAGATGTTCAGCGTGACGATCATGCCGAAGTGCACCGGGTCAATCCCCAGCGACTGCGCGACCGGGAAGAGCGGCGGCACCAGCACCAGCAGCGCCGAGTTCGGGTCGATGAACATGCCCGCGACGAAGAAGCAGAGGTTGGCCACCATCAGGAAGGTGATCCAGCCCGCGTCCACCGACTCCAGAAGGCCGATGATCGAGTTCGGCACCTGCGCCAGCGTCACGAAGAAGGAGATCAGCCCGCCCATCGCCAAGAGCACGAAGATGATCGCGGTGTTGATGGCGCTGCGCTCGGTGATCTTGAACAGGTCGTTCCACGTCAGGCTGCGCAGGATGAAGGCCTCGACGACGATGGCATAGACCACGCTGACCGCCGCCGCCTCGGTTGGGGTGATGACGCCGGAATAGATGCCGCCAAGGATGATGACCGGCATCCCGAGCGCCCATTTCGCCTGCCAGATGGCCCGCAGACGTTCGGACCACGCCACGCGCGGCTCGCGGGTCACCCCACCCTTGCCGGCCTCGAGCCAGACAAAGAGCGCGAAGGCCAGGCCAAGCACCAGCCCCACGGCGAGCCCACCGGCAAAGAGCCGCGAGATCGAGGTGCCGGTCATCCAGCCGTAAACGATGAGCGTGATCGACGGCGGGATCAGCAGCGAGGTCTCGGCGCTGGCCACCAGCAGGCCGAGGCTGAACTTGTCCGAGTAGCCGGCCCGGCGCATCTCGGGATAGACCATTCGGCCCATCGCCGCGACCGTCGCCGGGGCCGAGCCCGAGACCGCGCCAAAGGCCATGGAGCCGCCGACCACCACGTGTCCGATGCCGCCCCGGGTATGGCCGACCAGCGCCTTCACCACGTTGACCAGCTGCGCGGCGATCTGCCCCGCCCCCATGAGGTTTGCTGCGAAAATGAAGAAGGGGATGGCCAGCAGCGTCGTGTGGTCTATGCCGCCGACGATCTTTTGCACGATCGCCGGGTCCGGCAGCCTCGCGTAGAAGAGCTCCTTGTAAGCCAGCGCGGGCACGCCCAGCACCAGCAGCATCTCGAAACCGGCAAGCAGCAGCAGCGCGGCGAGGAGGACGATCAGGATCAGCATCACTCGGCCTCCGCCTGCGCCGCGAAGCGGTCGATGACGCCGAAGAGGCTCAGCCCGTAGCGCAGCGCCAGCAGCAGGAAGCCGATGACCGGCGCCAGATAGATCAGCCCCATGGGGATCCCCAGCGTCGGCGAGGTCTGGCCGGATTTGAGCACGAACTCAACCATCTGTACGCCCAGCCACGCCACGTAGAGCGAAAAGAGCAGCCCCACCGTGTCGATGACCCGCAAGAGCCAGCGCCGCGCGGGTTCGGGCAGCTTGTCGCGCAGGTTGGTGATGCCCACGTGCTTGCCGCGCTCCAGCGCGAGGCCGAGCGCGAGGAAGACCAGGAAAAGGTTCATCAGCCGCACCGCTTCCTCGATCCAGGCAAAGCGGCTGGCCATGGTGCCGCCGAATTCCCGCACCACCACCGAGCCGAAGAACAGCGCCACCATGGTCAGGAACAGCACCACGAGGATCGTGCGCTCGACCCTTCGCAGCAAGTTGAGGAATGTCATGGGCGGTCTCCGGATCAGCGGTCGGGCGGCGTCTTGCAAAGAGGCGCCCGGAGAACCGGGCGCCCTGTAAGGTCTTGGAAAGTCAGGTCGCCCCGCGGGGCGCGGACTTATTTGGCGGTGGCCGTCTCGTAGGCGTCCAGCAGCGTCTTGCCGGTTTCACCGGCCATGGCGACATAGGCTTCCGAGGCCGGGCCCCAGGTCAGCTCGCGCAGCTCGGCACGCTCTTCGGGCGAGGCGACGCGGACGTTGGTCCCCGAGTCCTTGATCACCTGCAGCGCCTCTTCGACGGCGGCGGCCTTGTGGGCGGTCAGATCGGGGATGACCTCGGCGAAGGCGCCCTTGATCACGTCCTGATACTCGGCCGGCAGGCTCTCCCAGAACATCGGGTTGAACAGAACCACGTCTTCCATCGCGCCGTGATCCGAGATCACCACGTTCTCCTGAACCTCGTAGAACTTCATGTTCTTGATGGTATCGAGCGGGTTCTCCTCGCCGTCCACGACGCCGGTCTGCAGCGAGGTGTAGAGCTCGCCGAAGGGCAGCGCGATGGCCGAGGCGCCCAGCGCGTTGAACTGCTCAATGAGGATCGAGCTGTCCATCACCCGGAACTTCTGGTCGGCAAAGGCGGCGAGATTGTCGAGCGGCTTGTTCGAAGTGAACTGCTTCTTGCCATTCGGCCAGAGCATCAGCGCGACCATGCCCTTGTCCGAGAAGGTGTCCAGCAACGCCTGGCCGAAGGGGCCCTCGCGCAGCGCCTGCGCCTCGGCGGCGTCCTCGGGGATCAGGTAGGGGATATCGAGGATCGACACCGCCGGGTTGAAGCCGCCAAGGAAGGCGGCCGGGGCGACGGTGCCCTCGATGGTGCCGAGTTGCACGCCCTCGTTCATCTGGCGCTGGTTGCCCAGCTGGCCCTGCGGGAAGATCTGCAGCTCGACCGCGCCTTCGGTGCGCTCTTTGACCAGCTCGGCGACCTTCTCGAGGTGCACGTGGCGGCTCTGCGCCGTGCTTTCGAGATGGCCGATCTTGGCCACGAACTCCTGCGCCGAAGCGGTGCCAGATGCGAAGGAAAGCGCGAGCGCAAGCGCGGCGCCGGCAAAGCGGGTCATGACCATGCGGGGTACTCCAGAATTTGCAACGCCACTAGCTATCGGCGGCGCGGGGTGCAAGTCAAAGCGAACCGCCTATACGGAAGGCGGTCCCGATGCATCAGCCTGTTTCTTGAGCGTGCAGCCCCGCCTGCAGGGTCAGAGCAGGGCGCGGTCTTACGATCGCTCCCCGGCTGCCGCGGAAGCCGGGCAGAAAAAAGCGGCCCGCTCATGTTTAACGGGCCGCAGTGAGATGCACTCCCCTCTCAAAAAAGTGCACCTATCTCATTTCGCGCGCCTGAGCCGGGTCAGCGGCGCCGAGATCCGGCATCCCGGCGGCGGCACCCTGGCGAGATCGCAATGGGTCGCCAGCCACTTTTCACATTGCTCCACCAGCGCGCAGCCGCAGCAGGCGGCCACCATCACCTGATATTCCTCGGGCCGAAGCCGCCCCGTGTCGATCTGCTCGGCAAGGTTGAGGCCCATGACCCGCGCCACGCTGCGCGCCATCCAGAAGTGCCGTGCCTGATCGCCCAGCATGATTCACACCTCGTTCCGGAGTTCATCCCGCAACATCTTGAAAGGACGTCCGTTCACACAGTCTTCGGGCCAGACGCGCGCGCCCTCCCCTTCGGCCTCTATACCGGCCCGGTGGTCGAGCCAGCGCGCGCAGCCCTCGGCCCAGAGACAGGCTCGGCAGCGCCGGACCATCCCGGCCCAGTCGTCCTGCGGCAGCACCCCGCGGCGCTGCGCCTCGGCGAGATCGACACCGGTGGCCCGGGCCATGCGCTGTACGCGCCAGTAATGGCTGCGCTCGTCGCCCAGCGGAAAGGGCCTCGGGCCGCGCAGCATGTTGGCCGAGATCATCGCGCTAGCGTCCGGTCAGATCGCGAAAAAGGTCGGCGTTGCGGCAATAGCCCGGCGTGGCCGCCGTGATGCCATCGCGGGTGGCGAGCCAATGCTCGCAGTCACCGGGCTTGTGGCAGCCGGTGCAGGCCAGCACCGCATCCTCGAGACCGGCAAAGCTCAACCGTCCGCGCATCATCTGCTCTTCGAGGTCGACGCCGAGCGCTCCGGCCATCTGGTCGACGAGACCGGCATGACGTTTGAAATCCTTCGCTCCAGGCATGGCTCTTCTCCCTTGTTGGCGGCCTTTTCGGCCTTGCCTCGGGACAAGCCTAGCACGGCAGGGCGGCGGCCCCCTTGATGCACATCAACGTCAGACGCCGCCGCCGGCCCGATACGCCTCGCTCGTGCGCCGCACGGTTTCGATTCGTTCGCTGTTCGGCGGGTGAGTCCCGAGGAAACGGTTCCCCGGATCCGGCAAACGCTCGAAGAACCGCGCGCCGCGAATCGGATCGAAGCCGCTGCGCAGCGTGATCACCGTGCCCAGCTCGTCCGCCTCCAACTCGTAGTTCTTGGTAAAGGTCCGCGCCCCGACCGAGGCGCCGAATTCCTCGGCCGAACGCACCGAAGCCTCATCCGCGCCGGTCATCGCGGCGATGCCCGAGAAGATGATCGCGCCGATGGCGGCATCCTCCTGCACCCGGTCGAGGTGTCCGAGGATATGATGCGAGGCCTCGTGGCCCATGACGAAGGCCAGTTCGTCGGCGTTCTGCGCCTCGCGGATCAGCGCGAGGTTGAAGGCCAGAACCGGCCGCCCCTGGCTGTCGCGGGTCTGGAAGGCATTCGGCGTCTCGTCGGGGCGGTCGTCGACGACGATCAGGAAATCGCAGTTCGCGCCGCCGCGGGTGAAGTTTCGGCACTGGCTCTCGGCGACCGGCTCGACACGGTGGACAACCTCGGTGAACTGCCGTGCGGCGCGGGATTCGCCCCCTCCAGAGAAGGGATCGTTGCGACCCGAGGGCACCGAGGAAACAGGCGCCACGGCACAGGCCGAAACAAGGGCCGAGGCGAGGACGAGGAAAACGGGCAGAAGTCGGCGCATGCGGAAGGTCGCTCCGGTTCGGGTCATGGATCGAAGGATAGGCGGCGGCGCGCCCCGGCGCCAGTGCAGCGCGCATAGAGTGGCATCTTTGTGCTTTTTGCGTGGGCCCCGCGCCGCCGCCAGGGGCTGGTACATTTTGTGGATTGCGCGCCGCGTGAAGGCAGGTCTAGGCTGGGTTCATGTTCAGCATCGAGCACGAATTTGACGCCACAGTGGTGACCCTCGTCGACGAGGGCGAGCCGCATTTGCAGGAAGACGTGATCGTCTCGAGCTTCGAGGAATGCGTCACGGTCGAGCAATATGATCCGCGCACCGACAGGGTGAACAAGATCACGCTCTCGATGACCCAGATGCGCGATCTCGCCGCCGCGATCAGCCTGCCCGAGGGCGTCTATACCAGGCAGGGAGCCGACGAGGAGGAGTGATCACCCCTCCACCCGGAAGGCCTTGTCCCGTGACGTTGCTCCGCGGACCAGCGTGAGCCGCGACTTCGGCACCCCAGCGCCTTTGACAGCAGCTTGATCACCGCCTCGTTGGCCTTGCCGTTTTCCGGAACGGTGGTGACGTAGACCCGGATCTGCCCCTCTTCCTCGCGGATCTCGTTGCGCGAGGCCTTGGGGGTAACGCGCAGCTCCAGCACCGTACCCGGCGCGGCGAGATGGGAAAGGTCGGATTTGGCCATGGCGGGGCTCCTCGTGCGGCTGCCCGTGCTCATATCAGCCCGTCGCAAACCAGACACCCCCAACTCGGCGCCGACTGCCTTCGGCCTGTCTCAAGGCACACCCCGGCACCGCAACCGGTTGAATCCGCGCCGTCAAAGCCTGACATAGGGGTCAACTGAATGAGGAGACGGCGATGCCCACCCCCAACCCGCAGGCGATGGACTTCCTGCTCAGCCGGCGCTCGCGCCCGGCCAAGACGCTGACCGGCCCGGCACCCGACCGCGCGGCGCTCCTGCCGCTGCTCACCGCCGCTGCGCGCACGCCGGATCACGGCAAGCTCGAGCCCTGGCGCTTCATCGTGCTGGAGCGCGGCGCGCTCGACCGTATGGCCGAGGCCGTCGCAGCCCGCGCTTCCGCGCTGGGTATCGACGAAGACCAGGGCGCCAAGGCCCGCGCCGCCTTTGCCGATAGCCCGCTCTGCATCGCGGTGATCGAGGTGCAAAAGGAAAGCCCCAAGATTCCGCCGCTGGAGCAGACCTATTCCGCGGGCGCCGCCTGCCTTGCCCTGCTCAACGCCGCGCTGGCCTCGGGCTGGGGCGCGAACTGGCTGACCGGCTGGGCCTCGCACGACCGCACTTTCGTCGCCGAGACGCTTGGGCTGGCCGAGAACGAGCGCGTCGCGGGCTTCATTCACATCGGCACCGAAACTTCGGCCCCGCCGGAGCGCCCGCGCCCCGACCTCGAGGCGATCACCACCTGGATGGACGCATGATCCCGGCATCCTTTCTTGCCGCGATCGGCCAGATCGGCGATCCGCGCTTCCGCTCGGTTCTGCTCAAGGGGCTCGGCCTGACGGTCGGGCTCTTCGTGCTCATCTACTTCGTCTTCGTCACCGTCGTTGGCTGGCTGGTCGGCGACACTGTCTCGCTGCCCTGGATCGGCGACGTGACCTGGGTCGACACCGCGATCAGCTGGGGTGCGGTGCCGCTGATGATGCTGCTCTCGGTGGTGCTGATGGTGCCCGTTGCCTCGGCGATCACCTCGTTCTTCCTCGACGACGTGGCGCAGGCGGTCGAGGACCGACATTATCCCGCACTCGGCCCGGCGACCGAGGTAAGCTGGGACGAGGCATTGCGCGACACGCTGAGCTTCCTTGGCGTGCTGATCGGGGCCAACCTCGTGGCGCTGGTGCTCTACGTCTTCTTCGCCCCGCTCGCGCCCTTCATCTTCTGGGGGCTGAACGGCTTCTTGCTGGGGCGGGAATATTTCACCCTCGCGGCGATGCGCCGGGTCGGTCGGGAACAGGCCGCCGTGCTGCGCCGCCGCCACCTCGTGACGATCTGGATCGCCGGCGTGCTCATGGCGCTGCCGCTGTCGGTGCCGCTGGTGAACCTGCTGATCCCGATCCTCGGGGCGGCGACCTTCACCCACCTCTACCACCGGCTGCAGGGCGAACGCCCCGCGAGCTAGGCAATCAGGCTAGAAAGCCGGGGCTGGCGGGATCACTCGCCAGCCGTCAAGGGCGGGCCCATCCGGTTGAACATCCAGCCATCGATATCCCGGACCGAGATCATCCCGCTGAAGATGATCCCCGCGAAGATTCCCCACAGAACAACCGAAATGCCGGTGGTGATCCAAGCCTTGCGCTTGAGATTGTGCACCTCGGGGCTGCCAGCGTGGGTGCCGGGCACGATCTCGCCGAGGTCCCCCTGCGTCTTCAGCCGCACGGGAATCACGCAAAGGAAGGTCATGAACCAGATGACCGCGAAGAGCACGATGCCGGAAGTGATTGCCATGATGTGTCCTCAGACCTGTTCCAGCTCGACGAGCGTACCCTGAAAATCCTTGGGGTGCAGGAAAAGCACCGGCTTGCCATGCGCGCCGATCTTCGGCTCGCCATTGCCCAGCACCCGCGCCCCCTGTGCCTTGAGATGGTCGCGCGCGGCGAGGATGTCCTCGACCTCGTAGCAGACGTGGTGAATGCCGCCCGAGGGGTTCTTGTCGAGAAAGCCCTGGATCGGCGACTCGTCCCCGAGCGGGTAGAGCAGCTCGATCTTGGTGTTGGGCAGCTCGATGAACACCACCGTCACGCCATGGTCCGGCTCGTCCTGCGGCGCGCCGACCGCCGCGCCCAGCGTGTCACGGTACATCGCCGAGGCCGCCTCCAGATCGGGCACGGCAATGGCGACATGGTTGAGACGACCGATCATGACACTCTCCCTCGAATCCTCGCGTCGCCCGGTTATCGCGCGTGCGGCCCCTGCCCCGCAAGCCGGGTGCGTCCATTAACCGCCCATTAGCCAAGGCGGGGCACGATGGACTGGCGCGGGCGTCTCTTCTCGACCCCGCCCGACCGCTCTATCGAGGAAGGCCAGATGACCGACAGCGACATGACCGACAGCAACCGCAACACGCCCTTTCCACCGCGCCCCACCGCCACCCGGCCCCTGCTCGGCATGACGATCCTCGCGGTGGAAGACAGCCGCTACGCCTGCGATGCGCTGCGCCTGATGGCCCTGCGCAGCGGCGCGCGGATCCGCCGGGCGGACTGCCTGCAGGCGGCGCGACGCCACCTGTCGCTCTACCGACCGACCGTCGCGGTGATCGACCTCGGACTGCCCGACGGATCGGGTGCGGGGCTGATCGCCGAACTGGTGGCACGCAGCCCGCGGTTGCCGGTGATCCTCGGCATCAGCGGCGACCCCTTTGCCGAGAACATGCTGCGCGCCGCCGGGGCTGACGGTTTCCTCGAAAAACCGCTACGCAGCCTGCTCGCGTTTCAGAACGCGATCATCGCCGCCCTGCCCGACAGCCGCAAACCCGGCGGCATCCGGCTCGTTTCGGACGACCCGATCACCCCCGACCCGCTGGCCTACCAGGACGACATCGCCCATGCCGCCGCGCTCTTGCAAGAGGCCGGAGAGCCCGGGCTCGCCGACTATATCGCGCAGTTTCTTGCCGGGCTGGCACGCAGCGCCGGGGACAGCGCGCTCGAGGCTGCGGCGCGGGCGCTGGCCGCGGCGCGGGCCGAGCGGCGCCCGACGACGCAGGCGCTCACGCAGCTCTCTGCCCTCTTGCACCAGCGCATGGCGACCCGCATAGCGATCTGAGCCCTCCCACCAGACGGAACCCGCGCAGCTCTCTCTGCGTTGCCTGCGCAATCGCCATCTGCACGCGGAGAGCTGCCATGACCTCGATCTACGACGCCATCAAGAAGGACCACGAGACGCATCGCGCTCTGCTCGAGCGTATCGACGAGACCACCGGCGACAGCCCCGAACGCCGCGAGGCCTGGAACACCTTCTACCGCGACATCAAATCCCACTCCGCCGCCGAGGAAGAAGAGTTCTATTCCGAGTTGATGCAGCACACCTGGGGCCAGGACGCCGCCCGCCATTCCGTGCATGAACACGCCGAGATGGACGAGATCCTCGAGGAATTAAACGAGATGGACATGTCCTCGCCCGGCTGGCTGACGCGCTTCCGCACGCTCAAGCACGATTACGAGCACCACATGGACGAAGAAGAGGAGGACGTCTTCGCCCGTGCCCGCAAGGTCGTCGGCGAAGAGGACAACGATGCCTACGGCCAGCGCTTCCTCGACCGCAAGAAAAAGGAGTTGGGGCTGATCGAGGAGAAGAAGGAAGATCACCTCGAGGACTGACCTGCGCGCTTGGAACAGTGCCGCGCCGGAGGGGGCCCGAGCCCCACGGCGCGGCTGACTGGTCCGTCTCAGCGCGCGCCGGGGCTAGACCAAGCTCCGCAACGTCGAGGCAATCGGGCGCCTTCCCCAGCGTCGAATCGTTCCATTTTTGTTCGCGCCCTGCCATAGAGCGTAAATGCCTCGCGCGGGGCGCGAAAGCCGCGTGACATTTGCTCGATCTGGGGGCTATATTTCGACGATGACACAAAGCGCCGCGCAACATCTGTCCGAGTTCCTTGGCGACGACCGGTTCGCCACTGTGATGGCCGATCCGCCTTGGCGGTTCACCAACCGCACCGGGAAGGTCGCCCCCGAACATAAGCGCCTGGCGCGCTATCCCACGATGACGCTCGAGGACATCTGCGCACTGCCGGTGGCCGACCACCTGCAGGACACGGCCCATTGCTACCTCTGGGTGCCCAACGCGCTGCTGCCCGAGGGGCTTCAGGTGCTCAGCTCTTGGGGCTTCGAATACAAGTCGAACATCGTCTGGCACAAGATTCGCAAGGACGGCGGTTCGGACGGGCGCGGTGTGGGCTTCTACTTCCGCAACGTGACCGAGCTGCTGCTCTTCGGAACCCGTGGCAGAAGCGCTCGGACCGAAGCAGCGGGCCGGCGCCAGGTCAACATGATCCAGACCCGCAAGCGCGAGCACTCGCGCAAGCCCGACGAGCAATACACGCTGATCGAGAGCTGCTCGAAGGGGCCCTACCTCGAAATGTTTGGGCGTGGCGTGCGCGAGGGCTGGACGGTCTGGGGCAACCAGGCCGATGCCGATTACAAGCCGACTTGGAAAACCTACAGCTACAATTCGAGCGTCGCGGCGGAGTAACCAGCGCCCGCCCCAGGGCTCTGCTCGACGTCTGGCGCGCTTTGGTCGCTTCTGAACATTTCCGAAGCGCCGGAGCTTCGGGACGTCAGCCCGACAGGATCGCGTCCGGCAGGCCGATCAGCACCAATGGGCAGGGATTGCCGACGCCGCGGCGGACGCGCTCGTCGAGCTTAGACCAATGGGTGGTGGCAGTGCCGAACTTGTCGCCGACGAACTTGCGGGCAAATGCCTCGGGGAAGGACACGCCCCTGGCGACCTGCGCCTCGACCGCCGCGCGCTGCTTGGCGGTGCGGTCGCCAATGCCGAGTCTCTGCAGGTCTTCTTCCGATTGCAGCCCCTGCGCCTCGAGCCAGCCGCGGATGCGCGGCAGCATGCGGTCCTGCAACGAAGACCCGCGCGTCACCACGATCCCCAGCGAGATCGCCGACTGTGCGTGCAGGCGCTGGAAGTTCTCGAGATCGCGGTCGAAGAACGGGTCCTTGTTGTTCCACTCGATCTCGAGTGCGAGCCGCCCGGCCTTGGCGCGGCGCACGTGGTCGATCTCGTGCGAGATCGCCTCGCGCTCGACACCGTCGACGATGGTCTGGACAAGGAAGTTGTGCTTGGCCCAGCCGCGGGCGGCGAGCGCGCGTCGCAGCCGCTGGGTCTGACCCGACTCGCCGCCGCCACCGGCGATCAGCTCCGACAGCTCGATGCTGAACTCCGAGAGCGTCTCGACCAGCTCGGCCGTCTCCTCGGGGAAATCGACGCTCAGAATCGCCGCGGCATGGTTGCGCACTTCGACATCGAAGCCGCGGGATCTGAGCGTCTCTAGCACCGGAACTTCCCCTGCGGTCACTCTTGCGGGATGACCCGCAGGGAGAGTTCCATCAGCTGGTCCGAGGCAGGCACGGAAGGCGCCTGCATCATCAGGTCCTCGGCACGCTGGTTCATCGGGAACATGATGACCTCGCGGATGTTCTGCTCGTCCGCCAGCAACATCACGATCCGGTCGATGCCCGCCGCGCAGCCACCGTGCGGCGGGGCGCCGTAGTGGAAGGCCTGGAAGAGCGCGCCAAAGCGGTTCTTCACCTCTTCCTCGCCGTAGCCCGCCAGTTCGAAGGCCTTGAGCATGATCTCGGGCTTGTGGTTCCGGATTGCGCCCGACACCAGCTCGTAGCCGTTGCAGGCCAGGTCATACTGGTAGCCGCGCACGTCGAGCGGATCGCCCATCAGCGCCTCCATGCCGCCCTGCGGCATCGAGAAGGGGTTGTGCTCGAAGTCGATCTCGCCGGTCTCGTCGTCCTTCTCGTAGATCGGGAAGTCGACGATCCAGGCAAAGGCGAAACGGTCCGTCTCGGTCAGGCCCAGCTCGGCACCGATCACGTCGCGCGCCTTGCCCGCCACGCGCTCGAAGCTCGAGGGCTTGCCGCCGAGGAAGAAGGCGGCGTCACCGACGTCGAGCCCAAGCTGCTGACGGATCGCCTCGGTGCGCTCCGGGCCGATGTTCTTTGCGAGCGGGCCGGCGGCCTCGATGCCCTCGCCCTGGTCGCGCCAGAAGATGTAGCCCATGCCAGGCAGACCCTCTTTCTGGGCAAAGGCGTTCATCCGGTCGCAGAACTTGCGCGAGCCGCCGGTGGGCGCGGGGATGGCGCGGACCTCGGTACCCTCCTGCTCGAGCAGCTTGGCGAAAATCGCGAAGCCCGAGCCGCGGAAGTGCTCGGAGCAGTCCTGCATCTTGATCGGGTTGCGCAGGTCGGGCTTGTCGGTGCCGTACCATTTGGCCGCGTCGCGGTAGGAGATCTGCGGCCATTCGCCGGGCGCATCGACCTTCCGGCCACCGCCGAACTCTTCGAAGATGCCCGCGATCACCGGCGAGATGGTGTCGAAGACGTCCTGCTGCTCGACGAAGCTCATTTCCATGTCGAGCTGGTAGAAGTCGGTCGGCGAGCGGTCGGCGCGCGGATCTTCGTCGCGGAAGCAGGGCGCGATCTGGAAGTACTTGTCGAAGCCCGAGACCATGATCAGCTGCTTGAACTGCTGGGGGGCCTGCGGCAGCGCGTAGAACTTGCCCGGGTGCAGGCGCGACGGCACGAGGAAGTCGCGCGCGCCCTCGGGCGAGGAGGCGGTGATGATCGGCGTCTGGAACTCGCGGAAGCTCTTGTCCCACATGCGGCGGCGGATCGAGGCGACCACATCCGAGCGCAGGGTCATGTTGCGCTGCATGCTCTCGCGGCGCAGGTCGAGGTAGCGATAGCGCAGGCGGGTCTCTTCGGGGTATTCCTGCTCGCCGAAGACCATCAGCGGCAGCTCGTTCGACGCGCCAAGCACCTCGATGCCGCGCACGAAGACTTCGACCTCACCGGTCGGCAGCTTGGGGTTCACCAGCTCGGGGTCGCGGGCCTTCACCTCGCCGTCGATGCGGATGCACCACTCCGAGCGCACCTTTTCGACGTCCGCAAAGGCGGCGCTGTCGGGGTCGCACAGGACTTGCGTGATGCCGTAATGGTCGCGCAGGTCGATAAAGAGAATGCCGCCGTGATCGCGGATGCGGTTCACCCAGCCGGAGAGACGCACGGTCTCGCCGACATTGGCCTTGGTCAGATCTGCGCAGGTATGGCTGCGATAGGCATGCATGGCTCTTGCCCTTCGGAAACTGCTGGAAAGTTAGGCGCCGATACACCGCTAGAGCCGCGGGAAGTCAAGGGAGGCCCACGGTATTTGCCATATTTCGTTCATGTTGTAACGTCTGGGAACCTTTTTGCGATTCAGGGCGTTTTTACCCGTTTTTTGCACTTCACGCAGTTAAGGGGGGCCGGCATGTGGCAGACCTTGCTCGAACGGATATTGAAAAGACTCATTGTCGAAGGGCGCTTGCGGGTCACCTGGCCTGACGGCACCTGTCGCGACTACGGACCCGGAGCCGGTCCGGAGGCCGAGGTCACGCTCACCGAGGACAGCATCATCGGCGAGCTCTGTACGAACCCTGTCCTGGCGCTCGGCGAGGGATACATGGACGGCAGAATCGACTGCCCGCCGCACCGGCTCTACGCTTTCGTCGCGCTGCTGGTGCGCAATCAGCAGTCGGGCAAGATGCCCAGCTGGTTCTCGGCCATGGACAGGATGCGCGTCGCGCTGCGCGGCATCGAGCAGCGCAACAACCCGCTTCGCTCGCAGACCAACGTGCAGCACCATTACGACATCTCGGATGATCTCTACCGGCTCTTCCTGGACAAGGACATGCAGTATTCCTGCGCCTATTTCACCGATCCGGGCATTTCCCTCGAGGCCGCGCAGAAGGCCAAGAAGGACCATATCGCGCACAAGCTGCTGCTCAAGTCCGGGATGAGGGTGCTCGACATCGGCTGTGGTTGGGGTGGCATGGCGCTGACACTGGCGCGCGACTACGGCGTGCATGTGACCGGGGTGACCCTTTCCGAGAACCAGCTCGCCACCGCCAGGCGCCGCGCCGAGGAAGCCGGGCTCGCCGACAAGACCGACTTCCGCCTGCTCGACTATCGCAAGATCGAGGACCGCTTCGATCGGGTGGTCTCGGTCGGGATGCTCGAACACGTGGGCTACCCACATCTGCGCGAGTATTTCGCCAAGGTGCAGGAGGTGCTCGCGCCGGACGGCGTCGCGCTCATTCACACCATCGGGCACACCGCCCCGCCCGCGCCGACCTCGCCCTGGCTCGACAAATACATCTTCCCCGGCGGCTACATTCCCAGCCTCTCGGAAGTGTCCGCCGCAGTCGAGAAGTCTGGCCTTTGGGCGACCGACATAGAGGTGCTGCGTGGCCATTACGGGCCGACCCTGAACCATTGGCGCCGCCGCTTCGAGGCGGCGCTGCCGAAGGTCCGCGACCTGGGTTACGACGAGCGGTTCATCCGCATGTGGCGCCTCTACCTCGTGGTCTGCGAGGCGGCCTTCGAGGAAACCCGGCAGGGCGTTTTCCACGTGCAGCTGTCGCACAAGCAGTACGCCGTGCCGACCACCCGGGACTATCTCTACGGGGACCGTGAACAGGAAATGCTGCACGCCGCGCAATAGGGGCGCGCAGCCGAACGGCTCACCCACCCGGGCCGCCCCCTCGGCCCGGCGCTTGCTGTTGAAATTCGGGCAAGACTCCGTGACCCATGGGCAACGTGGCGTCACGCTCCGGCCACGCCGCTGTCACGTCGCTGTCGCCGCCATTTGCTTTGCAGAGGAAAACAAGGCGGATCTGGGGTTGCGTGGGCAAAGCTTCTGTCTATAACGCACGACAATTTGCGGGGAGCGGCGACTCCGTCGCGCGCTGCCCCCTGCCCGACCGCGACTGACATCACATGAAGGTGCCCCATGCCTAAAAGAACCGATATCAAATCCATCATGATCATCGGGGCGGGGCCCATCATCATCGGGCAGGCCTGCGAATTCGACTACTCCGGTGCCCAGGCTTGCAAGGCGCTCCGGGAAGAAGGCTACCGGGTCATCCTGGTGAACTCGAACCCGGCCACCATCATGACCGATCCCGAGCTCGCCGATGCCACCTACATCGAGCCGATCACGCCGGAAGTCGTTGCCAAGATCATCGAGAAGGAGCGCCCCGACGCGCTGCTGCCGACCATGGGCGGGCAAACCGGCCTCAACACCTCGCTGAAGCTCGAGGAAATGGGCGTGCTCGAGAAATTCGGTGTCGAGATGATCGGCGCCAAGCGCGACGCCATCGAGATGGCCGAGGACCGCGCCCTGTTCCGCGAGGCGATGGACCGCATCGGGCTCGAGAACCCGCGCGCGACCATCGTCACCGCGCCGAAGAAGGCGAACGGAAAGGCCGACCTCGACGCCGGCGTGGCCATCGCGCTTGAGGCGCTGGAAGACATCGGCCTGCCGGCGATCATCCGCCCCGCCTTTACCCTCGGCGGCACCGGCGGCGGCGTGGCCTACAACCGCGAAGACTATATGCATTATTGCCGCTCGGGCATGGATGCCTCGCCGGTGAACCAGATCCTCGTCGACGAGTCGCTGCTGGGCTGGAAAGAGTATGAAATGGAGGTCGTCCGCGACAAGGCGGACAACGCGATCATCGTCTGCGCCATCGAGAACGTCGATCCCATGGGCGTGCACACCGGCGACTCGATCACCGTGGCCCCGGCGCTGACCCTGACCGACAAGGAATACCAGATCATGCGCAACGGCTCGATCGCCGTGCTGCGCGAGATCGGTGTCGAGACCGGCGGGTCGAACGTGCAATGGGCGGTGAACCCCGACAACGGCCGCATGGTTGTCATCGAGATGAACCCGCGTGTGTCGCGCTCCTCGGCGCTGGCGTCCAAGGCCACCGGCTTCCCGATCGCCAAGATCGCCGCGAAGCTGGCCGTGGGCTACACGCTTGACGAGCTCGACAACGACATCACCAAGGTGACCCCGGCGTCGTTCGAGCCGACCATCGATTATGTCGTCACCAAGATCCCGAAATTCGCCTTCGAGAAGTTCCCCGGCTCCGAGCCGCATCTCACCACCGCGATGAAGTCTGTGGGCGAGGCGATGGCGATCGGCCGCACCATCCATGAATCGCTGCAGAAAGCACTGGCGTCGATGGAATCCGGCCTGACCGGCTTCGACGAGGTGGAAATCCCCGGCGCGCCTGAGAAATCGGCGGTCATCAAGGCCATCGGCCAGCAGACCCCGGACCGGATGCGCACCATCGCGCAGGCGATGCGCCACGGTCTGACCGATGACGAGATCCACGGCGTGACCATGTTCGACCCGTGGTTCCTTGCCCGCATTCGCGAGATCGTCGAGGCCGAGGAGCAGGTCCGCGAGAACGGTCTGCCGACCGACGCCGAGGGCCTGCGCGCGCTGAAGATCATGGGCTTCACCGACGCCCGCCTCGCCAAGCTGACCGGCTTTGCCGAGAAGGACGTGCGCAAGCGCCGCACCGACCTCGGCGTCGTCGCCAGCTTCAAGCGCATCGACACCTGCGCCGCCGAGTTCGAGGCGCAGACGCCCTACATGTACTCGACCTACGAGATGCCGATGATGGGCGAGGTCGAGTGCGAGGCGCGTCCCTCGGACCGCAAGAAGGTGGTCATTCTTGGCGGCGGGCCCAACCGCATCGGCCAGGGCATCGAGTTCGACTATTGCTGCTGCCACGCCTGCTTTGCGCTGACCAAGGCCGGCTACGAGACCATCATGGTCAACTGCAACCCCGAGACCGTGTCGACCGACTACGACACCTCGGACCGCCTCTACTTCGAGCCGCTGACCTTCGAGCACGTGATGGAGATCCTGCGCGTCGAGCAGGACAACGGCACGCTGCACGGCGTCATCGTGCAGTTCGGCGGCCAGACCCCACTGAAGCTGGCCAATGCTCTCGAGGCCGAGGGCATCCCGATCCTCGGCACCACGCCCGACGCGATCGACCTCGCCGAAGACCGCGAGCGCTTCCAGGCGCTGGTCAACCAGCTCGGCCTCAAGCAGCCGCGCAACGGCATCGCCTCGACCGACGCGCAGGCGCTGGCCATCGCCGACGAGATTGGCTTCCCGCTGGTGATCCGCCCCTCCTACGTGCTGGGCGGCCGGGCGATGGAGATCGTCCGCGACATGGCCCACCTCGAGCGCTACATCGCCGAGGCTGTCGTGGTCTCGGGCGACAGCCCGGTGCTGCTCGACAGCTACCTGTCGGGCGCGACCGAGCTTGACGTCGACGCGCTTTGCGACGGCACCGACGTGCACGTCGCCGGCATCATGCAGCACATCGAGGAAGCCGGCGTCCACTCGGGCGACTCCGCCTGCTCGCTGCCGCCCTTCTCGCTCTCGGAGGAGATCATCGCCCAGATCAAGGAGCAGACCGTGGCGCTGGCCAAGGCGCTCAACGTGGTCGGCCTGATGAACGTGCAGTTCGCGATCAAGAAGAACGAGCAGGGCGAGGATGAAATCTACCTCATCGAGGTGAACCCGCGCGCCTCGCGCACCGTGCCCTTCGTCGCCAAGGCCACCGACAGCGCGATCGCCTCGATCGCCGCGCGGATCATGGCGGGCGAGAAGCTCTCGGCCTTCCCGCTGCGCGCACCCTACCCCGAGAACGCAGACTACGACACCGCGCTGCCGCTGGCGGACCCGATGACGCTGGCCGATCCGAACATGCCGTGGTTCTCGGTCAAGGAAGCCGTGCTGCCCTTCGCCCGCTTCCCGGGCGTCGACACGATCCTCGGGCCGGAAATGCGCTCGACCGGCGAAGTCATGGGCTGGGACCGCTCGTTCCCGCGTGCCTTCCTCAAGGCGCAGATGGGCGCGGGCACGCACCTCCCGGAAGAGGGCGCGGTGTTCATCTCGATCCGCGACCAGGACAAGACCCCGCAGATGGTCGAGGCGGCGCAGATCCTGTCGGACCTCGGCTTCAAGATCCTCGCCACCGTCGGCACGGCCAAGTTCCTCGAAGAGGCCGGGATCACCTGCGAGGTGGTCAAGAAGGTCTACGAGGGCCGTCCCAACGTCGTCGACCTGCTGAAGGACGGCGGTGTGCAGCTGGTGCTGAACACCACCGAGGGCGCGGCCTCGATCTCGGACAGCAGCGCCATCCGCTCGGTCGCGCTCTACGACAAGATCCCCTATTTCACCACCGCCGCCGGCGCCCATGCCGCCGCGCAGGCGATGCAGGCGCGCGAAGAGGGCGACCTGGTGGTCAAGCCGCTGCAGGCCTAAGCCTTCGGGATCAGAGACGGGAAAGGGGCGGGAAATTTTCCCGCCCCTTTTTTGTCCCACGGTAGCCGGGTGAGCGCCTGCCCGGGGGCTGGCGCTGCAACGCCGGAGTTTCGCGCTTTATGCCAGCCAGATCCGGACGACACGGGAGCGTTGCGCGACGATGACAGAGCGCCAGCCCGTGGGGACGGGCAGGCGCTCGCCCGGCGGCTTCGCCTTGAGTCCGGGCGGGCTCACACCCCCAGATACCGCTCCGCCACCTCGCCCTTCACCTCGGCGAACACCCCGTCCCAGACGGAGCGCCCGCGCTCGAGGATCACCGCGCGGTCAGCGACCTGCGCCAGCTCCGACAGCGCCTTGTCGACCACCAGGATCGACAGACCGCTCTCGCGCTTCAGCACCCCCAGCGCGTCCCAGATTTCCTGACGCACCAGCGGGGCGAGCCCCTCGGTCGCCTCATCCAGCACCAAGAGCCGCGGGTTGGTCATCAAGGCCCGGCCGATGGCCAGCATCTGCTGCTCGCCACCCGAGAGCGTGCCCGACACCTGCGTGCGGCGCTCCGCCAGCCGGGGGAACAGCGCCTCGACCCGCGCCTGATCCCACGGACCCGGGCGGGCGGCGGCGATAAGGTTCTCGGTCACCGTAAGATCGCGGAAGCACCGGCGTCCCTCGGGCACCAGCCCAATCCCCAGCCGCGCCACCCTGTGCGAGGGAAGCTTGCCGATGTCCTGCCCGGCAAAGCGCCGGACACCCCCGGCCGCCATCATCCCGCTGAGGCAGCGGACAGTGGTGCTCTTGCCCATGCCATTGCGGCCCATGAGCGCCAGAACCTCGCCCTCGGCAATTTCCAGAGAGACGCCGAAAAGCGCTTGGGACGCGCCGTAGGAGGCGGTCAGATCGTGCAGTTCCAGAAGGCTCATTCGGCATCTCCAAGGTAGGCGTCGCGCACCTCCGGGCTGCGCCGAATCTCGTCTACCGTGCCTGTGGCGATGATCCGCCCGTAGACGAGCACCGAGATCCGGTCGGCCAGCGCGAAGACGGCGTCCATGTCGTGTTCGATGAGCAGGATCGGCGCCTCGGTCCGCAGCCGGTCGAGGATGCCGGTGAGCTGCTGTGAGCCCTCACCGCCGAGACCGGCCATCGGCTCGTCCATCAGGAAGGCCCTCGGCTGCAGCGTCAGCGCCACCGCGACCTCGAGCTGGCGGCGCTGGCCGTGGCTCAGCTCGCTCACCACGGTGGCGGCGTGGTCGGCCAATCCCATGCGGTCCAGCGCGGCCATGGCCCGGTCGCGCAATTCCGCGCGCTTCAGCGCAGGCCGGAAGAAGCGATACGGCGAGGCGGTCGCCCCGAGGGCACCCAGCACCGCGTTCTGCAGCACCGTGTCCTCCATCGCCAGCGCCGAGACCTGGAAGGTCCGCGCCAGCCCCATGCGGGCGCGGGCCATGGTGCTGAGGCCGGTGACGTCCCGCCCGAGGAAATGCACGGTGCCTTCGTCCGGCGCGATATTGCCCGAGAGCTGCTTGATCATCGTCGACTTGCCGGCGCCGTTGGGACCGATCACCGCGTGAATCTCGCCGGGGCGCAGGTCGAGCGTGATGCCGTCCGAGGCGCGCAGCGCGCCGTAGGTCTTCACCAACCCGCGGGTTTCGAGAATGGCGTCAGTCATGGGCGCGCTCCCGTCCCGCGATCAGCCCGACAAGGCCGCCGCGCGCAAAGAGCACTACGGCGAGCAGCAGAACCCCGAGCCATATGTGCCAGTATTCCGACATGTCGCCGAGCCAATGCTCGAGCATGACGAAGACCGCTGCCCCGACCACCGGGCCGAACAGCCGTCCGACGCCGCCGAGGATGATGAAGACCATGATCTCTCCCGAGGTCTGCCAGCTGAACATCGTCGGGCTGACGAAGCGGTTGAGGTCGGCGAAGAGCGCGCCCGCAAGGCCGGTGATCGCGCCCGAGATGACGAAGCCCACCAGCCGCAGCCGCTTGGGGTCGAGCCCCACAGCCTGCACCCGGTCCGGGCTCTGCCGCGCTGCGCCGAGCGCCAGTCCGAAGGGGCTGCGCGCCAGCAGATGCGCGCCCAGCAGCACAAGGCACAGCACCGCGTAGCACAGGCCGAAGAACTGGATCGGGTCGAGCGTGTTGAGCCCCGGGAAGCCATTGCGCACGTAGATCGACATGCCGTCCTCGCCGCCGTAGCGGCTCCAGGAGATCGAGAAGAAGTAGAACATCTGCCCGAAGGCGAGCGTGATCATGATGAAGTAGACGCCCGAGGTCCGCAGCGCCAGCAGCCCGATCAGCAACGCGACCAGCGCCGAGGCCAGCACCGCCACCAGCCAAATGACCGGCATCGAGGTCGAGCCCTCGAAGAGGAAAGGCCATTCAAACATCGGCTCGTAGTTCTGCACATGGCTGGCGAGGATCCCCATGGCGTAACCGCCGATGCCGAAGAAGGTGGCGTGGCCGAGGCTCACCAACCCGCCGAGGCCAAGCGCGATGTTCAGCCCCACGGCGGCCAGCGCAAGGATCGCGGCCCGGGTCGCAAGGGTGATGGTGAAGGGCTCGCCCATCAGATGCGCGGCCAGCGGCACGAGGCCAAGCGCCAGCAGCACCACCGCCCCCAGAAGACGTTCGCGGCTCATGATTTCGCTCCGAATAGTCCGGTCGGCTTCCAGACGAGCACGGCCGCCATCAGCACATAGATCGCCATTGACGCCAGCGCCGCGCCGGTCTGGGTGGCGGCGGCAGGGTCCATGAAGAGGCCGAAGAGTTGCGGCAGGAAGATGCCGCCGAGCGTGTCGGTGAGGCCCACGAGCAGCGCGCCGACCAGCGCCCCCTCGATCGAGCCGATGCCGCCGATGACGATCACCACGAAGGCAAGGATTAGCACCGGCTCGCCCATGCCCACCTGCACCGACTGGATGGCCCCAACGAGCGCGCCGGCCAGCCCTGCCAGCGCTGCGCCGAGTGCGAAGACCAGCGTGTAGAGCCGGGCGATGTCGACGCCGAGCGCGGCAATCATCTCGCGGTCGTTCTCGCCGGCGCGGATGCGGATGCCGAGCCGCGTGCGGGCGATCAGCCAGAACAGCAGCGCAGCCACGACAAGGCCCATGCCGATGATGAAGAGCCGGTAGAGCGGATACTGGATACCCCCCGGCAGGGTGACCGGCCCCGAGAGCGCCTCGGGGATGTCGAGATAGAGGGGAAAGGAGCCGAAGATCCAGCGCGTGCCTTCCGAGAAGATCAGGATCAGCGCGAAAGTGGCCAGCACCTGGTCGAGGTGATCGCGGTCGTAGAGCCTGCGGATCACCAGCCGCTCGACGAGCGCGCCCGCGGCGGCGGCGGCGGCCAGCGCCGCGACCAGTGCCAGCAGGAAGGAGCCGGTTGCGGCGGCAGTGGCGGCCGCGGCAAAGGCGCCGACCATGTAGAGCGAGCCGTGGGCGAGGTTGATCAGCCCCATGACGCCGAAGATCAGCGTCAGCCCGGCGGCCATGAGGAACAGCATCACGCCCGATTGCAGGCCGTTGAGGACCTGCTCGGCGATGAGGATGGGGGTCATTCTGTGGTCCGTCTCAATTCAGCAGCGGGGCATCGCCCGCGTTGCCCGACCCGGGGGCCGGGATGGAACGCGGCCCTCCAAGCATCTGCTCGGAGGGCCGCACCCGTCTGAATTACATCTTGCACTCGTCCTCGTAGGCGTGGCCACGATCCTCGATCGCCGTGCCGACGATCTTGTTGGTGAGGATGTCGCCTTCCTTGATCACCTCGCGGACGTAGATGTCCTGGATCGGGTGATGGCTGGCCGAAAACTCGAAGTCACCGCGGACCGAGGCGAAATCCGCCTCTTCCAGCGCGGCGCGGAAGGCGTCCTTGTCACCGATGTCGGCCTTGTCCATCGCCGAGAGCAGCAGCAGCGCGGTGTCGTAGCCCTGCGCCGAGTAGAGCGAGGGCAGGCGGTCGTACTTGGCGAGATAGGCTTCGACGAAATGGGCGTTGGACTCGTTCTCGAGGTCCTTGTTCCACTGCGAGGTGTTCTTCACGCCGAGCGCCGCATCGCCCACCGCCTGCAGGATGTTCTGGTCGAAGGAGAAGGCCGGACCCACCAGCGGGAGGTCGACGCCGCTGTCGGCATATTGCTTGAGGAAGGAGATCCCCATGCCGCCGGGCAGGAAGAAGAAGACGCTGTCGGCGCCCGAAGCGCGGATCTGCGCGATTTCGGCGGCGTAATCGGTCTGGCCGAGCTTTGTGTAGATCTCGCCGGCCAGTTCACCCTCGAAGAAGCGCTTGAAGCCATTGAGCGAGTCCTTCCCGGCCGGATAGTTCGGCGCAAGGATGAAAGTGTTCTTGAAGTTGGCGCTGGTGGCATAGGCGCCCGCCGCCTCGTGCAGGTTGTCATTCTGGTAGGAGACCGAGAAATAGTTGGGGTTGCAGCCCTTGCCGGCCAGCTGCGCCGGGGCGGCGTTGGTCGACAGGTAGAACAGCCCCTGCGCGGTCGCAGAGGGCACAACCGCCATGGCGAGGTTCGACCAGACGATACCGGTCAGCAGGTCGACCTTGTCGGATTGGATCATCCGGTCGGCGATCTGCACGGCGACGTCGGGCTTCTGCTGGTCGTCCTCGACCACCACCTCGAGATCGTCGCGGCCTGCCTCTTCGACGGCCAGCATGAAGCCGTCGCGGGTGTCGATGCCGAGCCCTGCGCCGCCGCCCGAGAGCGTGGTGATGAGCCCGACCTTGACCTCGGCCGTGGCTGCGGAGGCGCAGGCGATGAGCGCCGCGGAGGCGAGAAGTTGTTTGAGCATGAATAACTCCCTGGTTTTCTTCGGGACCGCCTCTTACGTGCGGTCCGCCGTTTTTTGTGAGCATCAGTCTTCGCCAGACGCACGTGAAATACAATGCAAGAAAAGCCGCTCTGCGGTCTCGCATGATCTTTTCTCGCTGTCGCGAGGTCATCTGCTTGCCAGCAAACCGACGATGCAGGAAGACTTTAAACATGAAAGAGTCCAGACCCGAGATGCAGAGCCCGCCGAGGCTGCGTCTGCGCATTCTCTTCGGCACCGACGCGATGCTCGGCCCCGGAAAGGCCGACCTGCTGGAGCAGATCCGCGAGACCGGCTCCATCGCCGCGGCGGGCCGCGCCATGGCGATGAGCTACAAGCGCGCCTGGAGCCTCGTCGAAGAGATGAACCACGCCTTCCGCGCACCACTGGTCGACAGCAGCCGCGGCGGCGCCAGGGGCGGCGGCGCGCATCTCACCGAGACAGGCGAGGAAGTTCTGGCCAACTACCGCGCCCTCGAGGACACCATCGCCGAGGCCGGGGCAGACCGGATCGAGACCCTGCGCGGCCTGCTGCGCGACGCGCCCGTGTCGCCCCCCGATATTCCCGAGGAGAAATAACGCTTGCCCGGGTGGAGCCTGATTGCGATATGTTTCAAAGAACATATCACTTTCCAAGGCTTTTCTCCCATGCCGTTTCCCCGCCTCCTCCGCCCGGCGCTGGCCGCTGCCCTGCTGGCCGCCCTGCCCCTGGCAGCGCAGGCCGAGGAGGTGGTCGTCTTTGCCGCCGCCAGCCTGAAGACCGCCATGGACGAGATCGCCCCCGCCTTCGAGGCGAAAACGGGCCACGAGGTCACCGTCTCGCTCGCCGGCTCCTCGGCGCTGGCGCGGCAGATCCAACAGGGCGCGCCCGCCGGGATCTTCATCTCGGCCAACGAGGAATGGATGGACACTCTGGATGCGGATGGGCTGCTCGAGCCCGGCAGCCGAAGTGACCTGCTGCGCAATTCCATCGTGCTGATCGCCCATGGCGCCGATGCCGCCCCTGTCGCGATCAGCCCCGCGCTCGATCTGCCCGCGATGCTGGGCGACGGGCGCCTTGCCATGGCGCTGGTCGACGCGGTGCCCGCCGGCATCTATGGCAAGGCGGCGCTCCAGAGCCTCGGCCTCTGGGACACGGCCCTGCCGCGGGTGGCGCAGGCGGACAACGTACGCGCCGCGCTGGCGTTGGTCTCGACCGGCGAGGCGCCGCTCGGCATCGTCTACGCCACCGATGCCGCCGCCGACAAAAACGTCTCGGTGATCGGCACCTTCCCCGAAGACAGCCATCCGCCCATCGTCTACCCCGTGGCTGAACTGGCCGGGCGGGACGGCGCGGCCGAGACCGCCTTCCTGACCTACCTGCACGGCCCCGAGGCCCGCGCCGCCTTCGAGGCGCAGGGCTTCGAGGTCGTCTCCCAGCCCGGCACCGGCGGCTGAGGCATGGACTGGCTCGGCCCCGAGGAATGGCAGGCGGTGCGGCTCTCGCTGCGGGTCTCCTTCTGGGCCACGATTTTTGCCCTGCCCCCGGCGCTGCTGGCGGCCTATGCGCTGGCGCGCTGGCGCTTTCCGGGCAAGCAGTTGCTCAACGGGCTGGTGCACCTGCCGCTGATCCTGCCGCCTGTGGTCACCGGCTACCTGCTGCTGCTGACCTTCGGCACCCGCGGCCCCGTCGGCTCGATGTTGCAGCAGATCGGCCTTGTCTTCGCCTTCCGCTGGACCGGGGCGGCGCTGGCTGCGGGGATCATGGCCTTCCCCTTGCTTGTCCGCGCCATGCGTCTGTCGCTCGAATCCGTCGATCCAAAACTTGAGCAGGCCGCCGCCACGCTCGGCGCCTCGCGGCTCTGGGTCTTTGTCACGGTGACCCTGCCGCTCATTCTGCCTGGCATCATCGCCGGGGCGGTGCTCGGCTTTGCCAAGGCGATGGGCGAATTCGGCGCCACGATCACCTTCGTGTCGAACATCCCGGGCCAGACCCAGACCCTGCCCTCGGCGATCTACGCCTTCCTGCAGGTGCCCGGCGGAGAAAGCGCCGCGCTGCGGCTGGTGGCGGTCTCTGTCGCGGTCGCCATGTCGGCGCTGCTGCTGTCGGAATGGCTGGCGCGGCGGGCGCAGCGGCGGGTGTCGGGCACATGACGCTTTCGGTCGACCTGCGCCATCGGTTCGCTGGCTTCGCGCTCGACGCGCGCTTCGAGGCTCCCAAGGGGATCACGGTGCTTTTCGGGCGATCGGGCTCGGGCAAGACCACCATCGTCAACGCCGTGGCCGGGCTGCTGCGCCCCGATGCAGGACGGATCGCGGCGGACGATCTGGTGCTTTTCGACACGGCCCGGCGCCTCTGGTTGCCGCCGCACCGGCGCCGCATCGGCTATATCTTCCAGGAGGGGCGACTCTTTCCGCACCTGTCGGTGCGCCAGAACCTGCACTACGGATCGTGGTTCTCGCCGAACCGCGCGACGCCTGAGGACTTTGACCGGGTGGTCGCAATGCTGGGCATCGGCGCGCTGCTCGCGCGCCGCCCCGGCGCGCTTTCGGGAGGAGAAAAACAGCGCGTCGCCATCGGCCGCGCGCTGCTCTCCTCGCCGCGCATGATCCTTGCCGATGAACCCCTGGCGGCGCTCGACGAGGCCCGCAAATCCGAGATCCTCCCCTACTTCGAGCGGCTGCGTGACGAGGCGAAGATCCCCATCCTCTTCGTCAGCCACTCCGCCGCCGAGGTCGCGCGGCTCGCCACGACCGTGGTCGTTCTGGAGGGCGGATGTGTCACCCGTCAGGGTCCGGCGGCCGAGGTTCTGGCCGATCCCGCCGTCACCCCGCTCGGAGCGCGGGCGGCAGGCGCGGTGCTGAGCGCGCGCGTGGCGCGGCACCATGACGACGGGCTGACCGAGCTCGACGCGGGCGGCGCCGCGCTCTTTATCCCGCGGCTCGCGGCGGCACCGGGCACCCCTGTACGGGTGCGCATCGCCGCACATGAAGTGATCCTCTCGCGGCAGCGTCCCGAGGGGCTCTCGGCACTGAACATCATCAGCGGCAAGGTGCAGGAAATCCGCGCCGGTGATGGTCCGGGGATGCTGGTCTCGCTGGACACCGCGGCGGGCCGGGTGCTGGCGCGCATCACCCGGCGGTCAGCCCAAGCGCTGCAGCTCGCCCCGGGCACCCCGTGCCACGCGGTGATGAAGACTGTTGCCGTCGCGCCCGAGGATATCGGCGGGCAAGGCCGGGACGCGAGGAAGTGATTGCGGGAAAGACGGGCACCCCCTACGCTCCCCCTACGTAAAGTACGGGTATCGTACCATGGTTCTGCGCGTTGCACCCTTGGCGGACAGAGAATCTGATCTTCCGCCGGTCCGAAAGCTCTTCGTCACCCTGCGCGACGGCATTTCGCGCAACCGGATTCCACCCGGCACGGTGATGGCGCTCTCCGACGTCGCCGAAGAGCGGGGCATCTCTTTCGAAACCGTTTCCGCAGCCCTGCTTTTGCTCAGCGACGAAGGCCTTGTAGAGCGTTGCGCGGAAGGTCGGGCGCGGGTGCTTCCGATCTCGGAGACGTGCCTGCGCAACACGGTCTTTCTCCGCGAGCAGGCCGAGGCCGAGATTGTCCGGCGCGTCACCCACAGCGCCGACACCGATTTCATGAACGATCTGCGCGAGCAAATCCTGCGCCAGAAGCTTGTCGGCATGCGCGGCCCGGGCAATCTGCTGCGGCTCGACGACCGGTTCCATCGCACGCTGGCCGAACGCGCGGGGCTGGGATCTCTCTGGCCCTGGCTCGAGGCATGGAAACTCTGCAGTGACCGCCCGCGCTTCACCGTCGAGGGCAGCCTCTCGGCGCCTGACATGATTTGCCAGCACAGTGGCATCGTCGACCGGATCATCATGCGCGACGCTGAAGGCGCGGCCGCGGCGACCCGCTATCATGTGACCGGCGTGCTGCGGCAGCTTCCGGACTACCGCCGGTCCCACCCCGAGCTGTTCCGCGACTGAGTTTGGGTCAGCCCTGCGGCGTCATTCCCGGACGCGCCTTGAACCGCTTCAGCCCGAGCGCGCGCTCGCGCAGGATGATGGCGATGCCCGAGGAAATGACGATCGCCGAACCCACGAGCATCAGCACCGTCGGCACCTCGTCGAAGACCAGGTAGCCGATGAGGATCGCGAAGAGGATCGAGGCATAGTCAAAGGGCGCCAGGAGCGCCGCCTCCGCACCCTTGTAGGCCGAGGTCAGCAGGATTTGCGCCACGCCGCCGATCAGCCCCGAGCTGACCAGCAAGGCCAGGGTGCCGGGCCCAGGCATCACCCAGCCGAAGGGCAGGGTCAGCAGCGACAACACCGTGGTGGTCAGCGAGAAATAGAAGACGATGGCCGAGGTCGCCTCGGTCTGCACCATGCGGCGGATATGGATCTGCACCAGCGCCCGCAGCACCGCCGAGGTCAGCACGAAGCCGATGCCCCAGAGCACCGCCGGGCTCACCTCCGAGACGGTGAGCATCGGCAGCATGATCACCAACACGCCCAGAAGACCGATGAACACCGCCGAGATGCGGAACAGCCCAACCTTCTCGCCCAGCAGCAGCGCCGCGAAGATCACCGTCAGGGGTGGCGCGGCATAGTCGAGCGCGGTGACCTCGGGCAGCGGCAGAAGCCCCAGCGCGGCAAAGCTGAAGGCCATGGCCCCGCCGCCGATGATGCCGCGCAGGAAATGCGCCATCGGACTGGCGACTTTCAGCCCGGTCTTCAACTTGCCCGTCCAGACCAGCCAGCCAAAGATCACCGGGATCGCGAAGAACGAGCGGAAGAACACCGCCTGACCAGTCGGCACCTCGTCGGAGACGGCCTTGATCATGGCGGACATGAAGACGAAGAGCACCACGGAGGTGAGTTTCAGCGCAATGCCGCGCAAGGGGGACATGATGACCTCGGGCGACGCGCCGAAAGAGAAAAATCTCGGGCACACTGGCGCTTGCCTGCGGCAAGGTCAACTAGCCGCGGGGCCCTCTGCCTCGGTGCAGTGGCGGCGGAAGGCGCGCTTGAGCATGTCGAGTTCGGCACGGAGCAGCGACATCTCGGCCCGGATGTCCTCGGCCATGGCCTCGCCCGCGATCAGGGTAAAGCTCTCCAGCAGCGCGCCGCTCGCCGCCTCGGTGATCACGAAGGTCCGCACCCCGTCGCCAACCGCCTCGAGCGGCACCTGCACCTCCAGCGCCCATTGCCCGCGCGTGCCCATCTCGGACAGGGTGACCCCGCGCAACGGTGCCGCGTCGAGCGTGACGCTGATCTCGGGCTGACTCCCGGGCGGGCCCGACAGCAGCCCATGCCAGACGCCTTCGCGGAAGCGGGTCTTGGTGAGTCTGTAGTCGCTCATCTGTCTCTCCGGCTCAGAGCGGCGCCCGCGGGCGGCGGCTGAAGGTCAGGTCCCGCAGGATCACCTCATTCATCTCCGGCCCCTCGAAGATCAGGTCGAGCCACGCGCCGTCGACCCGTTTCTCGTTGAGCCGGGTATAGGCGAGGTCGAACTCGACGGCGATCTCCTCGGCGGTCAGCGGCAGTTCGCGGAGGATCTGCTCGGTGTTCGGCCCGTGGCGGATGTTGAGCCGGGCGAAGATCTCGAGCGGCCTTTCCATCTCGACGATGGTCTGGATCCGGATCAGGTGGCGGCGGCTCAAGCCGGCGCGGGCCTCGGCGGGCAGGTCGACAGCCAGCGACAGATAGGAGCCGCTGAAGCGGAAGACGTCGAGCCGCAGCCCGTAGGGGGCGGCGTCGGCTTCGCGCAGGTTGCGGATCTGGCGCAGCGTGATCTCGGAGCGCGGGCAGTCGTGAAAGAGCTTCGCCTCGGCGCCGACCTGGGCCTTTTGGGGCGCAGAGGCGATGCCCGGCAGCGGCATTGGCCCGCTCCAGAGTTCGGGGCGCCAGGCCCAGTCCGCATCGGCCGGACGCGGAAAGGGCTGGTTGCCGATCAGCGGCAGCGCCAGCCGCTCTTCGGCCACGTGCAGAAGGTCGTCGAGACGGGCCCGCAGGCGGCGCGCGGCGCTTCGCTGGTTGCGCAGGTCGGACAAGGCCATGCCGGGCGCCTCGGCCGCCAGCCGCGACCAGCGCCGCAGCGATGCCGCCTGCAGCGCCTGCCGCATCCATCCGCCGCCCCGTTGCCTTGCCATGCGTCCCCGGTCCTTCGCCCATCCCACGTCGCGCGCTGTTTCGCGCGCGGTCCGGTTCTTATGGCAAATCCCGAAGATCGAATAAACGGGGCCGCGATCGGTGGCGCGGTCAGCGTTGCACCGCCGCCTCGGGGCTGAGCCGGGTGATGCGCGCCCGCACCGCCTGCAGCATGGCCGCGCCATCGCGCCCGGCCAGCGTGCCGTCCTTCGGCGCGTAGAGCGCCATGAGCACCAGCCGGCCGTTCAGCCGGAACGCGCCGCGCCAATGGCGCGGATCACCCTCGGGCAGCACCCGGTTGCCGCCCGCCGCCAGATGCACCAGCGACAGCCCGTCGACCACGCCGCCCCCGGCGATCACCCGCTGCCCTGCCTCCGCGGCCATGGTTTCGGGCGAGGGAAGCGCCGCCGCGCCCTCCACCGGGCCGACCGTCACCGTCAGCATCATCGGATCGACGAAGCCACCGCTCTCGCCGCCGCTGAGGATCTGGCAGGAGGCCAACACCGCAAAACCCCGCCCGGCGCGACGTTCGAGCGTCACCGGATCGATGCAATAGCCACCGGGACCGCCGACGACCACCGCGCCCTCCTCGAGCGCGGCCTGCTGCAGTGGGGGACGGCCCGTCGTGGCCTCGCAGGAGGCCAGGGCGACAAGCGCCAGAAACGCGATGCCGCGCAGGGTGCGGCCTTTTCCGAGGATCGTCATCATGCGAATGGGTTAGCGAAGCCCCCGATATCGCACAAGCAACAAAGATGAAGGCGCCCCGTGATGGTCACGGAGCCGCGCATTGACAGCCGGGCGCAAGCGCCTGACCATCGGCGCAAAAGGATCCCCCATGCGCCCCGAGAGAGCCGATGCCCCCGCCCTTCCGCAGCGCCCTCGCGCGCGGGGCCCGCGATGAGATATGCCCCCTTCGCCATGCTGACCGGACCTGCCCGGCGGCCGCAGCTCTGGCGGCTGGCGGTTGGCATTGGATTGGTGCTGGCAGTGACCTTCTTGATCGGGCAACTGCTCTTCGGCCTGGTGCTGATGCTGGCACCGCAAGGCAGCAGCGCCGCGCTGGCCGAGGCGATCCATCGCGCCGACGCGCCGCTCGGGATGCTGATCCTTCTGGTCTCCATGGGCGCACTGGGGATCGGTGCCGCGACCGCGGCGCGCGTCGTGCACGATCGAGACCCGCGGACCCTCATCGGCCCCCTGCCGCTGGCGCTCTCGCAGTTCCGGCGCACCGCGGGGGCGGCTGGCCTTGCTGCCCTGCTCGGCGGGGCGCTGATGGTCTGGGCCACCGACGGCGCGCCACAGGCCGGACTCACTCCGCTGCGCTGGCTCGCGCTCCTGCCGCTCACCCTGCCCGCGATCCTGATCCAGACCACCAGCGAGGAACTCCTGTTCCGCGGCTACCTGCAAAGCCAGCTTGCCGCGCGGCTGCCACAGCCCTGGGTCTGGCTGACCGTGCCGTCGGTGCTCTTTGCCCTGGGGCATTACGCCCCCGGCACCTATGGAAGCGCCGCAACCAGCGTGGCGATCTGGGCCTTTCTCTTCGGCCTCGCATCGGCCGATCTGACCGCCCGATCGGGCACGCTCGGCCCCGCCATCGCGCTGCATTTCGTGAACAATATCGTGGCGCTGGCGCTCATCGCGCCGCAGGGAGACATGTCTGGGCTGGCGCTGATGGTCTGGCCCTTTGGACCGTCGGACACCGAGGCACTGCTGCGCATGCTGCCGATGGATCTGGTGACGCTGCTGATCAGCTGGCTCGCGGCGCGCCTCGCCTTGCGGCGCTGAGGATGCTCCGGCCCGACGTCCTGAGTGGCACCGCCGCGCAGGCCGCGATTGCATTTCCCCTGCCTCTTGCTTAAGTCAGCGCCAACACAAAATCGCTGAACGCCGCACGGAACGCTCGGAACACAAGGGCAGCACCGCATGAACTGGATTACCAACTACGTCCGTCCCCGGATCAACTCGATCTTCTCGCGCCGCGAGGTGCCAGAGAACCTGTGGACCAAATGCGACTCCTGCGGGACGATGCTCTTCCACCGCGAAGTTGCGGACAACCTCGGGGTCTGCACCAGCTGCGCCCACCACATGAACATCACGCCGCGCGCCCGGTTCACCGCGCTCTTCGACGGCGGTGTGTTCAACGAGATCGCCGTGCCCGAGCCGATCAGCGACCCGCTGCAGTTCCGCGACCAGAAGAAATACCCCGACCGGATGAAGGCGGCGCAGAAATCCACCGGCGAGCGCGAGGCCATGCTGGTCGCCGCCGGCGAGATCAACCGCACCCCCGTGGTCGCCTGCGCGCAGGACTTCTCGTTCATGGCGGGTTCCATGGGCATGTATGTCGGCAACGCCATCGTCGCCGCCGCCGAAGAGGCGGTGAAGCTGAAGCGCCCGCTGATCCTCTTCTCCGCCGCCGGGGGCGCGCGCATGCAGGAAGGGATCCTCTCGCTGATGCAGATGCCGCGCACCACGGTCGCGGTGCAGATGCTGCGCGAGGCGGGGCTGCCCTACATCGTCGTTCTGACGCACCCGACCACCGGCGGGGTCACGGCCTCCTACGCGATGCTGGGCGACGTTCAGATCGCCGAGCCGGGCGCGCTGATCTGCTTCGCCGGTCCGCGCGTCATCGAGCAGACCATCCGCGAAAAGCTGCCCGAGGGCTTCCAGCGCGCCGAGTACCTGCTCGAGCATGGCATGCTCGACCGGGTGACCGACCGCCGCGAACTGAAGGGCGAGTTGACCACCATCCTGCGCATGCTGCTGGGGATGCCGCCCGCAGTGGCCGGTGACCTGCCTGCGCCGGATGCCGAGGCAGAGACGCCCGATGCCGTCGCCGAAGCCCAGCCCGCGAAGAAGACATCCGCCAAGTGACCAGCGTGACCAGCGCGCCCCGCACCGCCGGATCGGACGTCATCCTCGAGAGGATGATGTCCTTGCATCCCAAGATCATCGACCTGACCCTTGACCGGGTCTGGCGGCTGCTGGAGGCGCTGGATCATCCCGAACGCGCCCTGCCGCCGGTGATTCATCTTGCCGGAACCAATGGCAAGGGCTCGACCCAAGCGATGATCCGCGCCGGTCTCGAGGCGGACGGCAAGCGCGTCCACGCCTATATCTCCCCCCATCTCGTCCGGTTCCACGAACGCATCCGCCTTGCCGGAGAGCTGATCTCGGAAGACGCGCTGAGCGCCGTGCTCGACGAGTGCTGGGAGAAGAACGGCGGCGCGCAGATCACCTATTTCGAGATCACCACCTGCGCCGCGCTGCTGGCTTACGCCCGCACGCCCGCCGACTACACGCTTCTGGAAACCGGCCTCGGCGGCCGGCTCGACGCGACCAACGTGGTCGAGCAGCCCGCGCTCACCATCCTCACCCCGATCTCGATGGACCACCAGCAGTACCTTGGCGAGACCCTGGCCGAGATCGCCGGCGAGAAGGCCGGTATCCTGAAGCGCGGAGTGCCCTGCGTGGTCGGCCCGCAGCCCGACGCGGCGATGGCGGTGATCGAGGCCCGCGCCGCCCAGCTCGGCGTTCCGCTCCTGGCCCATGGCCAGCAGTGGCACGTCTGGGAAGAGCGCGGCCGCATGGTCTATCAGGACGAGACCGGTCTGCTTGATCTGCCGCTGCCGAACCTGCCGGGCAAGCACCAGCTTTACAACGCCGGTGCGGCGCTGGCCGCGCTGCGCCATCTCGGCATGGACGAGCCCGCCTGCGAAGCGGCGGTGACCGCCGCCGACTGGCCCGCCCGCATGCAGCGCCTGACCCGCGGCCCGCTGATCTCGGCGGCGCCACTGGCCGAGCTCTGGCTCGATGGCGGCCACAACCCCGCGGCCGGCGAGGCGCTGGCCGAGCACATTGGCCGGATGCCGCGCCGCCCGACGCATCTGATCTGCGGCATGCTGAACACCAAGGACGTCGGCGGCTACCTGCGTCCGCTCGCCGCCGTCGCCGACAGCCTGACCTCGGTCTCGATCCCCGACGCTCCGGCGACTCTGGAGGCCGAGGAGACCGCACGCATCGCCCGCGCCTCCGGCCTTCGCGCCCATGCCGCCGCCGACGTCGCCGGTGCACTGGCCGCGATCACCGCCGAGGAGCCCCGCGCCCGGGTGCTGATCTGCGGCTCGCTCTACCTTGCGGGCACGGTCCTGCGCGAAAACGGCTGACTTTCAGGCCACCGCAAGGGCACCAAGGCTGGTGGCAGAAAAAAAGCGGACTCTTAGGGTTCGTTTAACCAACTATATCTTGACGGATCACGCGAACGTCACCTAGGCTTTGAGGTGTAAGGTTTTGCTTCTCTGCAATCTGCGCGGCGAAGCACATCGGGGACAGACAGAGCTACGGAGCGGTGCCAGTCAAAACGGCACCCGAGGGACAGACCGGCCGCACGCAATTCTTGTGTGGCCTCCGCTGCCGAACCCTCTGCGATGCCCACGGCCCTTAGGGGTCGAAGTGAATTTCTATCGCAGGCAGAAGACTTTAATCAAAAATCGAGCAGTTTGAAGGGTCCCTCGGGACCCTTCCTTTTTGCGCTCGCGGCACGACATGGTGCCGCCCGGGCCGGGCTCCGGCCCGGTCTTCAGATCGGCTTGCCCCACTCCGCGTCCTGCATCTCGCGCAGGCGGCTGGCGGTACGCTCGAACTCGAAGGCCCCCGCGCCCTCGATATAGAGGCTCTCGGGCTCGTCCACCGCGCTGGCGATCAGCTTCACCTTCGCTTCGTAGAGCGCATCCACGAGCGTCACGAAGCGCTTTGCCTCGTTGAAATTGCCCCGGCCCAACCGCGGAATGTTCTCGATCACCAGCACGCGCACCGCGTCGGCCAGCGCGAGGTAATCCGCCGGCCCCAGCGGCTGACCGCAGAGGTCGTAGAAGGAGGCGCGCGCCACGCCGTTCCAGTAGCGCGGCAGTTCGACCTTGCGGGTCTTGATGTGCAGCGTCAGCACTTCCTCGTGGCCGTGGGTGAGCTCCTGCCAGATGTGGTCGATCTGCGCCCGCGTCTCGGGGGTGACCGGACAGAAGTAGACCTGTGCCCCCTTGAGACGGTCCTGCCGGTGGTCCTTTTCCGAGACCAGCTCGCGCACCTCGAGCCGCTCCTTGATCAGCTTGATGAAGGGCAGGAAGAGTTGGCGATTGAGCCCGTCCTTGTAGAGATCGTCCGGCACCCGGTTCGAGGTTGTGACCACCACGGTGCCCGCCTCGAACAGCTGCTCGAAGAGTCGCCCCACGAGCATGGCATCGGCGATGTCGGTGATCTGCATCTCGTCGAAGGCGAGCACCTTCACCGCGTCCGAGACCTTCTTGGCCATCGGCACCACCGGGTCCGACACGCCCTCGCCACGCAGCCGATGCAGCTCCGACTGCATCTCCTGCATGAAGGCATGGAAGTGCACCCGGCGCACCGGCACGTGCAGGCTCTCGACGAACATGTCCATCAGCATGGACTTGCCGCGCCCCACCCCGCCCCAGATGTAGAGCCCCTTGGGCGGCTCGGGGGCCTTGCGGAAGAAGCCCTTCTTCGCCGGCTTGGCAAGCTCGGCACGGATGCGCTCGAAATGCGGCAGCGCCTCTTCCTGCGCGGGATCGCGCAGCAACAGGCCCTCGGCCACCTTCTCGTCGTAAAGGTCCATCAGCGTGGTCATATATGCGCCATAGCGCGACGCGCGGAGATTGTGTAGGGCCTGCCGAAGGGTGCTTCCGCCGCACCGCCGCAATCATTCCGATCCGTGATGCCTTGCATCAACATCCGGCAATTGACGCGGCGTTCAGATGCCGTAAAGCTGCCGCGTCGCAGCAGGAGCCCGCAATGAGCCGCACCCCTCTTTTCACGCCCGTCCTCGTGGTGGGCTGCCTGATCATCCTGATCTCCTTCGCGATCCGCGCCAGTTTCGGCGTGTTCCAGATCCCGATCGCCACCGAGTTCAACTGGCCGCGCGCCGAGTTCAGCCTCGCCATCGCCATCCAGAACCTCGCCTGGGGGATCGGGCAGCCGATCTTCGGCGCGATGGCCGAGAAGATCGGCGATCGAAAGGCGATCATCCTCGGCGCGGTCATCTACGCCGCGGGCCTGGTGCTCTCGAGCTTTGCCGTCAGCCCGCTGCAGCACCAGATGTACGAGGTTCTCGTGGGCTTCGGCGTCGCGGGCACCGGCTTTGGCGTGATCCTCGCCGTGGTGGGACGGGCGTCGTCGGACGAGAACCGCTCGATGAGCCTGGCCATCGCCACCGCCGCGGGCAGCGCCGGGCAGATCTTCGGCGCGCCGCTGGCCGAGTGGATGCTGGGCATGATGCCCTGGCAGCAGGTCTTCCTGGTGTTCACCGTGGCGATCCTTGCGGTGCTGCTCTTCCTGCCGCTGATGCGCGCCCCCGCCGCCAGCAAGGCGGAACTCGAAGAGAGCATGGGCACCATCCTCGGCCGGGCCTTCCGCGATCCGTCCTTCGCGCTGATCTTCCTCGGCTTCTTCTCCTGCGGCTACCAGCTGGCCTTTGTCACCGCGCATTTCCCGGCCTTCGTGACCGAGCTCTGCAGCCCGATTGCCGCCGGCAGCGTGCTGCACAACCTCGGCGTGACCACCACCTCGGCGCTTGGCGCAGTGTCCATCGCGGTCATCGGTGTCGCGAACGTCGGCGGCACGTTGCTGGCCGGCTGGGCCGGCAAGCGCTGGCCGCGCAAGTACCTGCTGGCCATGATCTATCTTCTCCGGACCATCGCCGCGGCCCTGTTCATCATGCTGCCGATCACCCCGGTCAGCGTGCTCGTCTTCTCGGTGGTCATGGGCTCGCTCTGGCTTGCCACCGTGCCGCTGACCTCGGGGCTCGTCGCGCATCTCTACGGGCTGCGCTACATGGGCACGCTCTATGGGATCGTCTTCTTCAGCCACCAGCTCGGCGGCTTCCTCGGCGTCTGGCTCGGCGGGCGGATGTACGACATCTACGGCGACTACACGCTGGTGTGGTGGATCGGCGTCGGCGTCGGCGCGCTGAGCGCCATCGTGCACCTGCCGGTGCGCGAGACGCCCCGCCTGGCAGCCACCCAGCCGGTCTGAGACCGGCCGGGCGCCCGCCCTCAGGCGAAGCTGCGCAAGCCTTCCTCCGAGCAGATCATCCGCGCCACCTCGGTGGCATGGGTGTGCGGGATGCCGTGCCAGGCGTCCTCGATCAGGCGCTGCTCGGCATCGGGATTCCAGGAAGAGAGCTGCTCCATGGTGCCGGCGCGAACCATCCGGTCCTGCCCGCCCCAGATCGCCAATACGGGGAGGCCCCGCCGTGCAATGCGCCGGTGCTCCGCCTCCTGTGGCGCCTGCAGGCACCCTCGCAGGCTCGAGAGCACCGAGCGCACGTAGCCGCGCCGCTCCAGTTCCGCGAGGTGCAGACGGTCGATCTCGGGCACCTCGGAGCGCGAGTCCGAGCTTTCGAAGACGTTCTGGCGGTGCGCCTTGGGAAAGACCATGTGGAACAGCCAGTCCCCCACGCCCCTGTGCTGCGCCGTCCAGTCGACGATCGGAGAGAGTTCCGACTCGATCCCCGCCGGCGCCAGAAGCACCAGCCGCGAGACCCGGCCGGGCATTTCGGCGGCGAAATGCACCGCCACGGTGGCCCCCATGGAGTAACCCAGAAGCGCGACCGGGCCCCGCAGCTTCAGCGCGCCAAGCAGTTCATCCAGCTGGCGCGCGAAGAAGCCCGGGGTCTGCAGCGCATGCGGCCGGTCGGAATATCCGCGCCCGTAAAGATCGTAGATCAGCACCCTCTTGCCCCTTGCCCCGAGGTGCCCGGCCAGCGCCTTGAACACGACCGAGGGCGCAGTGAGCCCATGGATGCAGACCACCAACTCGCCCTCCTCCGGCCCGAGCAGGGTGTAATGGGTTTCGCCTTGCGAGAGCCGGACAAACTGTCCGGGGGCCTCTAGACGGCGGGTGTCGTCGAGCTTCCGGCGGCGGAATTCCCCAATCCCCGGAAGCGCTGCGAGCAGCGGAAGCGCCACCCCGATGGCGCCCAGCAGGTAGCTCATGCGGCGTCGCACTCCGGCAGCAGCCCATGCGCGATCAGGCTGCGCTCCCAGCCCTCCGGCCCTTCGAACAGATGCACCTGCCAGCCGCGCGCGGCGGCGGCGGCGATATTGTCTTCGCGGTCATCGGTGAACAGCAGCCGCTCCGGCGCCACCCCGCTCTCGGCCTCGAGCCGCACGTAGATCTCGGCATCGGGCTTGATCACCCCCATGTGGCCCGAGATGAACCGGCGGTCGAATTCCTTGAGGAACGGATACCTCTTCTCGGCGGCCGCGAAGGTGCCGATCCCGAAATTGCTCAATGCGAAGACCGGCACGCCGCGCGCCCGCAGCGATCGCAAGAGCGCCACCGACTTCGGAATTTCCGGGCTTGCGAGCTCGATCCAATGATCGTGCCAATGTCGGATGGCGTCCCGCCAATGCGGGTAGCGCTCGGCCAAGGCGTAGACTTCGTCGTGAAAGTCCTCTCCCTGATCGACGCGTTCGTTCATCCCGTGAAGATCGACCTCGGCAAAGAGCGCTTGGCGGCTTCTCTCTCCCAGAAGGCGATCAAAGTATCGCTCGGGCTGCCACTCGATGAGCACGTTCCCGATGTCGAAGACAACAGCTTCGATGGTCATTTCCTAGTCCCCTGCAGCGCGCACCTCGCGCTCTAGAGCATTTAGGAAACGGGAGCGGTCATTCTTTGTAAAGCTTCGGCCTTTCCCGCTCTGGTAGAAAGGATCCGAAGCGCGGATATCTTGCATCAGGTCGCGCATCGCCAATTGCGCGCCGATATTGCCGGGAGTGAAGATCTCGCCGTCCGGGCGCAGCACCCGCGCGCCGCCCTCGATGCAGCGCGCCGCGAGCGGGATGTCACTGGTCACCACCACGTCGCCCTTGCCCGCCCGCTCGGCGATCCACATGTCCGCTTCGTCGGGCCCGGCGGCGACGGTCACCACCTCGACCAGCGGATTGCGCGAGGGGCGCAACCCGCCGTTCGACACCAGCACCATCCGCAGGCGGTGGCGGCTCGCCACGCGCTCCACCTCCTCCTTGACCGGGCAGGCGTCGGCGTCGATGTAGAGCGTCACGCGTAAAGCGCCTCGGCGTGGAAGGCGATATGCTCTTCCATGAAGGTCGAGACGAAGAAGTAGCTGTGGTCGTAGCCCGGCTGGGTGCGGAAGCTGCCCGCCTGCCGCTTCGCCGCCATCGCCTCGGCCAGCGCCTCGGGCTTCAGGAGGTGCAGGAACTGGTCGTTGCCGCCCTGGTCGATCAGCACCGGGCCGTCGAAGCCCTTCTCGCGCATCAGCAGCGTGGAGTCATGTGCCGCCCACTTGGTTTCATCCGCGCCGAGGTAGGCGCCGAGCTGCTTGCGGCCCCAGTCGCTCTGCGTCGGGTTGGTGATGGGCGCGAAGGCCGAGACCGAACGGAAGCGGCCCGGCAGCGACATCGCCAGCGTGAGCGCGCCATGGCCGCCCATCGAATGGCCGGTGATCGCTTGGCGCTCCATGTCGAGCGAGAACTCCTGCCCGATCAGCGCGGGCAGTTCCTCGGCCACATAATCCCACATGCGGAAATGCGGGGCCCAGGGCTCTTCGGTCGCGTTGACGTAGAAACCTGCGCCCTTGCCGAGGTCATAGGCCTCGTCATCCGCCACGCCCTCGCCGCGCGGGGAGGTGTCAGGGAAGACCAGCGCCACGCCCGCCTCGGCGGCCCACGCCTGCGCCCCGGCCTTGGTCATGGCGTTCTCATGGGTGCATGTGAGCCCCGAAAGGTACCACAGCACCGGCACCTCCATATCCTTGGCCAGCTCGGGCAGGAACAGCCCGAAGGTCATGTCGCAGCCACAGGCCTCGGAGGCGTGGCTGTAGACGCCCTGCACGCCGCCGAAGCAGCGGTTTTCGGATTTGATTTCCATGGGGCACTCCTGTTTGCGCCGGTTCCGGTTCGGCCAAGGGCTACCCCGCCGAGGTGGCGCCGCGCAAGGGAAAGACGGGGCCGACGCTCAGAGCTGGACCCAGGCGATCACCGCGCTGACAGTGACGATGCTCACGACTGTCGAGATCAGGATCGCGGCCGAGACCCGCTGCGGCGCGATGCCGTAATGCTGTGCCAAGATGAAGACGTTGCCCGCCACCGGCAGCGCGGCGGCCGAGACCATCACCGCCGCCTGGTAGCTGGTCACCGGGAAGACGAAGAAGGCGCCCAGGGCGACAAAGGCCGGATGCAGCACCAGCTTGCAGAAACTCAGCCAGCCCGCCACCGCCAGCCGCTCTGCGCTCTTCGAGGCCAGCGAGGCGCCGATGGCGAAAAGCGCGCCGGGCGTCGCCGCATTGCCCAGGATCGACAGGAACTCGGCGACCGGCGCGGGCAGTCCGATCCCCGAGCCCGAGACGCAAAGCCCCGCCGCGATCGAGACGATCATCGGGTTCTGCACCAGCCCGAGCCCGACGCGCTTCAGCGTGGCGGGCGTGAGGCGTCCTTCACGTGACCCGGTCACGAGGATGACCAGCAGCGTCGAGAATACGATGAGGTCGATCGACAGCATCAGGATGATCGGCCCCACCGCCGCCTGCCCCAGCAGCACGGCCAGCATCGGCACGCCGAGAAAGCCGGTGTTGCCGATGGCCGCGCATTGCGCCTCGATGGCGGTGGTCTGCACATCCTGCCGCCGGATGAGGCCCACCACGGTCGCCACGGCGTAGACCGCCGCCGTGCCGAAGAGATAGGCCGAGGCCACGCGCGGGTCGAAGATCTCGGAGATCGACAGCGTGGCGGAAAAGCGGAAGAGCATCGCCGAGAGGGCGAAGTAGAAGACGAAGCGGGTGATCGCCGCCACCGACTGCTCGGAAAAGAACCTGATCCGCGCGGCCCCGTAGCCGAGGCCGATCAGCGCGAAGAAGGGAAGAACCTTGAGGAAGACGGCGAGCATGAACCGGGGTCAGAGGGCCTCGGAGGCGCTCAGACCTTGTCCTCGAAATCCTTGTGCACGTAGCGCGCGTCGCAATACGGGCATTCGACGACGCCGGTCTCATGCGGCAGGGAAAGCCAGACGCGCGGGTGGCCAAGTGCCCCTTCACCGCCGTCACAGGCGATGCGGTAGCTGTCGACGATTTTGGTCTCGGGCGCCTCGGTGGCCATGCTCCGGTTCCCTTTTCACTGGCTTTGCACTACCTGCGTTATGAGACAAGTAAGGCACGGGAGCAAGGCTCGGCATGAGTGATGACGCGATCCGCATCGAGGGGCTGCGAAAGACCTACGCAGGCGGCAAGCAGGCGCTGAAGGGTATCGATCTAACTGTGCCCCGGGGCTCGATCTTCGGGCTGCTCGGGCCCAACGGCGCGGGCAAGTCGACGCTGATCAACATTCTCGCCGGGCTGGTGGTGAAGAGCGCCGGCAAGGTATCGATCTGGGGCTGGGACCAGGACCGCAACCCGCGCCAGTCCCGGGCCTCGATCGGGGTCATGCCGCAGGAGCTGAACCTCGATCCCTTCTTCTCGCCGCGCGGCGCGCTCGAGGTGCAGGCCGGGCTCTACGGTGTGCCCAAGCGTGACCGCCGCACCGACGAGATCCTCGAACTGGTCGGGCTCGAGGACAAGGCCGAGGCCTATGCCCGTACCCTTTCGGGCGGCATGCGCCGCCGATTGCTGCTGGGCAAGGCGTTGGTGCATCACCCGCATATCCTCGTACTCGACGAGCCCACCGCGGGGGTCGACATCGAGCTGCGGCAGATGCTCTGGCGCAACGTGCGGAGGCTCAACCGCGAACGCGGCATGACCATCATCCTCACCACCCACTACCTCGAAGAGGCCGAAGAGATGTGCGACGAGATCGCGATCATCAACCACGGCGAGGTGGCAGCGCGCGACAGCACGGCGAACCTGCTTGGCAATATCGACGCCAAGACCATGGTGATCACCCCCGAGAGCATGCCCGAGGAACTGCCCGAGGCCCCCGGCATCAAGGCCGAGCGCCGCGAGGGCGGGCTGATCGCGCTGAACTACCACGCCCGCGAGACCTCGGCCGAGGACGTGCTGGAGCTGATGCGCGAACGCGGCATCCGCCTGAGCGACGTGCGCACCGAGCAGGCCGACCTCGAGGATGTCTTCCTCGATCTGACCCGCAGCCGTCCCGCCGTGTGACCATAAAAAGGGCGCCGCCGAACCCCGGCGCCGCCCTCTCAGCAAAGCTCCGGCAAGAGCGCCGCGCCCTTGCCGTCTTCTCTTTAAAAAAATTCCGGCATGGGCCGCGCGGCGGCGCTATGTCTCAGGCGCGCTCGAGCATCCGCCCCAGCGGCCGGCCGGCAAGGATGTGCACGTGCAGATGCGGCACCTCCTGCACGCCTTCCTCGCCGGCGTTGGAGATCAGCCGGAAGCCGTTCGCCGCCACGCCTTCCATCTCGCAGACCTTGCCGATGGCGCGGGTGTAGTCGAGGATCTCGGCGTCCGAAGCGGTCTGCGCGAAATGGTCGTAGCAGACGTAGGCGCCCTTGGGGATCACCAGCACGTGCACCGGCGCCTGCGGGCGGATGTCGCGGAAGGCGAGGCTGTGCTCGGTCTCGAGCACGGTGTCGTTGGGGATCTCGCCCCGCAGAATTTTCGCGAAAATGTTCTGGTCGTCGTAGCTGTAGGCCATGGGAACCCTCAATCGGAATAGAGTTGGTCGTCGGAGACGATCTCCCGCGCGCGCTCGGCAGGGATCGAAAGGAACTGCGCAAGCGCCTGCACCTGCGCCTCGAACGGGTCGAGTTCGCGCAGATGAAAGTGGTCTGGCAGCTGCGCGTCCCGCAGCGCGTCGCTCTCGTGCAGGATATCGTTGCGGATCGTCGGCACGAGCCGCGCCAAGGCGGACTCGGAGGTGCGCGCGCCTGCCAGTCCGATCCGGGTGGCGTGACCGGCGAGGAATGCGTCCGAGAAGGCGCAGTCGATCTGCAGCAGGCGGGTGCTGGCGCGGTCGCGGCAGAAATCCTCGATCAAGTCGAGGTTGCCGGGATCGAGGCAGACCACCAGCCGGTCGCAACCGTAGTAGTCGTAGAGCATGCGCATCAGCGCGCGGCGGTGGCGGTGGCGCTTGTCCATGGTGGACTGGATGCCGCCGAGGTCGGGCAGCACGCAGCTCTCCTCGTTGAACAGGTAGTCGATGCAGGGCAGCCCGGTCGCCTCGCGGATGCGCCCGATCAGCCGCTTGGCCACGTGCCATTTCTTGCTGACCACGATCAGCAGCTCCCGCTCGCGCCCGAGCGAGCTTTCGGTCTCCCAGAACCGCGGCGCGAAGCGGCGGCCCTCCCGGCCCTTCTCGGTCAGAAAGCGATAGAGCGCGCGCCCCTCTCCCGAGATCTGGAACGTCACCCGCTCCGAGGAATAGAGCACCGCGAGCCGCCGCTTCAGGTCGAGCGCGCCGGGGCTGATTTTGCGGGCAAAAAGGTAATCCTGCGCCAGCAACAGGTCATAGTGGTCATTGTAGAAGGTGACCGGCATCCCGTAGTCCGAGAACATCAGGAAGGTCAGCGTGCGGTTTTCGATCTCGGACTCGGGCACGAGGTGGCGCACCAGCGTCTGGAAGAAGGTCTCGTCAGGAATCCAGGTGCCGCGGAAGAAGCGCACCACATCGGGCCGGCCTGCGATGAACTGCAGGATCGCCTCGAGCGTGCGCCGCCGCAAGCACCACCATTGCGAGCCGATCATCACGTCGAGATCAGCGGGTATCTTCCGCTTCAGTCCCAGCCGCTTCTGCACCTCGAACATGGCGTAGAAGCGCCGCTTCTGGGTGCGTTCGTTGAACAGGTGGCGATAGATCAGCCGCTCTTCCTTCCAGCCGGTCTTGATCCAGTCCGACGTGAAGAAATCGACGCTCTCGATGTAATCGGCCTCGCGCATGTCGAGCATCTCATGGGCGTATTCGGCCGACTTGATCGCCATGCAGTCGCCCGAGAGCATGTAAAAATGCGTCGCGCGCGGAAACTGGTCGAGCGCCGCCTCCACCGCGTTCAGCGTCGCCTGCACCAGCGACCAGGCGCCCCAGCCGCATTTCACCCGGCGCGCAAAAGTCACGTTGGGGTTGCCCTCAAGCGCGGTGCGGATGCGGTCGTACTCGGCCTGAGGCGCGCTGGCATCAAAGTGGATGGCCATGCAGTCGCCGACGGCGGTCAGGCTCTGCGCCTGCTTGATGATCGCCTCGGGATCCTTGTGGCACAGCAATATGAAGGCAATCTTCGCCACAGGATGAGGTCCGCCCAATTTTCGCCCGCTTCTTCACCTTTACCCGGGCGAAGACATTGTACAGGCCGATGTCTTTTGCTTTTTTGCATGCAGAGGGAGCCCGCGACAAGCCGGGCAGTACGAGGAGCGGGCGGCATGGGATTTCCGGGCACATGGATGACCGAAAGCGAAAGCATGGTCTACCGGGTGGTGCCGAAATGCGCCTGCTCGACCATCGGCCAGATCATGTACTACGCCGACCACGGCAGCTTCTACGGCGGCGACATCCATGACGCGACCCAAGGCCTGCACAAATGGGCCCGCGAGGAAAGCCAGAACCCGATCCGCGCGAACGTGAAGACGCGTGGCGCCTATGCCTTCACCGCCGTACGCAACCCCTACAGCCGCATCCTGTCGAGCTTCTTCGACAAGATCTGCGGCATCCAGCGCAACGGCAACCGCTACCGCGGCAACCTCGTGCCGATGCTGGTGCAGAAATACGGGATCGAGGTCGGCGGGCCGGACGGCAAGGAGGAGTTCGACCAGATCCGTTCCTTCCGCCGCTTCTTGCTGTTTGCCCGCGACACCATCCGCTGGCGCCGTCCGATGGACCCCGACATCCACTGGTCGGCGGTCTCGGGCCATGTCTCGACCTTCATCGCGGGCGGCGGGCGGTATGACAGCATCTTCTGGACCGAGAAATTCGACGAAGGCATGCAGGGCGTGCTGGACAAGGTGCAGACCCGGCACCCCGTAGACCTGAAGGCCATCCCCCGCTTCAATGAATCCGAGGCCCATGGGCCGAAGCGCGCGCACCCGGTCGAGGACTATTTCGACGACCTGTCGATGCATCTGGTCTACGAGGTCTACAAGCGCGACTTCGATCTCTTCCGCTACGATGTCGAGAACCCGGGAAACAAGATGCCGATCGGCGAGATCGACCTCGACGAGGTGCACGCCAAGCTCGGCGACTGAGCGTCAGCCCCCCTCTGGAGCCAGTCCCAGATATCCGAAGACCGCCGGGCGCAGTCGGGCTTCGATGGCAACGAGGTCGCACTCGCCATCCGCCAGCGCCGCGTGCACCATGCCCCGGCAGAGCGCCGAGAGATCGCGCGCCGCTGTCTCGGGCTGCGCGATGCCGAAGCTCTCGAGCAGTTCCACGATCTGCCTGTCCACCAGTCCGCCGCCGGCGCAGATGTCCTCTTCGTCGACGTCGAGCATGTCCTCGAGCTTCTCCAGCTCGCGCGACAGCTCCGGCGCACGCGCATGGTGCTGGATCGAGGCGTGCAGCACCGTCTCGGTGGCGCGACGCAGATCCATCGCCTTCGCGGCTTGGACAGCGCCAAACATGTCCTCGAAGAACTGCATCTTCTGGCGCCGCACCAGCTCGGCCAGGATCGTCTCCTTGTTCGGAAAATACTGGTACAGTGTGCCAATGCTCACCCCAGCCCGCTCGGCCACGCCATTCGTGGTGAGCGCCGCGATTCCCCCGGCTTCGAGAATCTGAGCCGCGGCCGTGAGCATCGCCTCGACCGAGGCGCGCGAGCGGCCTTGGCGCGGTGTTTTCCGGGGGGTTAGCGCGACGATTCTTGCCATGGGGGAATGCGAGTAGGAAACCTGAGGGATTACTCACATTCTAGCGGGGACCTGGGAGAGCAGACAAGGACTTCGTCATGACCGGATATTGGACTGGCCGAAAGGTGCTGTTGACCGGCGCGACGCGCGGCATCGGGCGCGCCATGGCCGAGCAGCTCGTGGCCGAGGGCGCGACCGTGCTTGGCGTCGCCCGCAACGTCGCCGCCCTGGACGGGATGACCCGGCGGCTCGGATCGCGATTCGACGGGCTCGAGGCCGACCTCGGCGATCCCGAAATTCCGCGCGGCGTGGTCAATTGGGTGGCCGACGTGCACCCAGACTGCTCGGTGCTGATCAACAATGCGGCAGTGATGAGCTACCCGCTGCTCGCCGATGGCGGGAACCACGACGCCGGGATCGAGGAGGAAGTGCGGATCAACCTGATCGCCCCCATGCAGATCGCCACGGCGCTTCTTCCCAGGCTCGCCGCACGGTCCGGGGCGCGGATCGTCAATGTCACATCGGGGCTGGCGGTCGCTCCCAAGACCGATGCGCCGATCTACTGCGCCACCAAGGCAGGGATGCGCAGCTTCACCCGCAGCCTGCGCTACCAAGCCGAGGACGCCGAACTGCGGATCGGCATCTGCGAGGCGCTGCTGCCGGCGGTGAACACGTCGCTCTCGCGCGGCCGGGCCGAGCGCAAGATGGCCGCCCCAGAGGCCGCCGCGGCCATCCTCGCCGGTGCCGAGGCCGGAAAGCCGGAAATCTGGATCGGCAAGACCCGGCTGCTGCGCAAGGTCATGCGGCTGTCGCCCGCGCTCGGCCACCTCATCATGCGCCGGATCGAGGCCTGAAGCTCAGGCCTCAAGCTCCTCCGAGGGAATCATCGGGAAAAACCGTCCCGACGACCACAGCCCGAACCAGCGGGCCCCGTCATGCTCGTGATGCACGCCCAGTTCGACCAACCGGTAGAAGCTCTTGCGGTCGATCAGCGCCTCGAGATTGCGCCGCACAAGGACGTAGGGCGCAGGCTCGCCGGTCTCGGCATCGCGCACCACGCGGATCGGGTGGTCCGGCCCCGCGACGGCGAAATCGCCGACATGGGTCTGGAAGGTCAGCACCTGCGACTCGCCCGCCCCTTCCGCTTCGAAGTCGATGGCGACGAAGGGCGCGTCCTCGACGGTGATTCCGACCATCTCGACCGGCGTCACGAGGAAGTATTTCTCGCCGTCTTTTCTCAAGATCGACGAGAAGAGTTTCACCAGCTCGAACCTGCCGATGGGAGTCCCGAGGTAGAACCACGTGCCGTCGCGGGCGATCCGCATGTCCAGATCGCCGCAGAAGGGCGGTTTCCAGCGCTCGACCGGCGGCAGGCCCCGCCCCGAAGCGGCGCGTGCTGCAGCAGCTATGCCATCAGCCGAGGGTGTCACGTAATTTTGTGTGCGCATTGCTTTTGCCATTTTTCCCCCCCGCGATACACTCGCTTCGGTAAAGGATTTACGCAAGGGAGTCTCCCCCATGTCCGAAGACCTGGTCGCCGAGATCGAGGCGCTGGAAGAAAAGCTCGCCGAAGCCAAGTCGGCGATCACCCGGCGCTTCATCGGGCAGGAACGGGTCGTCGACCTGACCCTAGCCGCCCTGCTCTGCGGGGGCCATGCGCTGCTCATCGGTCTGCCCGGTCTCGGCAAGACCCGGCTGGTCGAGACGCTGTCGACGGTCATGGGCCTGAACGGCAACCGCGTGCAGTTCACCCCCGACCTGATGCCCGCCGACATCCTCGGCTCCGAGGTGCTGGAAACCGCCACCGACGGCAGCCGCGCCTTCAAGTTCCTGCCCGGCCCGATCTTCTGCCAGCTCTTGATGGCCGACGAGATCAACCGCGCCTCGCCCCGCACCCAGTCGGCACTTCTGCAGGCAATGCAGGAGAAATCGGTGACCATTGGCGGTGAGACCCGCACGCTCGAGCTGCCGTTCCACGTGCTGGCCACGCAGAACCCGATCGAGCAGGAGGGCACCTACCCGCTGCCCGAGGCGCAGCTCGACCGCTTCCTCGTGCAGATCGACGTGGCTTACCCCGATCGCAAGACGGAAAAGGACATCCTGCTGGCCACCACAGGCACCGAGGAGGCACAGGCGCATCAGGTCTTCGATCCTGCCACGCTGATGGCCGCGCAGCACCTGCTGCGCCGCATGCCCGTGGGCGACGCGGTGGTCGAGATGATCCTCGATCTGGTGCGCGCTTTCCGCCCTGCGGATCCATCCTCTTCCGCGCGCGTGCGCGACACCGTCGCCTGGGGGCCTGGCCCGCGCGCCGCACAGGCGCTGATGCTGACCGTGCGCGCCCGCGCCCTGCTGCAGGGCCGGCTCGCCCCCTCGCCAGAGGACGTGATGGACATGGCCCGCCCGGTGCTGGTGCACCGCATGGCGTTGACCTTCTCGGCCCGCGCCCGCGGTGAGGATCTGGGCGGCATCATCGACGAGGTCTGCGGCGCGCTCGAACCCTCCGAGGCGGCCGCTTGATCAGCCCTGTCGCCCAGCTCCGCAAGAGCGCGCAGGAAGAGGCCACCCGTTTCCCGGCCCTGCTGGCCCGCGCCGAACAGCTTGCGGGCACCGTCCTCTTGGGCGAGCACGGGCGGCGGCGCTCGGGGCTCGGCGACGACTTCTGGCAATACCGCCCGCTGCGCCCGGGCGACACCTACCGCTCGATCGACTGGCGCCGCTCCGGCCGCGGCGACGACCAATTTGTGCGCGAGCGTGAATGGCAGATCGCACAGAGTGTGCAGCTCTGGGTCGATAGCGGTGCCTCGATGCGCTTCTCCTCGCACAAGGACTTGCCGACCAAGGGCGACCGCGCGCGGCTGGTCGCGCTCGCCGCCTCGATCCTGCTGATCCGTGGCGGCGAGCGGGTGGGCTTCACTGGCTGGTCGCTGCCGCCGCGCAACGGCGACATTCAGATCTTGCGCCTCGCCGAAGCGCTGACCAAGGATGACGAGGAGGACTACTCCGAGCCCGAGGCGCGCGGCATGATCCCCCATGCGCGGGCCATGTTCGTGTCGGATTTCCTCGGCGATATCGCCCCCATGGAAGCCGCGCTGACCAAGGCCGCCGACCGCGGCGTGCGCGGGGTTCTGCTCCAGGTTCTTGACCCTTCGGAAGAAAGCTTTCCCTTCAAGGGCCGCACGATTTTCGAAAGTGTCGGCAAGACCTTGGCGCATGAGACGCTGAAGGCGGGCGACCTGCGCGAACGCTATCTCGAACGCCTCGCCGAGCGAAAAGCGCGGCTTGGCCACCTCTCTCGGTTAACGGGTTGGCAATTTCTGTGCCATCATACCAATGACAGCGCGCAGAACGCCTTGCTCTGGGTCTACCGCGCGATGGACGGAGGGCACGGATGACGGTTCTCGGCCCCCTGGGCTTCACCGCCCCCTGGCTGCTGCTTGGATTGCTGGCGTTGCCGGTGCTCTGGGTGATCCTGCGCGCCGTGCCCCCGGCGCCGATCCGTCGGCTGTTTCCCGGCGTGGTGCTGCTGCTTGGCCTCAAGGACGACGACCAGGTCACCGACCGCACTCCCTGGTGGCTGCTGCTGCTGCGCCTGCTGGCGGTGGCCGCGGTGATCATCGGCCTTGCCGGTCCGATCCTCAATCCCGAAGACGAGGCAGACGCCGCCGGCACCGGCCCGCTCTTGGTGGTGATGGATGCAAGCTGGTCCTCTGCCGCGGACTGGCGCGCGCGGCAGGTGGCGCTCGATGCGCTGCTCTCCCGTGCCGAACGCGAGGCACGCCCGGTCGCCGTGCTCCGGCTGACCGAACCCGAGGTACCCCAGTTCCAGCAGGCCGCCGTGCTGCGCGCCCGCCTCAGCGGGTTGCAACCCGAGCCCTGGGAGCCCGGCGAGGCCGATGTGACCCGCGCCCTGTCGATGTTGCCCGCAGGCGATTTTGACAGCTACTGGATGTCCGACGGGCTTGCCCGCGACAGCCGCAATCCGCTGCTCAACGCGCTCATGGATCACGGGCAGGTCACGGTCTTCGAAAGCCCGCGCAACCTCACCGCCCTGCTGCCGCCCGCCTTCGCGGACGGCCACGTGCAGCTGACCGCCCGTCGCCTGCATGCCGGGGCCGAACGCGAGATCTCGATTGCCGCGCACGGGCTCGATCCGGCGGGGAACCCCACCGTGCTGGTCCGCGCGCCGCTGACCTTTGCCGAGGGCGCGGCGGAGGGCGCGCTGGACCTCTCGCTGCCCGCCGAGCTGCGCGCCCGCATCACCCGCTTCGAGATCGACGGCGCCCGCAGCGCCGGGGCGGTCAGCCTGCCCGACGACAGCCTGCGCCGCCGCGAGGTCGCGCTGATCGCCGGGAACGAGAACCGGGAGGGACTCGAGCTGCTCTCGCCGCTCTACTACCTTCACAAGGCTTTGGAAGAGGATGTCGATCTTCTGGACGGCGCGCTGACCGAGGTGCTGCCCGCGAACCCCGATGTCATCGTGCTGGCCGATGTGGCGACACTCGGCCCCGGTGAGGAAGAAGGCGTGGCCGCCTGGCTCGAAAAAGGTGGCACGCTGCTGCGCTTCGCCGGGCCACGGCTTGCCGCGTCCGATGTCTCGCGCGACCGCGAGGACCCGCTGATGCCGGTGCGCCTGCGTGCCGGTGGCCGCTCGGTCGGCGGCGCCATGAGCTGGGGCGAGCCGAAATCCCTTGCGCCCTTCCCCGCCGGCAGCCCCTTCGAAGGTCTGGCCGTTCCCGAGGACGTCACCGTGACCAGCCAGATCATGGCTCAGCCCGACCCCACGCTCGCCGACCGGGTCATTGCCCAACTCAGCGACGGCACGCCGCTGGTCACCCGCAAACGGGTTGGCCAGGGGCAGGTCGTGCTGTTCCACGTCACCGCCAACGCCGAATGGTCGAGCCTGCCGCTCTCGGGGCTCTTCGTGCAGATGCTCGAGCGGCTGGCAATCTCGGCCATGCCTGCCGCCCCCGAACCCGAGGAGCTTGCCGGCACCATCTGGCAACCGATCCGCGTGCTCGATGGCTTCGGCGCGGTGGTCGATGCCGGCACCCTGCCGGGCGTGCCCGGCGAGGCGTTGCTGACCGCCGATCTCGGCCCAGAACTGCGGCCCGGCCTCTACCAGGGCGAGGAACGCAGTCTTGCGCGGAACGTGGTGACCGCGGACCGGGTGCTGCAGCCCGCCACATGGCCCGACACCGTTCCGGTCGAGGGTCTGACCCGCCCGCAGGAAACGCCGCTCGCCGGCTGGCTTCTGGCGCTCGCCATTGCGCTGCTTCTGGCAGATGTGATCGCCTCGCTGGCACTCTCGGGCCGGCTGCGCGGCGCACGCCCCAGCGCGGCCGCCGTGCTTCTGGCCCTTGCGCTCGGCCCGCTCGCCGCCCCCGGTACGGCCCAGGCGCAGGACGTGTCCTCCACGCCCCCGACCGAAACCGACGCCTTTGCCGAGGCCGCCACCGCCGAGGTCACCCTCGCGCATGTGGTCACCGGCGACGCGCAGCTCGACGATTTGGCGCAGAACGGCCTGCGCGGTCTGTCGGAAACGCTCTATTATCGCACCTCTGTCGAACCCGCCGAGCCGATGGCGGTGAACCTCGAGAGCGACGAGCTGGCCTTTTTCCCCCTGCTCTACTGGCCGATCACCCCGTCGCAGCCGACCCCCTCACCCGCCGCCTACGCCAAGCTCAACGAGTACCTGCGCTCGGGCGGAATGATCCTCTTCGACACCCGCGATGCCGATGTGGCGGGGTTCGGCGCCGCCTCGCCCGAGGGCCGCAAACTGCGCGAGCTGGCAGCCCCGCTCGACATCCCGCCGCTGGAGCCGCTGCCGCAGGACCACGTGCTCACCCGCACCTTCTACCTGCTGCAGGATTTCCCCGGCCGATACACAAGCCGCGACGTCTGGGTCGAGGCCGCCCCGCCCGACGCCGAGCTGGTCGAGGGCATGCCCTTCCGCAACCTCAACGACAATGTCACTCCGGTGGTGATCGGTGGCAATGACTGGGCCGGAGCCTGGGCGGTGGACAACCGCGGCAACCCGCAGGTGCGCATCGGCTCGGGCTTTGCCGGCGAGCGCCAGCGCGAGATCGCCTACCGCTTCGGGGTCAACCTGGTGATGCACGTGCTGACCGGCAACTACAAATCCGACCAGGTCCACGTGCCCGCGCTGCTCGACAGGCTCGGCCAATGACCGGCGGCACAAGACCCGGCACGACAACGACCGGCCCAAGCAACGGACTCCCCGAATGACCGGCGAAATCGTCTTTGACCCGCTCCTGCCCTGGCCCGTGATCTGGGCGCTGGGGGCCGTGGCCCTGGCCTCCGTGGCGCTGGCGCTCTGGCGCGGCATGCCCGGCTGGGCGCTGCGCTTCTTCGCCGGCTTCGTGCTGGTGGCAGCTCTGACCCAGCCCTCGTTCCAGGAAGAGGACCGCGCGCCGCTCTCCGACATCGTGCTGCTGCTCGAGGACCAGAGCGCCTCGCAGCGCCTCGGCGACCGGCTCGAGACCACCTCCGAGACCGCCGACGCGCTCGAGGCGCGGCTCGCGGCGCGGCCGAACACCGAGGTGCGCCGCATCACCGTACCCGACGGCGAGGGCGACAGCGGCACGTTGCTGATGACCGCCTTGTCCGGGGCCCTCGCCGAAGAGCCGCGCGGCCGCGTCGCGGGCATCTTCCTGCTGTCAGACGGGCGGCTGCACGACCTCGAACGCGCGCCATCGCTCCCCGCGCCCATGCACCTTCTGCTGACCGGGCATGACACCGACTGGGACCGCCGCCTCATCGTCAAGAATGCCCCGGCCTTTGCGATCCTCGGCGAGCCGGTGACCCTCACCCTGCGGATCGAGGATGATGGTGCCGCCCCGCAAGAGCGCGAGACCGAGCTGCGGATCTCGATCGATGGCGGCGAGCCTGACAGCTACCGCGTGCCGCTCGGCCAGGACATTGAGCTTCCGGTGACCCTGCCGCATGGCGGGCTCAACGTGATCCAGTTCACCACCCCCGAAGGCGAGGCCGAACTCACCGACCGCAACAACACCGCGCTGGTGCAGATCAACGGCGTGCGAGACCGGCTGCGCGTGTTGCTGGTCTCGGGCGAACCCCATGCCGGCAGCCGCACCTGGCGCAACCTGCTGAAGTCCGACAGCTCCGTCGATCTCGTTCACTTCACCATCTTGCGCCCGCCCGAAAAGCAGGACGGCGTGCCCGTCACCGAGCTCTCGCTCATCGCCTTTCCCACCCGCGAGCTCTTCCTCGAGAAGATCGAGGATTTCGATTTGATCATCTTCGACCGCTACAAACGGCGCGGCATCCTGCCAGCGATCTACCTCGAGAACGTGCGCAACTACGTCGAGAATGGGGGCGCCGTGCTGGTTGCCGCCGGTCCCGATTTCGCCAGCGCCGATTCCATCTATCGCTCACCCCTGTCCGAGATCCTGCCCGCAGAGCCCACCGCCCGGGTCATCGACCGCGGCTATCGGCCCACGGTAACCGACCTCGGACAGCGACACCCGGTCACCGCCGGTCTCACCGCAGAGGATAGCTGGGGCCGATGGATGCGCCAGGTCGAGGTGCAGCCAAACGACAGCGCCGAGGTCCTGATGACCGGCGCCGAGGACAAGCCGCTGCTGGTACTCGACCGGATCGGCGAAGGGCGCGTGGCACTCATCGCCTCGGATCAGGCCTGGCTCTGGTCGCGCGGCTTCGAAGGCGGCGGCCCGCAGCTCGACCTGCTGCGACGGTTGGCGCATTGGATGATGAAGGAGCCTGAGCTCGAGGAAGAAGCTCTCTGGGCCGAGGCCACGGGCCAGCGCATGCGCATCATCCGCCGCACCCTGGAGGAGGGCGTGGGCGCGGTCACCGTGACCCGTCCAGATGGAACCGAAGACAGCGTCTCCCTGAAAGAGGTCTCGCCGGGCCGCTTCGAAGCGGAATACGACGGGCCGGAAATCGGCCTCTACCGGCTGAAGGAGGGCGACCAGGAATCGGTGATCGGCCTCGGCCCTGCCGCCCCGCGCGAGTTCGAGCAGACCATCGCCGACGGCGGGGCGCTGGAACCGGTCGTCGCCTCGCTGCGCGGCGGAGAGGCGCGGATCGAAGAGGGGCTGCCGACCATTCGCGCGGTCGGTGCCGGGCGCCCCGCCGCGGGCCGCGGCTGGCTCGGGATCACCCCGCGCGAGGCCTTCGAGACGATGGATGTCACCCGCATCCCGCTGTTGCCGCCTTGGCTGACACTGCTGCTGGCGGCGGGCTTCATCGTCGGGGCGTGGCTGCGCGAGGGGCGGCGCTGAGCCAGGGCTGGCAGGTCGGCTGCTCTCAGGCTCGGACGGGGAACAACCCTTCCCTTTGAAGGGAAAAGCGCCCGCCTCAGCCCTCCTCGCTGGCCAGCAGCACCTCGCGCGACTGAGAGGTGAATTCACGCCGCAGGATCACCGAGATCGTGATCACCACCGCGATCAGCAGCGGGATCGAGCCCAGCAGCCAGGCGGTCGAGCCGATGCCGAAGTAGACCGAGCGCAGGCCCCGGTTGTAGCTGCGCGCCGCGAGGATGTTGATCTCGGCTGCTTTCGCGGCGCGGGTATAGGCGATGGTGCTCTCGTCGTTCGGCACCGCCCCCATCATCACCGAGCAATAGCCGAAGAGCCGGTTCGACCAGACGAATTTCAAAAAGGCATTGGCGGCGAAGGCAAGGATCAGCAGCAGCTTCGCCTCCCAGACGATCGTGGGCGCATCGCCCCCCACCGAAAGGTCGTCGGCCACGCCGCGCACCCGGTCCGGGTTGCCCAGCAATGCGAAAATCCCGCCGATGGCGATCATCGAGGTCGAAGCGAAGAAGGCCGTGCTTTGCCGCAGGCTGCCGATGATGCTCGAATCGAAGATGCGCGGCTGGCGGGTGACGAAGTGTTTCATCCAGTGCCGCCGGTAGCGCGCCATCAGCACCGAGACCGAAGGGCGGCGCGCCGGCGGATGCTCGATCAGCCACGAACAGGCAAGCCAGCTGACCACCAGCAGCACCACCCCCGCCAGATCGAGCGGCGTGAAGTAATAGAAGGGATCGAGCGAGGGCAGCATGGTCAGAACGGCTTGGCCACGACCAGCCACAGGATGGCGATCGTGCCCACCACGCTGATCTCGTTGAATATGCGCAGGAACATGTCCGACTCGCGGAACGTGCCGCGTTTGGCCCGACCGACCAGCACGCCGGTCCAGACATAATGCGCCGCCAGCAGCACCACGAGGGCGATCTTGGCGTGCAGCCAGGCCGGGAAGCCCCAGAGCACCCCGAGCCAGAGCCCGGTGATTGCCGCGATCACAGCCAGCCCCGCCGAGAAGCGGTAGAGCCGGTAGGTCAGGTCTCCGAGGGGCCCGAACTCACCGGTCTTCGCGAAGTCGCGTTTCCAGTAGATGAGCGCGCGCGGCACGGCGAAGATGGAGGTCATCCACCCCATGACGCAAAGAATGTGAATGATCTTCAGCCAAGTCATGAGGGCCACCTGTTATCATTCTCCTGCCTCGCGCAAGATCCGCAGGCACCGCACGCGCGCCACCATGGCAAAAATGCTTGGCCCCCGCGCAAATTGGTTATATGAGTTTACCAATTCGAGGAGGAGACCCCGATGCAGATGCCAGCCCCCGATGCAAGCATCCTCGCGCGCAAGGACCAGATCGTCGCGCGGCTGAGGGAGGTCTTGCCCGCCAGCGCTGTGATCTCGGATCTGTCCGAGACCCGCGCCTATGAATGCGACGCGCTCACCGCCTACCGTTGCCCGCCGCTCTGCGCGGTCTTGCCCGCCTCGACCGAAGAGGTCTCGGCCGTGCTGAAAATCTGCCACGAGGAAGGCGTTCCCGTGGTGCCGCGCGGCTCCGGCACCTCGCTCGCCGGCGGCGCATTGCCCACGGCCGACAGCGTGATCCTCGGCGTCGCGAAGATGAACCGCGTGCTCGAGACGGATTACGCCAACCGCTTCATCCGCGTGCAGACCGGTCGCACCAACCTCTCGGTCAGCGGCGCGGTGGCCGAGGAAGACTTCTTCTACGCCCCCGATCCCTCGTCGCAGCTCGCCTGCGCCATCGCCGGCAATATCGCGATGAATTCGGGTGGCGCGCATTGCCTGAAGTACGGGGTGACGACCAACAACCTCATGGGCGTGACCATGGTGCTGATGGACGGCACGGTGATCGAGCTTGGCGGCGCGCATCTCGACGCGCCGGGGCTCGACCTGCTCGGCGTGATCTGCGGCTCCGAGGGCCAGCTTGGCGTGGTCACCGAGGCAACGCTGCGCATCCTGCGCAAGCCCGAGGGCGCAAGGCCGGTGCTGATGGGCTTTGCCGCCAACGAAGTCGCGGGGGAATGCGTGTCGGACATCATTAAGGCCGGCGTGCTGCCGGTGGCGATCGAGTTCATGGACCGCCCCTGCATCGAGGCCTGCGAGGCTTTTGCCCACGCGGGCTACCCCATGTGCGAGGCGCTGCTGATCGTCGAGGTCGAGGGCTCGGAGGCCGAGATCGCCGAACAGCTCGAGAAAATCGTCGAAATTGCGAAGCGCCACAATCCGGTCGAGCTGCGCGAGGCGCGCGACGAGGACGAGGCGGGCCGCATCTGGCTCGGCCGCAAGTCCGCCTTCGGCGCCATGGGGCAGATCAACGACTACATGTGCCTCGACGGCACGATTCCCGTCTCCTCCCTGCCCCACGTGCTGCGTCGGATCGGCGAGATGTCGGAGGAGTTCGGCCTGAAGGTCGCCAATGTCTTCCACGCCGGCGACGGCAACATGCACCCGCTGATCCTCTTCAACGCCAACGAGGAAGGCCAGCTCGAGCTCTGCGAGCGCTTCGGGGCAGAGATCCTCAAGCTCTGCGTCGAGGTCGGCGGCTGCTTGACCGGCGAGCACGGCGTGGGAATCGAGAAACGCGACCTCATGCACACGCAATACCGGCCCGCCGATCTCGAGGCGCAGATGGCGGTGAAGGACGTTTTCGATCCGCAGTGGCTGCTGAACCCGGCAAAGGTGTTCCCGCTGGACGCCTCAGAGGCGCGACGCGGTGACGCGATCGCTGAGGAGTGAGACCGGCCGCACGCATCACCAAGCGGGGGCCAGCCCCCGCTCCCCTGAGATATTTTCATCCAGACGAAGTGGCATGAGACCAGAAACCGAAAAACAGCTGGCCGAAGCGATCCTAGGCGCAAGTGGAGCCCTGTCGATCCAAGGTGGCGGCACCCGCGCCATTGGCACTGCAGAGGGAGACCTTCTGGAAGCCGGCGGGCTGTCGGGCATCACGCTTTACGAGCCGGGCGCTTTGACGCTGGTGGCCAAGGCGGGTACCCCGCTTTCGGAGGTGGAGGCCGCGCTCGACGCCGAGGCCCAACGACTCGCCTTCGAGGTGCCGGACATGCGTGGCCTTCTGGGCACGCAGGGCGAAAGCACGCTGGGTGGGATCGTGGCGGCCAATGCCTCGGGGCCCCGGCGCATCGCGTCGGGCGCCTGCCGCGACTTCCTTTTGGGCGTGCGTTTCGTCGATGGCGCGGGCACCGTGGTGTCGAACGGCGGGCGGGTGATGAAGAACGTCACCGGCTACGATCTCGTCAAGCTGATGGCCGGCAGCCATGGCACGCTCGGGGTGCTGACCGAGGTGAGCTTCAAGGTTCTGCCGAAGCCCGAGGCTGCGGCCACGCTGGTGCTGCACGGGCTTTCGGATGCCGAGGCGGTGGCGGCGATGGCGGCGGCGCTCGGATCGCCCTACGATGTCACTGGCGCGGCGCATGATCCGGCGGCGCGCACCACGCTGCTGCGCATCGAGGGCTTCGCGCGCTCGGTCGCCTACCGGCTGGAACAGCTCAAGGCGCTCTTCCCGGGACGCGAGATCACCGAGGAGACCGATCCCGCCGCGGTCGCCGACCTATGGGCCGCCGTGCGCGATGTGGCTGCCCTTCAGGGCCGCGCCGGGGACGTCTGGCGGATTTCCTGCAAGCCCTCGGACGCGCCGGAGCTGGCCGCGCGGCTGCGTGCCGAGGCGCTGCTCTACGACTGGGGCGGCGGGCTGCTCTGGGCGCTGCTGCCCGAAGGCACAGACGCCCGCGCCCGGCTCGGCGCCTTTGCCGGCCATGCCACACGGGTGCGCGGCACCGGCGGCACGCCCGCCTTCCATCCCGATCCCGCCCCCGTCGCCGCCCTCAGCGAAGGGCTGCGCCGCCGCTTCGATCCGCGCGGCGTGCTGAACCCCGGGCTGATGGCGTGACCCGAGCGAGCTGAGGACCAAGACATGCAGACCACCTTCACCCCCGACCAGCTCCGCGATCCGGGTACGCAGCGGGCCAACGAGATCCTGCGTTCCTGCGTGCATTGCGGCTTTTGCACCGCCACCTGCCCCACCTACCAAGTGCTGGGCGACGAGCTCGACAGCCCGCGCGGACGCATCTACCTGATCAAGGACATGCTCGAGAACGAGCGCGTGCCGGACGCCAAGACCGTGAAGCATATCGACCGGTGCCTCTCGTGCCTGTCGTGCATGACCACCTGCCCCTCGGGCGTGCATTACATGCACCTCGTGGACCATGCGCGGGCCTATATCGAGAAAAACTACACCCGCCGCTGGCACGACCGGGCGCTGCGCTGGACGCTGGCGCAGATCATCCCGCACCCGATGCGCTTCCGCGTCGCGCTGGCGCTGGCGAAGCTGGGCCGTCCCTTTGCCGGGCTGCTGCCGGACCCGCGGCTGAAGGCGATGCTGCAGATGGCGCCCAAGCGCATCCCGCCGGTGAGCCGCAACGACGATCCGCAGAGCTTTGCGCCCACCTCCACTAAGCGCAAGCGCGTGGCGCTGATGACCGGCTGCGCGCAGAAGGCGCTGAACACCGACATCAACGACGCCACCATCCGCCTGCTGCGGCGGCTCGGCTGCGAGGTGGTCGTGGCCAAGGGCGCCGGCTGCTGCGGCGCGCTCACCCACCACATGGGGCGTGAGAAGGAGGCGCATGGCTCGGCCGAGGCCAATATCCACGCCTGGATGGCCGAGATGGAGGGCGAGGGCCTCGACGCCATCGTCATCAACACCTCGGGCTGCGGCACCACGGTGAAGGACTACGGCCACATGTTCCGCAGCTCGCCGCTCGCGGAGGCAGCGGCGCAGGTCTCGGCCAAGGCGATGGACATCAGCGAGCTGCTGCGCGATCTCGAGATCCCGCAAGGCGCGCCGAAGGGTCTGCGCGTCGCCTATCACGCCGCCTGCTCGCTGCAGCACGGCCAGAAGGTGAAAGCCGCACCCAAGGATTTGCTCAAGCGCGCCGGTTTCGAGGTGGTCGAGCCCGCCGACAGCCACCTTTGCTGCGGCAGCGCCGGCACTTACAACCTGCTGCAGCCCGAGATCTCGAAACAGCTGCGCGACCGCAAGGTGCAGACGCTCGAGGCCAAGGCGCCAAAGCTCATCGCGGCGGGCAACATCGGCTGCATGATGCAGATCGGCTCGGGCACCGGGCTGCCGGTGGTGCACACCGTCGAGCTGCTCGACTGGGCCACCGGCGGGCCAAGACCGCGCGCACTCAAGGCGATGGACTGACCCCATAGACTCTCTGCAAGCGCCCCAATTTCGCCCCAGACGCGCCCTAGCGTAGGCGGGCGAACAGGGAGTCATTTGCGTGAGATACCTCATTGCGCTGCTCGCCGCGCTGCTGGCCGCGCCAGCTTTCGCGCAGGGTAGCCTGTTTTCCATGGAAAGCCGCGAGGACGGGCGCGGCTGGGAGGCGGTCGGGCGGCTGGAAATCGGCGGCAAGGCCTTCTGCACCGGCGCACTGATCGCGCCGGACCTCGTGCTCACCGCAGCGCATTGCCTGTTCGACTCGCAGAGCGGCGCGCGGGTGCCGGTGGAGCAGATCCAGTTCCTCGCCGGATGGCGCAACGGCCGCGCCGCTGCCTACCGCCGCGTGCGCCGGGCACTTTCGCTCGACAGTTACGACTTCAAGGCCCCGGCCAGCCCCGAGCGGGTCCGCAGCGACCTCGCGGTGATCGAGCTGCAGCTGCCGATCCGCAACAGCGCCATCGCGCCCTTCAGCCTCGGCCCCTTCCCCGAGGCAGGGGACGAGTTGGGCGTCGTCTCCTATGCACATGACCGATCGGAAGCTCCTGCCTTGCAGGACTATTGCGGCGTGCTTGACCGACAGGAGGGCATGCTGGTGCTCGACTGCACGGTGGATTTCGGCAGCTCCGGCTCGCCGGTTTTCTCGTTCGAGGGCGGCGCGCCGCGCATCGTTTCAGTCATCTCGGCCAAGGCCGAGGCCGGCGGCGCGCCGGTCTCGCTGGCCACCGGCCTTTCGGGCCCGCTTGCCAAACTGCGCGGCGCGCTCGAGGAAGACATCGTGCTCAACCCGCTCGTCGCGGGCACCCGGCGCGACACCGGCGCGAAGTTCATCAAACCATGAGGGGGGTTTTCGCCCTTCTCTTGCTGCTGCCGGGGGTGGCATGGGCTCAGGCGAATTTCGACGTGATCGACGGGCGCGGCGACCTGCTCGGCTGGGAGGCCGTGGGGCGTCTCGACGGCAAGGGCGCCTTTTGCACCGGCGCGCTCATTGCCCCGGACATCGTGCTGACCGCCGCCCACTGCGTCTACACCCCGGACGGCACGCCACGCCCGCCCGAGAGCCTGACCTTTCGCGCCGGGTACGCGCGCGGCACCGAGATCGTGGCGCAGCGGGTGCGCCGCTGGGTCACCCCGCCCGCCTACGTCCAGCGCCCGCGGCCGACCCATGAGACCGTCGCGGTCGACGTCGCGCTGCTCAAGCTCGAGGCGCCGATCACCAGCGCCGAGGCCGATCCCTTCCGCCTCCTGCAGCATGCGCCCGAGGGCAGCGAGGTCACCGTGCTCAGCTATGGCAAGGGCCGCGAAGACGTGCTCTCGCGCGAGCCCTCCTGCGCGGTCACCGGGCATTTCGCCGACGGCATCCTCGGCTTTGACTGTGACGTGACCTTCGGCAGCTCCGGCGCGCCGGTCTTCCTGCGTGAGAACGGGCGGCTGCGGATCCTCTCGGTGATCTCCTCGAGCGGCGGCGGTGCGGCCTACGGGCCGGGGATCGCGGCGCTGGTGCCCGACCTGGCGGCACGGCTGCGCGTTGACGCCGCCCGCCCGGTGGCCAGCGCCGGCGCGCGGCGCATCACCGTCGGCGGCGGGCGCGACGGCACCGGCGCGCGCTTCGTGAAACCTTGAGATCGCTGCCCTCTTGAAAGCGCAAAAATCCCTCCCCATCTGAGCGTTACCGGGGTGCCTGAGACAGGGCCCTGGATCAACCCCGCGCCTGTTCCGGATGGAAAGGCGCAGCACAAAGCTATCGCACGTTTCGCTCAATGGAGGATTCCCATGCGACATTTCGATCTTGCCCCGCTCTATCGCGCCACGGTCGGCTTCGACCAGATCGCCGACATGATGGACCGGGTGCTGGCCAGCGACGTGGCCCAGCCCAGCTACCCCCCCTACAACATCGAGAAGACCGCCGATGATGCCTACCGCATCTCCATCGCCGTGGCCGGCTTCGCCGACGAGGACCTTTCGGTCGAGGTGAAAGAGCACGCGCTGGTGGTCTCTGCCAAGAAATCCGAAGACAGCGAAGGCCGCACCTACCTGCACCGCGGCATCGCCACGCGCGCCTTCGAACGCCGCTTCACGCTTGCCGATCACGTCCGGGTCGAGGGCGCAACGCATGAGAACGGCATGCTGCACATTGATCTGCGCCGCGAGATCCCCGAAGCGCTGAAACCGCGCCGGATCGCCATCGCCAAGCCGCAGGCCTCGAAGGCCATCGAGAAGGACGTGGTCGACTCGCAGTCGGTCAACTGACCGGCGCGTCCTGACCTGACGAGGGCCCCGCTGGACGCAGCGGGGCCCTTCTTGCGTCTTGCCCCCGACGCTGCAGGACCACCCCACCCCGCTACGCGCCGACCTCGAGCACCACCGCGCCGGCCCGGTGCCGGGTCTCGACCAGACGATGCGCCTCGGCAATATTGTCCAGCGCGAAACGGGAGTCGATGACCGGGCGCAGCCTGCCCTCGCGCCACAGCGCCAGCAAACTCTCCAGCCCCTCGCGGCTGTCGCCGCTCACGTGAAGCGCCATGCGCGGGCCGCCGGAGAGCTTTGACCGCAGGAGGTGGCCAAGCTCGCGCAGCCCGAAGTTGAGTGGCAGGAAGAGCCCCTGCTTGCCCAGCAGTCCGCGGCTCTGGGGCCAGTTCATCGCCCCCACCGTGTCGAAGATCAGGTCGAAGCGGCCGGTGATCTCGTCGCTGCGATAATCGAGCACGCGCTCTGCCCCGAGGCCGCGCAGAATGGCTTCGCGTCTTGGCCCCGCCACGGCGGTCACATCCGCGCCGAGCGCTGCGGCGATCTGCACCGCGTAGGCGCCGACTCCGCCAGAGGCCCCGAGGATCAGCACCTTCTGCCCCGCACGCAGCTTCGCGACGTCGCGCAGGAATTCCAGCGCCGTGAGCCCGCCGAAGGGCAGGGCGGCGGCCTCGTCGAACCCCATGCCCTCGGGGATCGGCGCCACCGCGCCCTCGGCCTTCGCAAGCCCGTATTCCGCATGCCCGCCGTGACCGAGCACGGCAACAACCCTTTGCCCGACCTCAAACCCTTCGACACCTGTACCCAGCGCCGCGACCTCACCCGCCACATCCGAGCCCGGCACGAGATGCCGCGGCCTCCACAGGCCCGCAACCAGCCGCCCGATCAGCGCCAGTCCTCCGGGGAAGGCCGCGGCGCGCAGGCGCCAGTCGGCGGTGGTGACCGAGGCGGCACGGACCCGAAGGAGGATCTCGCCCCGTCCCGGCACGGGGCGCGGCAGCTCTTCGATCTGCAAAACATCGGCGGGGCCGTAGCGGCGGGCGGTGGCGGCTTTCATGGCTGGCTCCTCGGGGGTCAAATCGGATCTTGCTTGGATGAGCCGCAGATACACTCAACGATTGCGCAGTAATATTGACCAGTATTGCACCATGGCCATACAAATACGCATGGACTGGAAGAAGCTCCGCTTCGACTGGAACCGGCTGCGCGGGTTTCTCGCCACCGCCGAACAGGGCTCACTCTCGGGCGCGGCCCGCGCGTTGAAGATGAGCCAGCCAACGCTCGGGCGGCAGGTGGCGGCGCTGGAAAGGGAACTGGGCCTCACTCTCTTCGAGCGTCAGGGCACCGGGCTTCGGCTCACGGAAGCGGGCATGCAGCTCGCCGAGCACGCCCGCGCCATGGGTGAGGCGGCAGAACGGTTGTCGCGCGTCGCCACCGGGCAGCAGCAGGATATCGCCGGGCACGTCACGATCACCGCCTCGGAGATCTATTCCGCCTGGCTGCTGCCACAGGTCCTGCCACGGATTCGCGCCGCCGCGCCCGGGCTGACCATCGAGATCCTCGCCTCCAACGCCATCCGCGACCTGCGGCGCCGCGAGGCCGATATCGCCCTGCGCAACGCCCGGCCGGAGCAGCCTGACCTCATCGCGAAACGCATCGCCGAAGACCGCGGCAGTTTCTACGCCACGCCCGGCTATCTCGCCACGCTGCCGCAGATCGAGTCCCTGCCCGACCTCGCTGCGGCCGAGTTCATCGCCTTCGAGGACCCCGGCCCGCACAGGGCCTTCCTGCGCGAGCTCGGCGCGCCGGTCACCGAGGCGAACTTCCCGATTGTCAGCTCGAGCCATCTTGTACACTGGCAGATGGCCCGCGCGGGGCTTGGCATCGGCGTCGGCCCGCTCGGCCTCGGCGATCCCGACCCGCAACTCACGCGCGTCCTGCCCGAGCTGGAAATTCCCTATCCGGTCTGGCTGGTCGCCCATCGCGAGCTGCACAGTTCGCGCCGAATCCGCCTCGTCTATGACCTTCTGGCCGAGCTGATCCCGCCGCTGTTGCGCGCGTCCTGACCGTTCTTCTCGTTTCAGTTACGCACGGCGCGAGCTTGCCCCCGGCCCCAAGAACGACAAGGGCGCCGCACGGTTTCCCGCACGGCGCCCCTGTTTCAGGTCTGGGAGATCAGTCGAGCTGGAACGACCAGAAGAAGGTTTCGCCCGAGCTGTCGTCGACGCCGTCGTTGTCGGTCGAGACGTAAACGGTGCCATCCTGCGTGATGGCGAGACCCTCGACCTTGTCGACCACGTAGCCACCCCAGCCCTTCAGGTCCGGAATCAGGTCGCGCACCTCTTCCTTGCTGACCACGGGAAGCTCGCTCCCCAGCGCTGCGGGAACCATCTCGGCGGCAGGGATGCGATAGACCTTCTTGGTGACCGCCGCGGCACCGATCTGGTTGTCGCGCTCCACCACGTAGACGTAATCGCCATGGGCGGTGATCTCCGAAAGCCCGGTCCAGCCGGTCTCGGCAGCGGCCTTGGCGTAGCGTACGGCGCCCCATTCCCCGGTCTCGGGGGTGTAGGACACCAGCTTCACATGATCCTTCGGATCGTCGCCCCACTCGCGCTGCACCGCCATCCAAAGCGTACCGTCCAGCATGGTGACGCCCTCGAAGCCGAACCGCTTCTCCTGCGCCAGCAACTCGGCAGGCAGGCCCACCTCCTCCTTGATCTCGCCCTCTGCAGTCACGTGGTAGAGCGCATGCGGCACCAGCTTGGCGGTATTGCCCTCAGAGGCCAGCCAGAAACCACCCTCGCCGTCGAGCGTGATTCCCTCGATGTCGAGCTTCTGCGCCGGCAGTCCCGCGCGGGTCACCTCGATGGCACGGGTGATCTTGGCGGGCTTAGAGCTGGGGTCGATGACGAAGATCCGCGGCTGGAAGCCGTAGAAGCTGTCATTGACCGCGTAGACCTTGCCGTCCTCGCCCGCGACCATGCCCGAGATCGCACCCCAGCCGATCAGCTCGTCCGCGCCTTCCGAGGTCAGCGTCGGATACATCGCCTCGCCCTCGGCGTATTCGTAGATCATCACGTGGGCGCGCACGCCGCCGTCCTCGATCAGGTCTTCCTCGTTGGCGGTGACCAGCAGGTTGCGCTGCGGGATCGCCACGGCACCTTCGGGGGCGATCCCCGAGGGCAGCATCTGCTTCAGCACCGGTGCGGCGGGGTCGGTCATGTCGTAGACCCCGGCGACCGAGCCGCGCTCCGAGAGCAGGATCATGTAGGGCGTGCCGTCAAAGGTCGCGACTTCCATACCCTCGGGCTCGGCACCCTTGGCGTCGGAGCGCTTGTCCGGGTAATGGCCAACCTGCACCACGGCGTGCTCGAAGCTGTTGCCGCTGTCGTAAAGCTCGGTGCCGTCCTTGCGGAACACGGTGAAGCTGCGCGAGCCGCCGTCCATGTCACCCTCGTTGGCGATGGCGAAAGTCTCGTCGTCGATCCACTGCACCGAGTCCGGCTCGCGCAGGCGGCCGGGCTGGCTTTCGGTGAAGATCAGCGCGCCGCGCTCGTCGGTGGCATCGATCTCGGTCAGGTCGGTGGTGCCGGCGGTGAAATGGCTCAGCACCTCACCGGCCTTGTTCAGCACGACGAGGTGGTTGTTCTCCTGCAGGGTCAGGACGATCTCGCCAAGGCCGTTGACGTCGACGAACTCGGGCTCGGGATCCTCGGGTGCAATCTCGGCGAGGCCGGTCACGTCGGCCTTCACCAGGCTGGCGCAGTCCGCCGCGCCGTCCACCACGTCGAGGATTGCCACGTAGCCCGCAGGCATCTGCGGCACGCGGCCATCGCCGGCATCCTCGTCGCGCTCGTTCTCGATGGCCACGACGACGAAGCTGCCATCCTTGGCCAGCGCAACGCTGTCCGGCTGGCCGCCGAGGTCACACTCGCCGGTGATCTCGCCGGTCGACATCTCGACCATCTCGAGCTTGCCCGACGGATTGGTGAAGCTCTCGGACGTGTTCACGCCGACGAAGGCTGTGCCGCCGGAAACCGCCACCGAGGTCGGCTCGCCGCCCATCTCGATATTGCCCAGCGGCTTCGGCGCACGCGGGTCGGTGATGTCGATGCGACCGATCACGCCCAGCGGGCTGTCGGTGTAGACCAGCGTGTTGCCATCCTCCGAGGCATAGATGATCTCGGCCGAGGTCACGCGCGCGCGGTCCTCGCCCTCGGCCATGTTCTCGGGCGTGGCAAAGCTGGCGATGCGGTTGAAGGTCATCTCGGCCTGCGCGGCACCGGCGAAAAGCGCCAGTGCCGAGGTCAGGCACAGCGTGCGGATGGTCATGGGACGTCCCCCTGTTGTCATGGGGAACGCCATGCGCCCGCTCTGTAACGCAGGAATGACGATGCCGTGACGTCTACATGACGCGCGTTAGGGCGGCGCCTCAGGCCCCGGTCACCGCACGGCAGAGCGGACTGTCCGCCTCGACCAGCCCATCGATCACGTCGAAATGGTGCAGGCTTTCGTCGATCACCACCTCGCAGCCCCAGGCCTCGCCCAGCCAGCGCGCCTGGTCGAGGAACACCGGACGCTCGGCAGCGCCGACCCAGACCGTCACCGGCACCTGCGGCGCGGGCTGGAAGATCGGGCTCTCGGCCTCCGCCTCGGCCGCGTCCAGCCTCAGACCCTCGTTCATGTCGGTCTGCATCAGCGGGCGCAGGTCGGACAGCGGCGAGATCGGCACCACCCGCTTGATCCGCGCCGCCACCGCCTCCGGCAGCAGCCCCGGCGCCAGCATGCGCGCCACCAAGTGTCCGCCCGCCGAATGGCCCGTGAGGAGGATCGGACCCGCGACCTCCTCCGCCGCCCGGCTCACGGCCACGGCAACCTGCCGGGTGATGTCCGCGATCCGCACATCGGGGCAGAGATCATAGGAGGGCATCGCCACCGCCCAGCCCTGCGCCAGCGGGCCCGCGGCGAAATGCGACCAGACCGAGCGGTCGAAGCGCAGCCAGTAGCCGCCGTGAACGAAGACCACGAGGCCCTTCGCCTCCTCCTCGGGCAGAAAGAGATCCAGCGCCTCGCGCGCGCCCGGCCCGTAGGCGAGCCTGCGGAACCGCCCCGTTTCGGCAAGCTGTGCCCGGAACGCCTCGGCCGCCGCGCTCCAGCGGGGCGGAAAGTCGGCCGCACCGGGAATATGGGCTGCATTGGCATATGCGTCGCTGAGATCCATCGTCATCCTCCGTTCTCGTACTAGAGTAGCAAATAGCAGATACGCCGACGCCCGCAGCAGGAAAGACAGCGGGAACCGCGGCAGGAGAAATGGAGATCACCATGCTTGACCAGACCACCGACCTTCCCGGGCTGCTGAAGGACCCCAGCCTGCTTGCCACCCGCGCCTATGTGAACGGCGAATGGATCACCGGCGCCGACGGCGAATTCGAGGTAACCAACCCCGCCCGCGGCGACGTGATCGCCCGCGTCGCCGATCTCAGCCGTGACCAGATCGCCGGCGCCATCGACGGTGCCTACGCCGCCCAGAAGGACTGGGCGAGCTGGACCGGCAAGGAGCGCGCGAAGGTCCTGCGCAAGTGGTTCGACCTGATGATGGAGAACCAGGACGACCTCGGCATCATCATGACCGCAGAGCAGGGCAAGCCGCTGGCAGAGGCCAAGGGCGAGATCGCCTATGGCGCGTCGTTCATCGAGTTCTTCGGCGAAGAGGCCAAGCGCGTCTACGGCGAGACCATTCCCGGCCATGCCCGCGACAAGCGCATCACGGTGATCAAGCAGCCGATCGGCGTCGCCGCCTCGATCACGCCCTGGAACTTCCCCAACGCGATGATCACCCGCAAGGCCGGCCCCGCGCTGGCCGCCGGTTGCGCTTTTGTCGCCCGTCCGGCCTCGGAGACCCCGCTCTCGGCGCTGGCCATCGCGGTGCTCGCCGAACGCGCCGGCATCCCGGCCGGGGTGTTCAACGTGGTGCCGACCTCGTCCTCGTCCGAGGCGGGCAAGGAGTTCTGCGAGAATCCCAAGGTGCGCAAGCTGACCTTCACCGGCTCCACCGAGGTCGGCCGCATCCTGCTGCGCCAGGCCGCCGACCAGGTGATGAAATGCTCGATGGAGCTGGGCGGCAACGCACCCTTCATCGTCTTCGACGACGCCGATCTAGACGCCGCCGTCGAAGGCGCCATCGCCTGCAAGTTCCGCAACAACGGCCAGACCTGCGTCTGCGCCAACCGCATCTACGTGCAGTCCGGCGTCTATGACGCCTTCGCCGAGAAACTCGCCGCCGCAGTGAAGAAGCTCAAGGTCGGTGACGGGCTCGAAGAGGGCACCGACCTCGGCCCGCTGATCACCTCCAAGGCGATCGACAAGGTGCAGGAGCATATCCGCGACGCCAAGGAGAAGGGCGCCACGGTCCTCCTCGGCAGCGAGGAGCAGGAACTAGACGGCCAGTTCTTCGGCCCGACCATCGTCACCGGCGCCACCCGCGAGATGAAGTTCGCCACCGAGGAGACCTTCGGCCCCCTCGCCCCGCTCTTCAAATTCGAGGACGAAGACGAGGTCATCGAGATGGCAAACGACACGATCTTCGGTCTCGCCTCCTATTTCTACGCCAAGGACCTCAGCCGCGTGTACAAGGTGGCCGAGGCGCTGGAATACGGCATCGTCGGGGTCAACACCGGCCTCATCTCCACCGAGCTCGCCCCCTTCGGCGGGGTCAAGCAGTCCGGCCTCGGCCGCGAAGGCAGCCACCACGGCATCGAGGACTACCTCGAGATGAAATACGTCTGCCTGAGCGTCTGAGCCTCTGCCCTTTTGATCTGGGTGGAAATATCCCGGCGCGTGTGAGGGGCGGCGCCCCTCACACATGGGCACGGCATCATCCCGACCCTGCGTCACGCTCCACGTGAAACACCGCCGCAGCGCGGCAAGGCCAGTCTGCGCGCTGCAATGAACAGGCCGGGCGGGGGCTCTTCCCCCGTCCGCAGATGCCGCCCCTCAGGCCCGTTTGGGCCCGGAAGAAGCGGCGGCAGGGCGCTGGCCCGCCGAGGTTTTCCGCATCGCGCGGTTGATTTTCCCGCGCCGAGGCGTCACCTGAGTTAAGGCCCGACGCGACATTCAGGAGAGCTTGCCATGCGCTACGTGAAATGGACCTTCATCGTGCTCTTCTGGGTGCTCGTCGCGGGGTTCCTGCATTACACGCTGCCGCAGCACGACATCGCGCGTATCACCGACACCTACGAGAAGCGCGAGACGCCGGGCAGCGTCAACCGCTGGTTCTGGAGCCAGGCCGGAAGCAAGAGCGCCGCCGCCACTGGCGGGCGCGACGTCTTCTTCATCCAGACCCGCCTGTCCAACGACAAGGTCATGGTCTACCGCAACGAGGACACGAGCTGGGGCTGGCCACCCTACTTCAAGTTCGACACCTCGAACCTGCAGGCCGAGGCGAACGACCTGCGCTCCGGCTCGGCGGCGCCGCAATGGGTGGCGATCAAACATTACGGCTGGCGCAACGAGTTCCTCTCGATCTACCCCAACGCGGTGAAGATCACGCCGGTGGACGGACCTGACGCACGCATCATTCCCTGGACCAACATCATCGTGCTGACCCTGCTGGCGGCGATCGTCTGGGCGGTCTGGGTGCGCTGGCGGCGCTTCCGCCGCGCCCGCATCGACCCGGCTCTGGAAGAGATGGGCGACAATCTCGACGAGGCGGGCGGGCGCATCCGCGGCTTCTTCGGGCGCAAAAAGAGGTGAGGCGCGCTCAGCAGGCGCCCGTGGCGCGCAGGATCTGCACCCAGACCCCGGGCGCATCGTAGAGCGTCCATTCGCGGCGCAGCCCGTCCTGGCCGAACTCGGCATGGGTCATCCCCAGGATATCGACCAGCGCGCCGCTCGGGGCACCGAACGCGCCCTGCCCGTCGTGCCGCCCGGTGAGCCGCCAGCGGATGCAGGCGCGCGGTGGCGCGAGCGGCGTCTCTGCCCCAAGCGCGTGCTCGACCTCGAAAGGGGCCGAGGGGAAGGCCGCGCGCAGCCCGATCCAAAACGCCTCGGCCTCGCGCGGGCCGCAGCCGATCTCGGCGCCGGGCAGGAAAAGCTCTGCCGCCGGATCGTACTGCGCTGCCAAAACCGCGACCTCGCCCGACATCACCCGTGTGAGCAGGTCGGCCAGCGCCGCGCCCCAGGCATCTGCGTTGCCGCCGCCAGCATAGCGTGACGCCACCGGATCGGGCGCGCCGCCCGCGAGGCGCAGCCGCGCCCCCTCCTCCGGGGTCAGCCCCAACTGCTGCACGATTGCCGCCTCGTCGCGCAGCACCCATTGCTCGGTGAGCCGACCCGAGACGCAGAGCCGCTCGGACATCTGCGCGAACTGCACCGGCCTGCGGCTCGGCGGCCCGTAGAGCCCATTGCCGCCGTGAAGGGCGGTGACCTGAAATCGCTCGGCGGCATAGAGCGTGTTGGCGCCCGCGGCTTGCCAAAGCCGGTCTTCCAGCCGAAGACGCGGCCCGGTCAGCGCCGCGAGCCGCGCCGCCAGCTCTGCGCCCAGCACCTCGGGCTCGATCAGCGCGCCGCTGCCGCCATGCGAGACCAGCTCGGGCGCGAGCATCGCACCCAAAAGGTCAAGGCGCCGCCCCTCGTCGAGGTCGCGGGTGAGAGAAGAGAGGTACTGGCCAGCGTCCTGCCAGCGCGGGTCGAACCCGGCGAGAAACGACACATTCGTCACCTTCCGTAGTAGAGGCCGACCACGTGTTTGGCCTCGGCAAAGAAGAGCCAGCGCGAGAGGAGCACGCCCGCGACATGCGGGGCAAGGCAGATGAAGTTAAAATACGACACAGCTGTCGCGAGCAGCAGCGCCGCCGGCAGCACGAAGCCGAGCAGCGCGGCCAGCACCCTCAGCTTCAAAAGATGGCGACGGGCGACGACGAAGACCATCTCGCGCAGCAGGTAGTTGCTGCCGGTGTGTGGCGGAAACAGCGCCCGGGGGCTGCCCGCGGCGCCGAGCCCCGTGGCACTGGCCAACGTGGTGCCGCTGCGAGCAAAGCGCCCGTCGCCGTCGATCCAGCTCCAGATTTGCAACGCGGCGGTGAGCCCCAGAAGCACCAACGCCGGCCACCTTTGGCCCGACAGCAGCGCGCCGCCACTCAGCGCGTAGGCGAGAAAGAGCGCCGGCGTCGACCGGTGGTGCCAGCGGGGCACGGATTTGAGCTGCGCGTAGATCATCGCGGTACAGAAGACGGTGGCCAGCGCTGCGAGGGCGGTCAACCAGCCGAGTGGCAGCAGCGGCCGGCCAAGCAACAGCGAGAGTCCGTAGCCGCCGCCCAGCAGCAGGCTGACCAACGCCGCCCAGGCCTCGCGCGAGAGCCAGCTCGTGCGCCACTGCCGGAACGCCTTCAACGCCCGCTCGCGGCGCTCGAGGTGAGTCGCCGAGGCGGCGAGGCCCGAGAGGCACAAGGCGTAGGCCAGCGCCAACCACGCGAAGGCGGTCAGCGCTTCGGGCGGTGACGGGTCGATCCCGAGCCACACCAGAAGGCCGAAGCCGAGACCCGAAAGCGTGGTGAAGAGGATGAGCGAGGGCGCCGGGTGCATCTCAGAGCCTCGCCAGCGTCCGGTCGATCCAGCCGAGCAAGCCCCGGGGCTCCTCGGCCACCGGCTCGAGCCAGGGCGCGAGAACGTCCACCTCGTCTTGCCAGGCGTCGCGCCGGCGGGGCGGCAGGTACTTGTTGGCGGGGCGGGTGCCCTGTTCGGGCATGAGGTCCATGCCGCCGCGCGCCTCGACCAGCAGCGAGACCGCGCTCTCCGGGTCCGACAGATCGCCGAAATGCCGCGCCCCAGCCGGGCAGGTGCGCACGCAGGCGGGCACGCGATCCTCTTCTGGCAGGGTTTCGTTGTAGATGCGATCGACGCAGAGGGTGCATTTCTTCATCACCCCCTCGGCCATGTCCATCTCGCGCGCGCCATAGGGGCAGGCCCAGGCGCAAAGGCCGCAGCCGATGCACTCGGCCTCGTTGACCAGCACGATGCCGTCCTCCATCCGCTTGAAGCTCGCACCGGTGGGGCAGACGGTGACGCAGGGCGCGTCAGCGCAGTGCAGGCAGGACTTCGGGAAATGCACCACCTGCGCCGGGCCGGACTCCGGCATCACCTCATAGGCGTGGACGCGATTGAGGAAGGTACCGGAAGGCGCGGCGCCATGGGGGTCCTGGTCCGACAGCGGGCTCGGCTGGCTTTGTGTGTTCCAGCCCTTGCAGGCCACCACGCAGGCATGACAGCCGACGCAGGTGTCGAGATCGATGACGAGGCCGAGCTGGCGCTCCGTGTGGCTGGGAAGGTCGGTCATTCTGGCGTCTGGCTCGTGGCTGGCGGGTTTCGGGACGCTGCCCCGGACCCCGGGATATCTGGAGCTGGAAGAAAAACTCAGGCGGGGCGCGGGACGGGAGAGCGGAGCGGCGGGAAGGCCGGGCGGGAGTCGCCCGGTGCGGCGCATTTCTCGAGGCGGACGCGAAGGTCGAACCACGCCGCCTGGCCGGTGATCGGATCGGAGTTGGAGAGGCTGACGCCCTCCGCGCGCGGAGGGAGGTGCTCGGGGATCAGGTGGTTGAGCAGAAACCCCTTCTTCGCCTCTGGCGCATCCGGGTCGAGCCCCCAGGTGCCGCTGCGCTTGCCGAGGGCGTTCCAGGTCCAGACGGTGCTTTCGCTCTGCGCCTCCATGCGCGCGGCGGGGGCGGTGATCTCGCCGTGCGGAGATATGACCCGGACCCAATCGCCCTCCTGCAGGCCAAGCGCGCGCCACCAGGCGCCGGGGATGTAGAGCGGGTTCGCCCCGTGGATTTGCCGCAGCCAAACATTCTGGCTGCCCCAGCTGTGGTACATCGCCATGGGGCGCTGGGTGATCGCGTGCAGCGGGTAGCTTTCCTCGTCCTCAGGAATATCCGACAGCGGCGGGTACCAGACCGGCAGCGGCGTCATGACCGCGGCGAGACGGTCGCGCAGCGCGTCGGGCGGCTGGCGCTCGCCCTGTCCCTCGGCGGCGCGCTGGAAGCGGCGCAGGGGCTCGGACCAGAGCTGGACGAGCGCGGGCGCCGGGGCGTCGAGCAACCCTGTCGCCACGGCCCAGTCTTGGTAAGCGCGGTTCCACGGCTTGTAGTAGGCGGCCTCTGGCGGGACGGGAATGCGATGCGTGCCGCCCGCCGCGATGTAGCTGTCGAGTTGCGCCTCGTTCGGCGTGCCGCGCCCGTCCTGCAAACCGTGCGGCCCCATGCGGAAACCGGCGAGCGGGCCGATGCCGGGCCGGCGCTCGTGGTTGGTGATGTAATCGGCGTAGTCGCGGTAAACCGGCCTGCCATCCTTGGACATGCCGGGCAGGCCGAGCCGTGCGCCGAGGTCCAGAAGCACCGACTGGAAGGGGCGCACGTCGCGGTCGGGCTCGATCACCGGCCAGCGGATCGCATCGGCGGCGGCATCCGGCTCGGAGATCGGCCGGTCGAGCAGCGAGATGCAGTCGTGGCGTTCGAGGTAGGTGGTGTCGGGCAAGATGAGATCCGCATAGGCGACCATCTCCGAGGCATAGGCGTCGGAGTAGATGATGCGGGGGATGAGGTAATTGCCCTCCTCGTCCTGCGCCGTCAGCATCTCCATGGTGCCGGCGGTGTTCATCGCCGAGTTCCAGGCCATGTTCGACATGTAAAGAAACAGCGTGTCGATCGGATACGGGTCTGCCGCCACCGCATTGGCGATGACCATGTGCATCATGCCGTGCACCGCCAGAGGCGCCTCCCAGCTGAAGGCCTTGTCGATGCGCAGCGGCGCGCCTGCCGCGTCCACCGCCAAGTCCTCGGGGCCGAGCGGGTAGCCGAGCGGCGGGCCTTCCAGCGGCTGGCCGGGGCGGGCGCGGAAATGCGGGCGGCAATGCGCCTCGGGCGGCTTGGGATAAGGCGGCTTGAAGCGGAAGCTGCCGGGCGTCTCTACCGCGCCCAGAAGCGCCTGCAACAAGTGGATGGCGCGGCAGGTCTGGAACCCGTTGGAATGCGCCGAGACGCCGCGCATGGCGTGCACCGCCACCGGGCGGCCGGGCATGGTGCTGTGCTGGCGACCGCGGAAGTCTGTCCAGGGGCGGTCCAGTTGCAGCCTCGTGTCGAAGGCGGCGCGGGCGATCTCGGCGGCGAGCCAGCGGATGCGCTCGGGCGGCAGGCCGACGCGTTCGGCCACCGCCTCGGGCGCATAGGCCCGGTCCATGTATTGCGCGGCGATCATCTCCATCACCGTGCGGTGGCTGATCCCGGCGCGGCGCAGGTGGCCGGTGAGCTTGGGCTCGACTCCCTCGCCGTCCCAGGGCGCGGGGCGGCCCGTGCGGGCATCGATGACCAGCGGGCTGTCGTCATCCCCCCTCAGGAACAGGCCGTACTCCGGTGACTTGGGATCGCAATCGACCAGCACCGGGGCATTGGTGAACTGCGCGAGGAACTCGAGGTCGATCCGCCCGGCGCGCAAGAGTTCGTGCACCAGCGAGAGCACCAGCAGCCCGTCGCTGCCCGGGGTGATGCCGAGCCACGCGTCGGCGATGGCGCTGTAGCCGCTGCGCACCGGATTGATGCTGACCACCTTGGCGCCGCGCGCCTTGAGCTGGGACAGGCCCATCTTGATCGGGTTGCTGTCGTGGTCCTCGGCCACGCCGAAGAGCAGCAGCAGCTCGGCATGATCCCAGTCGGGGGTGCCAAATTCCCAGAAGCTGGCGCCGAGCGTGTAGAGTCCCGCCGCCGCCATATTGACCGAGCAGAAGCCGCCATGGGCGGCGTAATTGGGCGTACCGAACTGCTGCGCCCACCAGCTGGTGAGGCTCTGCGACTGGTCGCGCCCGGTGAAGAAGGCGAGCTGCTCGGGGGCCGTCTCGCGCAGGGGCTTGAGCCATCCGGCTGCGGTCTCCAGCGCCTCGTCCCAGCTGATCTCCTCGAACTCTCCCGATCCGCGCGGACCCACGCGGCGCAGCGGCGCCCGCAGCCGGGCCGGAGAGGTCACCTGTTTCAGCCCCGCCGCGCCCTTGGCGCAGAGCACGCCGCGGTTCACCGGGTGGTCGCGGTTGCCCTCGATGTAGACAGGGGTGCCATCCTTCAGGTGAACGTCGATGCCGCAGCGGCAGGCGCACATGTAGCAGGTCGTCTTGCGGATCTCGTCCGAGATCTGCACCTGGGTGTCGGGGATGTCGTGCTGCCGTTCCGTCTGCGCCATTCGGGTCCACGTCCGTGCCTTCTCCGAAGGCTAGGCCACAAGCCCCCGTGAGGCTAGGTCTTTCCCGGTCACGCCCGCGCGATGGGCGGCCCGGCGCCCGCGCGCCGGAACCCGCGTCGGATCAGCCCGCGGGGGCCGCTTGGCAGGGCGCCTCGGGCGCCGCGCAGGGCGCGGAGACCCGGCTGCGCTGCGCCACCTGCTGGTGCAGAAGCGTGCCGACCGAACGGCCCCAGGCGTCCCAGTTCAGCCGTGCCTCGTATTCCTCGCGGCTGCGGCGCGACAGCGCGGCGTAGCGCCCGGGCGCGTCGAGGCAGGCGAGGATGCAGGCGGTAAAATCCTCGGCGCCGCTGCCCGGTGGCAGGGCGAAGCCGTTGATCCCGTCGCGCACCGGAACTCCGCCGATGCGCAGGCAGAGCGAGGGCACGCCATAGGCCGAAGCCTCGCAGAAGGCGAAGCCGTAGCTCTCGAAGCTGGGCATGACAACAAAATGCGCACGGGCGTAGAGCTGCTCGAAGAGCGCCGCCTGCTCGGGCACGGCCTTGTCGAGCTGCGGGTGGACCTCGGTGTGCGGGCCCTGCGCCTCGGGCGGCGGGACGCAGCCGATCACCGTGAGCCGGGCGTCGATGCCGCGCGCCCTCAGGAGGCACATGACCTCCTGCGCGACGGGGCCGCCCTTGGCCCACCAATTGCGGCCCACCACCAGCAGGTGCAGCGTGTCGGAGCGCGAGATCGACCGGGGCGCGAGCGGTGGCGGCGGGGCGATATTTGCGCCCCAGGGCACCAGCCGGGCCTTGCACCCGGGCAGCTCGTAGCGGGCGACGCTGGCGTCCATCAGCCATTGCGAGGGCCAGAGCAGCAGATCGGCGCGGCGGAAGACCTCGGCCTCGGCGCGTTCGACCCAATCATCCAAGAGGCGTCCGCCGGGGATCAGCCCCGGATGCGCCTCGCCGATCTCGGAGGCGCGGTAGATGCTGTGGGTGGCGTCCGATGTATAGGCGACGGTCATCGGGTAGGGCAGCCGCAGGCTGAGCAGCGACTGGAAGGCATAGGCGCAGAAGAGCACGTCGTACCGGTCCTGCTGCAGCGCCGCCTCGATCCGGCGGGCCACCACCTGCGACAGCGCCATCTGGGCGCGCCACCGCAGGCGCAGGCTGAGCGCGTCGGGCATCGACAGGATGGCGCGGCGGATCGGCTCGGCGGTGCCCCAGTCGGTGGGCAGGATCGTCACCTCCCCGGCATGGGCCCGCAGCGCGTCATGAATGCGTGCGTTGCCGCCAGAATAGAGGTTCCGGTCGAGCGCCGAGAAATCACTCAGGTAAGCGATCTTGAGGGGGCCACGGACCATGCTGCACTCATACTCCTGCTACCTTTCTTGGAGGTAGGCTGCGCCTGCAATCGGGCAGGAACATGTCTCCAAACGAACAATCCTGCGGTTTCACGGCGATTTAATCCAAGCCGGAGACTTCTCGCCAGACGCGCCCCCGCAAGCGGGCCGCAGATGTGCCAAATCTGCCGATTCCCCGGCGATCGCGCTGCTCCGCAGGCGACAGGGCCGCCGGCCCGTGGTAGCTAGAAGACCTGGTCCGGGCGCAGGGGGCGTCGTCCGGGTCTCGTTCTGAGTAATCTGGTCCACGGGTCGCAACACCGCATGCCCAACCCTCTTGCCTTTCTGATGCTGGCGCTCTGGCCGATCTTCACGGTCGTGCTGTTCCGCCGCCTGCCGCCCGACCGGGCTCTGATCGCCGCGCTTCTGGCGGGCTACCTGATCCTGCCTGAGCCGCCGGCGGCTTTCGATCTGCCGATGTTCCCGCCGCTGACAAAGCACAATATCCCCGCGCTCGCCGCCTTTGCCTTCTGCCTCTGGCGGTACGGGCTGCAGGGCGGGCTGCTGCCGCGTTCGCTGCCGGGCAAGGTGCTGCTGATCACCTATGTGCTCTCTCCCGCGCTGACCGCGGTGACCAACACCGAGCCGGTGTTCTACGGCGAGATCGGACTGCCGGGGCTCTCGATCAAGGACGCGGTGGCGCTGGTGCTGCAACAGGTCCTGCTGGTCCTGCCCTTCCTGCTCGCGCGGCAGTTCCTGGCGCAGGGGGGCTCGCAAAGACATCTGCTGGTGGCGCTGATCTGGGGCGGGCTGCTCTACACGCTGCCGATGCTGGTCGAGATGCGGCTCTCGCCGCAGCTCAACCGCTGGGTCTACGGATACTACCAGCACCTCTTTGGCCAGTCGATCCGCGCCGACGGCTACCGGCCGGTGGTCTTTCTCTACCACGGGCTCTGGGTCGCCTTCTTCCTGATGACCGCCACGGTCTCGGCCTGGGCGCTCTGGCGAACCGAACGCAACACGAAGATGCTGCTGGTGGCACTCTGGCTGACGCTGATCCTCGTGCTGGCGAAATCGCTGGGCGCGCTGATCTTCGCGGTGGTGCTGATCCCGGTTGTGCTGCTTCTGACCCGCATGGGGCAGATCCGCGTGGCAATCCTCATCGGGCTGGTGGCGATCACCTACCCGGTGCTCAAGGGCACGCATCTGGTGCCCGAGGACCGCATCCTTGCCGAGGCCGCCAAGATCGACCCCGAGCGCGCCTACTCGCTCGAGTTCCGTTTCGAGAACGAGAACACGCTGCTCGACCGCGCCTACGAGAAGCCGGTCTTTGGCTGGGGCAGCTGGGGGCGCAACCACATCCTCGATCCGGTCACCGGCAATATCCTGACGGTGACCGACGGGCGCTGGATCATCGTCATCGGCGTCTACGGCTGGGTCGGCTTCCTCGCCGAGTTCGGGCTGATCCTCTTGCCGCTGTTGCTGCTTTGGCGCGAAAGCACCGCGCGCGACCGGGCCGAGGTCTCGCCCTTCATCGCGCCGCTTTCGCTGCTGCTGGCCATCAACTTGTCGGACATGGTGCCCAATGCCACGCTCACCCCGCTGACCTGGCTCGTGGCGGGCGCACTGACCGGCTATGCCGAGGCGTTGAAGTCGGCGCGGTTGACGCGGGTCGAGCGCGACCGCCCGGAGGCGCTAAAATGGCAATCGATCCTCTGAGCCCCGGAGGTCCGCAGCCATGAGCCGCAAGCCCCGCATCCTTGCCATCGCCGAGGCCGCCAACCCCGAATGGGTCTCGGTGCCGCTGGTGGGCTGGTCGCTGGCGTCGGCTTTGCGCGCGGTGGCCGAGGTCCACATCGTCACCCAGATACGCAACCGCGACGCCTTCCTGCGCGCCGGAATGGCCGAAGGGCAGGACTTCACCGCCATCGATTCCGAAGCCTTTGCGCGCCCGATGTGGAAGCTCGCCGAACGGCTGCGCATGGGCGATGGCAAGGGCTGGACCATGGTGCAGGCGATCAACGCACTGAGTTACCCCTACTTCGAGCGCTTGGTCTGGCAGCGTTTCGGCGCCGGGATCCGGGCGAAGGAATGGGACGCGGTGCACCGCATTACGCCGCTCAGCCCCACGGTCGCCTCGCCGCTGGCCCGCCATTGCGCGCGTGCGGGCGTGCCCTTCGTGCTCGGCCCACTGAACGGCGGTGTGCCGTGGCCAACTGGCTTCGACGCCGAGCGCCTGCGCGAGAGAGAATGGCTGAGCTACCTGCGCGGGGCCTACAAAGCCCTGCCAGGGCGGGAATCGACCCTGCGCCACGCCAGCGCGATCCTCGCCGGCTCGCGCCATACGGCCTCCGAGATCCCCTCCCGATATCGGGAAAAGCTGCTTTACCTGCCCGAGAACGCCATTGACCCCGCCCGGTTCAACAAACGGGCGATGCCCGAGCCCGGCCACCTGCGCGCCGCCTTCGTCGGGCGGCTCGTGCCTTACAAGGGGCCGGACATGCTGCTCGAGGCCGCCGCCCCGCTGCTCCGAGATGGGCGCCTGAAACTCGAGATGGTCGGCGACGGGCCTATGCGCGCGTCCCTCGAGGCGCAGGCAACGGCGCTTGGCGTCACCCATGGCGTCACCTTCCACGGCTGGCTCGATCACCGGGCGGTTCAGGATGTGCTCTGTCGCTGCCACCTGCTGAGCTTCCCGTCGATCCGCGAGTTTGGCGGCGGCGTTGTGCTCGAGGCCATGGCGCTTGGCGTGGTGCCGATGATCGTCGATTATGCCGGCCCCGCCGAGCTGGTCACCAAGGGCACCGGCTTCAAGCTGCCCTGCACCGACCGCGCCGGGATCGTCGCCGCCTTCGGCGCTGCGCTGGAGCGGCTCGCCGCCGACCCTTCGCCCCTGCCCGCCATGGCGCAAGCGGCGCGGCGGCACGTTCGCGCGCAGTTCACCTGGCCGCGCAAGGCCGCGCAGCTGGCCGAGGTCTACGACTGGATCGCCCGGGGCCAGCCCGGCGCGCCTCCGCAGCTGCTGCGGGACAGCCAGGGCGGAGGCGATGCATCGGCCACTTGAGATTTCCCCAAACCGCTCGCAGTTTCGCAACACTTCCGAGGCTACCCTTCCCGCGCCCGCCTTTGCCTTGCGATGCTGCCGTCCGCCTTCCTATAGTCGAGGAAGGGCGCACGCCTCGGCGCAGGCCGCTTCTGCCCCTGTCGGGGTCGTTCCATATCGAGTTCGCGTCATGTTGAGATCCGGTCCGGTCATGCCCCCCTGCGTCCCATCCCACAGCGGCTGCCCCGGCCATGCGTGACCCGGCCCCCCCGCGCGATCCGGCCTTTGCCCCCATGCCCTACCGCCCCGACATCGACGGGCTTCGGGCGGTGGCGGTGCTCTCGGTGGTGCTGTACCACTTCGGTCTGCCCTGGCTCGGCGGCGGCTTCACAGGGGTCGACGTCTTTTTCGTCATCTCCGGCTTCCTGATCGGCGGCATCCTCTGGCGCGAGTACGAGGCCGAGGGGCGCATCCGCCTGGGGGCCTTTTACCTGCGCCGCTTCCGCCGGCTCGCCCCGGCCTTCTTCAGCATGGCGCTGCTGACCGCGGCGCTGAGCGCGGCATTGCTCCTGCCCTTCGAATTCCGCGAGTTCGGCAAGTCGCTGGTCGCCGCAACGGTGTATCTGTCGAACGTGCTGTTCTACCGGCAGTCGGGATATTTCGACACCGGCGCAGAGCTGAAACCGCTGCTGCACACATGGTCGCTGGCGGTGGAGGAGCAGTTCTACCTCTTCCTGCCGCTGCTCATCGTGGCCTTGTCGCGCAACCGCAGCCTGCTGCTCATGGCGCTCGTTGCGATCTGGGGCGGCTCGCTCGGGTCCAGCGTGCTCGCCACGCCGAGCCGCCCGGACGCGGCCTTCTTCCTCTTTCCGTTCCGCGCCTGGGAGCTGCTGTCGGGGGTGCTGCTGGCGATCTGGGGGCTGGAGACCGGACGCGTCTGGCGCGGACATCCGGCGCTGAGTTGGGCCGGGCTGGCGCTGGTGCTCGGCTCTGTGCTGCTGATCCCGGCAGGCCCGCTCTTCCCGGGTCTTCTGGCCCTTGCCCCGGTGCTCGGCGCGGTGCTGCTGATCGGAAGCGGCACCGGTGACAGCCCGGTGAACCGGGCGCTCTCGCATCCGTTCGCGCTGTTCTTTGGGCGCATCTCCTATTCGCTCTATCTCTGGCACTGGCCGGTGCTGTGCCTGTCGCTCTACCTGCGCGGCAGCTACGCCAGCCCCGTGGAAGCGCTGTGCTGGATGGCGCTCTCGGTGGCTCTGGCCTGGCTGTCGTGGCGTTTCGTCGAAACCCCGATGCGCCGCGCCCGCCTGCCGGGGATCGTCGTCCTTGGGGGCACGGCGCTGGCCTCGGCGGCAACGCTGGCGGTGGGCGCCTGGCTCTATCTCGGCGACGGTCTCGCGGGGCGCTTCGGCCCAATGGTGCGCCCGCATATCGCCGCCTCTGCCGACTTTCTTCAGGACTGGAGCCGCTGCACCACCGCCGCGAGCGGCCCGCTGATGGGGATCGAGACCTGCCCGATCGGCCCCGAGGGCACGCCGCAGGTGCTGGTCTGGGGCGACAGCCACGTCCGCGCCTTCAAGGAGGGGCTCGATCTCGCCGCCCACGAGGCCGGTGTGCCCGGCCTCATCATCTGGCGCGCCGGCTGTCCACCGCTCTTCGGTTTGCGCAAGACCGAGAGCGCCGCCACCCCCGCGCAGGACCGCGCCTGCACCCAGGCCAACCTGCAGATCCGCCAGGCGCTTCCTGCCATGACCGACCTCCAGCGAATCGCCCTGATCGGGCGCTGGACCTATTACGCCCATGGCGCGGGCGTCGGGCTTGACGCGGGCAACACCATCCAGCTCTTCCCCACCGACGCGCCGACACCGGCCGACGCGCCGCAATCGCAGATCGTTGCCGAGGCCGCCCGCACCACCGTCGCCGAGCTTCGCGCCGATGGGCCCGAGGTCATCGCCCTGCGCCAGCCCCCCGAGATCGCCAACTACGACAGCCGCCGTGCCGCACGCGAGGCCGCCCACGCCGGCTGGCCACTGGCCCCGGCGCCGGTCACCGATCCCGACATGCCCCGAGGCACCCTCGCGCAGCGCGTGACCGAGGCCGAGGCGCCCTGGCGCGCCATGGCCGAGACGGGTGAGATCAGCTTCATCGACAGCTGGCCGCGGTTCTGCGATGCCGAGGCGTGCCACGCGCTGCAGGGATCCGAAGGCTGGTACTTCGACAACAACCACATCACCAACACCGCCGCCCGCGCGCTGCGCGACCTCTTCGTCCCGATCTTCGGCACCAAGGTGGCCGGACTGTGACCCACCCGCTGAGCGACACCTGCTGGGACGTCATCGTCATTGGCACCGGCATCGGCGGCGGCACGATCGGTCGCGCGCTGGCCGAGGCCGGGCAAAAGGTGCTTTTCCTCGAACGCGGCCCCGCCGGTCAGCGTGCCGCGCGCAATGGGCTTTCAGAGGTCTTCGTGCCCGAGGCCCGACTGGCCCGCGGGCTCTGGCCCGAGCCCCTGCACGCACGGGTAAACGGGACCGAGAGCTCCTTCTACGCCCCGCTCGGCGCCGGGCCGGGCGGCTCCTCGGTCTTCTACGCCGCCACGCTCGAGCGGCCCGAGCGGCACGATCTCGACGAGCTGCCCGGCCTGCCCCATCCCGCGGGTGGCTGGCCGGTGGGCTATGACGCGCTGCGCCCTTGGTATGACCGCGCCGCCGAGCTCTACCGCGTTCATGGCACCCCCGACCCGCTCTCGCCCGAGCCCGCGCCGCCCCTGCGCAGCCCGCCACCGCTCACCGCCACCGAAACCGCGCTGATGCAGGCGCTCAAGGCGAACGGCCTGCACCCCTACCACGCCCATACGGCCATCGACCGCACGCCGGACTGCCTCAACTGCCTCGGCAGCAAGTGCCCCCGGACCTGCAAGATGGACGGGCGCTCCGCCGGGGTGGAGCCCGCGCTGGCCACCGGCAACGCGATGCTGCTTGACCGCGCCGAGGCAACCCGGCTGCTCGGCCGTGAGGATAAAGTAGAGGGTGTCGAGGTCCGCCGCGACGGCGAGACCCATGTGTTCCGCGCCGCAACCTACGTGCTTGCCGCCGGGGCGCTCAACTCGCCGCGCCTGCTGCTCGCCTCGGCCTGCGATGCCTGGCCGGAGGGCGCCGCCAACGGCTCTGGCCTCGTCGGCCGCAACCTGATGTTCCACCTCAACGAGATGTTCGCGCTCTGGCCGCCGCGCGGGACGCCCGACCTCGGCGCAACCAAGGCGATCTCGCTGCGTGATCTCTACCACGCGGAAGGGACCCGCATGGGCACGGTGCAGGCCATGGGCATCCGCGCGTCCTATGGCGAGATCACCTTTTACCTCAATCGCATGCTGGCCCGATCGCGCCTGCGCCACCTGCCAGGCCTGGCGCAGCTCACCCGCCTGCCCGCCGCCGCCGCGGCAAAGCTCTTCGGCCATGCGCAGATCTTCGTCGGCCTGCTCGAGGATCTGCCCTACCCCGAAAACCGCGTCACCTACGACCCGGCGCAGCCACACCGGCTGTCGGTCGACTACACGCTGCATCCCGAGCTGCTGCAGCGCCGCCGTGCCTTCCGCAAGGCGATCTCGCGCGCCCTGAGGGGCCAGCGCCGCATGTTTCTCGGCCGCGCCCCCGAGCTGAATTTCGGCCACCCCTCGGGCACGCTGCGCTTCGGCATCGACCCCCGGAGCTCGGTGCTCGACCCGGACTGCCGCGCCCACGGGCTGCGCAACTTGCGGGTGGCGGATGCGTCCTTCATGCCAAGTTCGATGGGGGTGAACCCCAGCCTGACCATCGCCGCCAATGCCCTGCGCGTGGCCGATTCCCTCCTCAAGGAGCGCAGATGACCCAGCTCACCCCCGCGAGCGGCATCGCCGTCGTCACCGGCGCGGGCTCCGGCCTTGGCCGCGCCATGGCGATCGAGCTGACGAAACGCGGCTTCAGCGTCGCCGGCCTCGGCCGCCGCCGCGCCGCGCTGGAAGAGACCCGCGCCAAGGCCGAGCCGGGGCGCTTCCACCTCTACCCCACCGATGTCGCCGCGCCGCAGGAGGTCGCCGAGACTTTCGCGCGCATAAGGGCCGAGCACGGGCGCATCGCGCTTCTGATCAACAACGCCGCGACCTACCCGCGCCGCGACATCCTCGACGAGAGCGCCGAAAGCTTCCTGCGGACCGTCGCCACCAACCTCGGCGGCACCGTCGCCTGCTGCCGCGCCGCGCTCGATGGCATGGTCGAGGACGGGCACGGGCGCATTCTCAACGTCGCCACCTTCGCCGACGTCGCGCCGCTGCCCGCCTCGTCCGCCTATTCCGTCTCGAAGGGCGCCGCGCGGATCTTCACCCGCGCGCTGATCGCGGATCTGGCGGACCGCTTCCCCGAGATCGTCATCACCGACTGGATGCCGGGAATGCTGCGCACGCAGATGGGCATTCCGGACGGGGTACAGCCCGAACGGGCCGCACGGTGGGGCGTGGCGCTGGCGCTCGATGCCGATCCGGCGCTCACCGGGGCGACATTCGAGATGGACCGGGAGATCCTGCCGCAGCTTGGCCTGAAGGGCAGGCTCAAGAACCTGCTGATGATGCGCCGACGCAGACCACGGCGGATCTCACCTTAGGGGCGAAGCGTGAAGAAACGTAGCAGCAGCGCCCGCGCCGATTGCGCCGGCAGGATTGACAGGCAGCGCAGGTAGCGCAGCCCCAGCCGCCCCGGGCTGTTCGCCGCGCGCCACAGCCATTCCAGCGCCAGCTTGCGCGTCCATGCCGGCGCGCGCTGCTGGGTACCGGCAAGGAAATCCAGCCCCGCGCCGATCCCGGCAAAGCCCACGTTCGGCGCCAGCTTGCGCCCGACCGCGGCAAACATCTCCTGCTTGGGCGCGCCGAGCGCGACAAAGCACAGCCCCGCCCCGGAGGCGGTGATCTCGTCGAAAACCGGCAGCGCCTCGGCCCCCTCGGGATCGAAGCCCATGGGCGGAGCGATCAGGCACACCACGCTCAGGTCGCGGACCTCGCGTTCGAGGTAACTGCGCGCGCGCGACAGCGCCGCGGGCGTGCTGCCGACCAGCGCCACGCCGATGCCTTGCTTCGCCGCGATGCGCGCCAGCGGCAGGATCGCGTCGGAGCCGGGAATCAGCTCTACCGGCCGTCCTGCGAGCCGCGAGAGCCAGACGATGGGATTGCCATCGGCGACGACAAGATCCTGCGCCGCATAGGCGGCCCGGAACTTCGCCGAGCGGCTCAGTTTGACCAGATGGTCGAGGTTGATGGTTGCCAGCGCAAAGCCTTGCCTCTGGGCGAGTCGCTCGGTCACACGCGCCTGCAACGCGGCCCAGGTGGGCACGCTGATGGCGACGCGCTGGCCGCCAACCCGAAATTCCATGCGCGGATACATCGGCGCGCGACATCCTTATTTCGCCCCGTCGGGGAATGTGGCGCATGGCCCCGGGCGATCCTAGCAGGCCGGGGCGATTTGCCCATGACCGTGGCCGCCGTGCCGCAGTCGCGAGACAAATGCACCGCGATCCAAGCAATGCGCCGAAGAGACCTGCGCAGCGCCGAAATTCCGTCAAAGTTCTCTGCTGAATGGCGTCCCGGAGGCGCCTCCCGAAATGCGCATCCAGTTTTTGCACGACCCGTAGTCAGGTACCCCGATGAACGCCCTTCGCCTCCCTCGCACCGCGCGCGCCTGCAGCGCGCTCCGCTGCGGTACGGGCCTCCGATGACCGGCACCATCGCCCTGCTTGGCTGCGGGTTCGTCGCCGATCTCTACCTGCGCTCGCTGCAGGCGATGCAGGGCATCGCCGTCCATGCCGTCCACGACCGCGACGCCGCCCGCCTGTCGCGTTTCTGCGGCCATTGGCAGCTGCGTGCCGAGCCCGATCTCGAGGCGTTCATCGCTGGCCTGCCCCAGGGCTGCGTGGTGCTCAACCTGACGAACCCCGCCGAGCACTACGCGCTGAACCTCCGGCTGCTCGAGGCGGGGCACCACGTCTATTGCGAGAAACCTCTCGCCATGGAAGTTGGGCAGGCCAAGGCGCTGCACGCGCTGGCCTTGAAAAAGGGCCTGCTGCTCGCCTCCGCCCCCTGCTCGGTGCTGGGCGAGGCGGCGCAGACGCTGGGGCACGCGCTGCGCCATGGCACCGCAGGCACGCCGCGCGCGATCTACGCCGAGCTCGACGACGGCTTCATTCCCCAGGCGCCCTACGCCCGCTGGCACAGCGAGACCGGCGCGCCCTGGCCCTATGAGGACGAGTTCGCAACCGGCTGCACGCTGGAACATGCGGGCTATTACCTCACCTGGCTGATGTCGTGGTTCGGCACCGTCCGCAAGGTGGTCGCCGCCTCGGCCGAAGTGCTGCCGGACAAGCCCGGGCTGACAGCTTCCGCCCCGGACCTCTCTGTTGCCACGCTCTTCTTCGAGAACGGACCGGTCACGCGGCTCACCTGCTCGATCGTCGCCAGCCACGGCCATGGCATCCGCATCTTCGGCGACAAGGGCGTGCTGAGCTGCGAGGCCTCTTGGGACAACGATGCCAAGGTGCGCTTCGCAAGGCGCCGCACGCTGCGCCGGCGGCTGATCGAGAGCCCCTTCCCCCGCCGCCTCCGGCTGCCACACCCAACCCATCCCAAGGTGAAACGCTGGGGCGCCGCTGCGATGAACTTCATGCTCGGCCCCGCCGAAATGCTGGAGTCCCTGCGCGAGCGCCGCCCCTGCCGCCTGTCTTCGGAGTTTGCCTTGCACCTGACCGAGGTCACGCTGGCGATCCAGAACGCCGGCGAGGACAGCGGCCCGCAGGTGATGACCACCCGCTGCGATTCCATGGAGCCGATGCCATGGGCGAAGTGACTGGAAAAATGACCGACGCAGCGATCGACGATGGGACCGGCCAAACCCGTATCCTGCTGACCGGCGCCACCGGCTTCCTCGGCCGCGCGGTGCTTGCCGAGGCGCGCGCGCAGCGGCTGCAGGTCATCGCGCTCCGCCGCTCCGCCGCGCTGGAAGAGGGCGTTCAAGGCAAGGGCATAAGCTGGTTCGAGGCCGATCTCGCGGACCCCGCCTGCATCCCGCGCCTGCGCGAGGCGGCCTGGGGCTGTTCGGCAGTGATCCATGCCGCGGCGCATCTCGGCTCCGACGAGGCTGCTGTCACCGCGGCCACCGTGGACGGCACCCGCCACCTGCTTGCCGCGCTCGAGGGGCTGCCGCTGCACCTCGTGCTGGTCAGCTCGATCGGCGTCTACGACACGGCCCGGCTCTCCCCCGGAGCCGACGTCACCGAACGGACCCCGCTCGAAACCAGCGCCACGGCCCGCGACCCATATGTCGCCGGAAAGCTCGCGCAGGAAGAGCTCTGCCGCGCCGCTGACCTGCCGCTCTGGATCCTTCGGCCGGGCGTCATATTCGGTGCGGGACGCACGTGGAATGCCCATCTTGGCCCAACGCTCGGCCCGCTGCTGATCCGCGTCGGCACCAAGGGAGACCTGCCGCTCGCCCATGTCTCGCATGTGGCGAAACGCCTGCTGCAGGCCGCCCTGCGCCGCCCCGACGGGGTGCGCGCGGTCAATCTCATCGACCCCGACCGTCCCGACCGCACCCGCTTCCTGCGGGCGCATGCCGCGTCGGGCTGGCCGAAAGCGGTGCTGCCGCTGCCCTGGCCGCTCTGGATGCTGGCCGCGAGGCTGCTGGCGCCGCTGGCCTCGCGCCTGCCCGGCCTGCTGCGCGTGCCGGTGCTCAAGGCACGGATGATGCCGCTGCGCTACCCCGACAAGGGGCTCGTCGCGGCGCTCGGCTCGCTACCGCAGGACCGCTTCGACGCGCTCATGGCCCGCGCCGTGCAGGAGAGCCGCGAATGAGCCTGCCCAAGCTCGCCTATCTTACCGGTGAATACCCCCGCGCCTCGGACACCTTCATTCAGCGCGAGGTCGCCGCCCTGCGCGAGCTCGGCCACGAGGTGCTGACCTGCTCGATCCGCACCACGGGCCCCGAACATCTCGTCGGCCCCGAGCAGCGCGCCGAACACGCGCGGACCTTCAAGGTGCTGGACGCCTGCCGGTCGCCGCTGCGGCTGCTGCGTGCCCATGCCCGGGGGATGCGCCGGCCCGGCCGCTACCTGCGCGCGCTGACACTCGCGTGGCGCAGCGCACCGAAGGGACTCAAGGGGCGCGCCTTCAACCTGATCTACTTTGCCGAGGCCGGGGTGCTGGCCGAAGCGCTGGAGAACGCCGGCGTGCAGCATTTGCACAACCACATCGCCAAGGCGTCCTGCACCGTCGCCATGCTGGCCTCGGAGCTGTCGGGCATCCCTTTCAGCTTCACCATCCACGGGCCTGACATCTTCTTCGAGCCGCAGCACTGGCGCATCGACGAAAAGACCCGCCGGGCCCGCTTTGTCGCCTGCATCAGCGCCTTCTGCCGCGCGCAGCTCATGTGTTTCGCGGGCCGGGCGGACTGGGACAAGCTAAAGATCATCCACTGCGGCATCGAGCCCACGCGCTACGCGCCCTCGCGGCATGAAGGGCAGACCCTGCTCTTCACCGGCCGTCTTGCCGGGGTGAAGGGCGTGCCGGTCCTGCTGCGCGCACTGTCGGCACTCGCACCGCAACACCCGGAGCTGCGTCTGCGCCTCATCGGTGACGGACCCGAACGCGCGGTGCTGGAGGCCATGGCGGCCGAGTTGGGCATCGCCGCGCGCACCGAGTTCCTCGGCTACCGCTCGCAGGCCGAGGTCGCCGAAGCGCTGGCCGAGGCCGACGTCTTCGTCCTGCCGAGCTTCGCCGAGGGCGTGCCCGTGGTGTTGATGGAGGCGATGGTCGCGCAGGTGCCGGTGGTGACCACCCGCATCGCCGGGGTGCCCGAGCTGGTCGAACACGGCGTCAGCGGCCTGCTGGTGCCGCCGGGCGAGGCTGACGCGCTGACCGAGGCGCTGGACGCCCTGCTCGCCGACCCGGACCTGCGCCGCAGCATGGGCGCCGCAGGCCGCGCCAAGGTCGAGGCCCACTTCACCGCGAAGACCGAGGCGGCAAAGCTCTCCGCCCTCTTCTGTGCAACCGAGCCTCGCGCATGACCGCCGTCGACGTCGTTCTCATCGGCCGCAACGAGGGCACCCGGCTGGTCGCCGCGCTGGCCTCGGTGATGGGACAGGCGCGACAGGTGGTCTATGTCGACAGCGGCTCCAGCGACGGCAGCCTCGCCGCGGCGCGCGACGCCGGCGCGAAGGTGGTGGATCTGGACCTGAGCACCCCCTTCACAGCAGCCCGCGCCCGCAACGCGGGTTTCGCGGCGCTCGACGATCCGCAGCTCGTGCAGTTCATCGACGGTGACTGCGCCCTGGTGCCCGGCTGGCTCGACAGCGCCTGCGCCCATATGCGCGCGCACCCGAAGACCGGGCTCGTCACCGGCTGGCGCGCGGAGATCCACCGCGACGCCAGCCTCTACAACCAGCTCTGCGACGTCGAATGGCACCGTCCCGCCGGTGAAATCCAAACCTGCGGCGGCGACATGATGCTGCGCGCCGAAGCCTTCATCGAGGTCGGCGGTTTCGACCCCAGGGTGATCGCCGCCGAGGACGACGAGGTCTGCACCCGCCTGCGCAAGGCCGGCTGGACGCTGGAACGGCTCCCGCTGGAAATGACCCGCCACGACGCCGCCATGCTGCACTTCGGTCAATGGTGGAAACGCGCCGTGCGCACCGGCCATGGCTTCGCGCAGGTCGGCCATTTGCACCCTGACTGCTTCACCACCGAGCGCAAGCGCGCGCTGGTCTATGCACTGCTGCTGCCGCTCTCGATCCTTCTCGGTGCCGCCCTTTTCTGGCCGCTCGCCCTGGCAGCGCTGGCCGCCTACCCGCTCAACTGGATGCGCACGGCGCAGGGCCTGCGCCGCGAGGGGCTGCCAGCCCCCGAGGCGCGCCGCCATGCGCTGCTGCTCACCCTGTCCAAATTTCCCAACCTCATCGGCATGGCCACCTTCCACTGGCGCCGACTGAGACAGGCGCCCATGCGCCTGATCGAGTACAAGTAAGGAGCCCTCATGCCTCAACCGATCCGCGTGGGCCTCATCGGCGCCGGTTATATCGCCAGCTGGCACGGTGATGCACTGACGGCGACCGAGGGCGCGCAGGTCACCGCGGTCTGCGACCTGTCGGAACCCGCCGCCGAGGGGCTGGCCATGGCCTATGGCGCCGTCCCTTTTACCTCCGTCGAGGCACTGATCGCCTCCGGCGCCTGCGACGCGGTGCATATCCTCACCCCGCCGCAGCTGCACGCGGGGCTGGCGCAGCAATGCCTGAGGGCGGGGCTGCACGTGCTGGTCGAAAAACCCGTGGCGGTGAGCCTTGCAGAGACCCGTGCCATTGCCGAGACCGCCGAGGCCGCGGGCAAGCGTTTTCACCCCGGGCACAACTTCCTTGGCCTGCCCTCCTACGTCCGGATGAAAGAGGCGCTGCAGGCCGGCACCTATGGCCGCGTCTCGCAGGCCGAAATCACCTGGGCGCTGCCGCTTGCGCCGCTGCGCTCGGGCCCGTTCAGCCTGTGGCTGCTGCGCGCGCCGAAGAACCTGCTGCTCGAGCTGGGGCCGCACCCCTTTGCCTTTGCCGTCGATCTTTTCGGCCCGCTCGACATCCTGCATGCCGAGGCGACCAAGCCGATCGGGCTTCCGGGGGAGGACCTCCGCCCGCAGGGCTTCCGCATCCTCGCCCGCGCCGGCGGGGTCGAGATCACCTTTCAGCTGTCGATGGTCGAGACGGTGGACGACCGCTCGGTGACGCTGCGCGGCTCCTCGGGGCGGGCGCGTCTCGACTATGCGGCCGACACGCTGGTGGTGGACCGTGAAAATGCCTCGGACCTCATCATGAACCCCCTGCGGCGGCAACTGGAGCAAAGCTGGCAACACCTGCGCGAAGGTCTGCGCAACGCCGCGATCCAGACCGCATCGCTGAACCAGAAAGGCCCCTACGCCCAGAGCTTCCGCGGCATGATGGCGGCCATCTACGGCCCGCTCGCCGCGGGTCAGCCGCAGGACACCCGCTTCTCGGCGCGGAGCGCCGTCGCCGTCATGCAGGCCCTCGAGGCCGCCATCGCCAAGCTCCCCCCCGAAACGCTGGACGTGAAAGCGCCCGCCGTGCAGACCCGAAAGCCGAGGCCCACCGCCATGGTGATCGGCGGCACCGGCTTCATCGGCCGCGCCCTGACCCGGCGGCTGGTGGCCGAGGGCCAGGACGTGCGCGTGCTCTCGCGCGGGCGCCACGGCCCCTTCCCCGACCTGCCCGATCAGGTAGAGACGGTCGGCGTTTCGCTCCATGATCTCGACGCGCTCACGCAGGCCATGCAGGGCATCGACACGGTCTACAACCTTGCCCGTTCGCTCGAGACGACCTGGGCCGGGGCGCTGGTCAACGATGTCGGCGTCTCCACCCGCATCGCCATGGCCAGCGAGGCGGCGGGGGTGAAGCGGCTGGTCTACACCGGCACCATCGCCAGCTACGACATGTCCGATCCGCATGTGCAGATCACCGAGGAAACCCGCTTCCCGGACGACATGACGGGCCGCAACCTCTACGCCCGCTCCAAGGCCGAATGCGAGCGCCAGCTGAAGAAGCTGCACGCCGAGCGCGGTCTGCCGGTGACCATCGCCCGGCCCGGCATCGTCGTGGGCCACGGCGGGCCGCTGCAACATTGGGGGATCGGCCGCTGGCATGGTGCGGGCGCGGTGCGCATCTGGGGGCCGGGGCAGAACATCCTGCCCTTCGTGCTGATCGACGACGTGGCTGACGGGCTGCTCCGCATGGGCGCTGACCCCGCGGCCATCGGCCAGAGCTTCAATCTCGTGGGTGAGCCCATGCTCACCGCGCGCGGGTATTTTGACGCGATCGAGGAAACGCTCGGCGCCCGCATCCGCGTAAGCTCGGGCAACCTTTCGATCTTTTACGCCGCTGACGCGGTCAAATATGGGCTCAAGAAATACGCCCTGCGCAAGAAAGGGCTGGTGCGCCCCTCGCTGGCCGACTGGCAGAGCCGCGCTCATTTCTCGCCCTTCGTCAACGACAAGCCAAAAGCCGTGCTGGGTTGGCAACCCGAAGCGGACCGCGGGCGTTTCATCGAAAGAGCCATCACCGAAGCAAATCTCTTCGGGTTCTAGAGGGAAGGTTGCGCGGCCACTGCGCCCATTTCCTCCTTATTGTTGACCGAATCTCATGGCGTTATGACACGAATGGTCATGAGTGCACGGGCCGTGTGAACGTCGGGTGTGGCCCGGCGCCGCCGGCCTGAAAGCAGGCGGTCTCCTTGCCGATTGGGCAGGGGCGCCGCAGGTGGGGTGCCCGCGTGTGAGGTGCGGAGAGACGAGTATGGTAGAACGCCGCAAGTTCCAGCGTCGGAAACGGGTCGATGAGACGCCGGAGGATCCGCCGATCTTCCCGCTCGAGCGCCGCGCCGACCGGCTCGCCCGCCGCGAAGCCGAACGCGAGGCCGAAGACGCCCGCACCGAACAGGCCCGCGCAGACCAGATGCGGACTGACCAAATCCGGGTTGCCCAGATCCAGACTGAGCAGCACCGCGCGGAGATTGAGCCCGCCCGCCGGCAGCCCGCCGCGACCCGCGCCCGCACCGTGACGCCGCGCCCTGCGCCCGAGCCGCCCGCGCCCTGCGCGGAGGCGGCCGAGCCCGTCCCCGCCCCGCGCCGCCCGATCACCCGCCGCGCAACGCCCCAAGCCGGGGCGCTGTGGGACCGGCTGCCGGTGCTCGAGATCGACAGCGTCCATCTCGAGCGCAACCGCATTATCACCGCCAGCCGCGAAGACCCGGCCCATGCCGCCTTTGATGTGCTGCGCACCCGCTTGACCCAGGCGCTGGCCGAGAACGGCTGGACCCGCGTCGGCATCACCTCGCCCAGCAAGGGCTGCGGCAAGACGTTCACCGCCGCCAACCTCGCCATCTCGATGTCGCGGCAGGAGGGGCTGCGGGCGCTGCTGATGGATCTCGACCTGCGCAACCCGTCGCTGCACAAGGTCATGGGGATGCGCGCGCCCGGTGCCATGGGGGCGCTGCTGCGCGGTGTGATCCCTCCCGAGGCGCACCTGCTGCGCATGGGCGAGAACCACATCCACGCCGGGCACAACATCGCCTTCGGCTTCAACGAGGTCATCGAGCCCTACGCCGCCGAGCTGCTCAACGCGCCAGCCACCGCCGAGGTGATCACCTCGATCGAGGCGCGGCTGCAGCCCGACGTGATGCTCTTCGATCTGCCACCCGCGCTCTACTACGACGATGTTCTGGCCTTCCGGCCGCAAATCGACGGGGTGCTGATGGTGGTCGGCGGCGGGCTGACCACCGAGCGCGAGATCCGCGAGGTCGAGCGTCGCCTCGGCGCCGATACGCCGCTGCTCGGCATGGTGCTGAACAAGGCCGAGGGCACCAACCTCAAGAAGTACCAATACTGAGAAAGGCGGGCCCGGGGCCCGCCTTTTCCGTCTCAGCTCCCCCTGTCGCCGGCCAGCTTGGCCTAGGCCCCGACGCGCGGCAAGAAACGCTCGATCATCGGCAGCCTGTCGCCCAGCAGGCGCAGCCCGCCAAAGAGCGCGGCCCCCAGTGCCAGCACCAGAGCAGCGACGCCGAGACCCCTGCCGCGACGGTCGCGGCGGCTTTTCACCGGCGGGATCGCCACCACGGGCTGGATCCCGAGCACCCGTTCCATCTGTGCCGCGCTGCGCAGGGCCGGGTTCATCATCTCGGCGGCGAAGGCCGCGATCAGCCCGGCGATCAGGCTCGCCACGGCGCCCACGGCCACCAGCTTGCGGCGGCTCTGCGAGGCCGAGACCTCGGGCACCAGCGCCGTCTCGAGCACCTCGAAGCGGTCCGACTGCTGCCGGTCCTCGAGCATCTGCCCCATCTCGGCATCCGCCTTGCGGCGGGTGATCACGCTGTACTGGTCCTGCAGCTGCGTGCGCTCGCGCTCCAGCCCGCTGAGTTCGCGCTCGACCTCGGGGGCACGGCGGAGGGTCTCTTCGATGCCGTCGATGCGCACCGCGACCAACTGCCTCTGCTCTTCGAGCAACGCCAGCTGTCGGGCCTGCACGTCCTCGCGCTGGCGGGCGGAATTGGCCTGCAGCGCGACGATGTCCCGGTCGAGCTGCAGCTTGTTGTCCTCGAGCGTGCCAAGCTGGTCGCGCATGGCGGTCAGCCCGGAAGGCAGCGCTTCGGAATTCTGCTTCTTGAACTCGGCGATACGGGCATCCATCGCCTCAATCTCGGCCTCGACCCGCGCGTCCTCGGCCTCGAAGAAGGCCAGAGCGTCACGCGCCCGAGTCTCGCTTCGGCTGCGCGACATGTCGATCACCGAGTACATCAGCTCGTTGGCCACGTCCGCAGCCTTCTGCGGATCGTCGAGCCGTACGGTGATCATCAGCCCCGAGGGCTGGTTCTGCGGCGCGTAGACATTCGGGGTGGCGCGAATTTCCTGGATCGAGGCCGACTCGCGCATACGGAAGACGCGCTCGTTCATCGGCATCTCGGGACCGGACACGAACAACCCGTGCTCTTGCATGATGCGCACGAGGTTATCGCGCGACATGATCCGCTGCTCGATGAGCTGTACCCGCCGAGAAGCGGACTCCGCCGCGCCTGTGGCGCTGGTCGGATTGGGCGCAACCTGCGCTTCCTCGATCTGGACCACCGCCGTCGCCTCGTAGAGCTTGGGCTGGTTCAGCGCGAAGAACACAGCGATCGCCGTGCCGACCACGAAGGTCAGGGCAATCAGAACGAAACGGCGGCGCACTGCGGAGAGCACCTCGGAAAACGACTGGAACTGGTTCACAACAAAACTCCCGCAATGGCCCCCAATGCGATCGGAAAGCGGCGCCCCTGCCCCGGCCAATTTGGGGTTGGGACCAAGGGTAGGCGCGCCGCTTTCATGTCAAAATCTAACAATTTCGCCCGGTTTACGCCATCTTTATACCGGGCCAATCGGGAAACACTTCGTGTCCAATGTCGGGATCACGGTCACATTTAGGACATAAAATAGGGATTTTTCGCCTATCACTCGTTGGGAAGGGTGCAGATCGACACGATCAGGTCAAATTTCACGATCTGGAGCATCGGCAAAGTCGCCCCAGCCCCAAGCCCCATTTTCGCCACCATTCGCATCGCCCCCAGCGGCAGGCGTGATTCCATCGCCTCGAAACCAAAGAGCGCCCCGGTCAGCGGGTACTGCGCCTTGTAGGCCGCCTCCTTGGCGCTGAAGATTCTCACTCCGGCGCGCGAGAAAGGCATCGGCGAGAGCCGCGCCAGCTCGGGCACGCTGGCAATGCTGCGGATCAGCTCCGAGCGCATCGGACGATCGACCTCAAGATCGATTCCCAGTCCGCGCCAGTCCCGCGCCCTTGCCGCCATGGCAAGGCAGAGACCCTCGGTATGGGTGATGCTGGCGACAACGCCCTCGGGCCAGACCGGTGCCCGGTCCGCACCCTTGGGAATGGCAACGTCCCGCAGGCCGAGCTGGCGCAGCGCCGCACGCGCCGCCAGCCGCCCACCGGCAAATTCCGCCTGCCGCTTCGGGACCGCCCGGGAGATGCCGGCGCGTTCCTCGGGGAAAAGCTCCGACAGATCCTCCACCGGCTCCGACACCGCCCAGACCAGACCCTCGGGCAGCGTGACCCCATTCAGCAGATCCCTGAGATCCTCGGGCCGGACCATGTCACGCGCGCCTCTTGGCGCGCATCTCGCGACGCCGGTTCATGAGGTCCGCCCGCATCTGTGCGCGCGGGTTGAGCGGCGGAGCCACCTCCGGCGCGGCGCGACCCGTCTCCGTCCCGACCCCCGTCTCTATCGCTGTCTCGGTCTCAGTCTCAGGCGCGCTCGGCACGACCGGTCCCTCTGGTGCAGCCCGCTTGGGCGCGGGCGCAGCCACGCCGCCGGTAAGCCCCGCGACCCGCTCGGCCAGGTCCGCCAGGACCGGGAAGCGGAAGATGTCGGTGATCGACAGGCCCTTCACCCCCAGCCCGTCGCGGATCGCCCGATGCGCCTGCACCGCGAGCAGCGAATGCCCGCCCAGCTCGAAGAAATTGTCCCGCCCGGAGAGCCCCTGCACCCCCAGCACGGTCGACCAGATCTCGGCGACCTCTGCCTCGACCCGCGTTGTGTCCACCGTCTGCGCGGGCGTCGCCACGGGAGTCGGCGCGGCGGCCATAGGTGCTTCTACCGACGTCGGCGCGTCCCGCCGCGCCACGGGCGCGGGCAGCGCCTTGCGGTCGATTTTCTTGTTCGGCGTCAGGGGGAAGGCGTCGAGCCTGACAAAATGCGCGGGCACCATGAAGGCGGGCAATCCGCTGCCCATCGCGGCCCGCAGCCCGCCCTCGTCCACCTTGACGGACGCGGTGTAATACCCCACGAGCCGCAGATCGCCGGGGCTGTCCTCGCGCACCACGACAACCGCCTGTGAGACCCCCGGCTGCGCCTCCATGACGGCCTCGATCTCGCCCAGCTCGATGCGGTAGCCGCGCAGCTTCACCTGATGGTCGACCCTGCCGATGAAGTCGATCCGCCCATCCATTCGCCGCCGCACCAGATCGCCGGTGCGGTACATACGGCCCGAATGGAACGGGTTGGACACGAAGCGTTCCCCGGTCAGCGCCTCTTGTCCCCAATAGCCGCGCGTCACCCCCTCGCCGCCGATCCAGAGCTCGCCCGGCACGCCCACGCCCACCGGTTGCCGCGCCTCGTCCAGCACGTAGAGCTGCTGGTTGGCCAACGGCAGGCCGATGTTCACCACGCCCTCGTCCGCGCGCGCATCCTCGGTCGAGGACCAGATCGTCGTCTCGGTCGGCCCATACATGTTGGTGATCGAAGCGTCCGTGATCCGCCCGAACTCCTCGACCAGCGCGCCGGGCAGCGGCTCGCCGCCGAGAAAGAGGTGCGCCACCTTCGACAGCGCATAGCGCGCCTCGTCGTTCATCGCGATCATCCGCGCCATCGACGGGGTGCACTGCATATGCGTCACCCCATGGCGCAGGATCTGCGCGGCGATCGAGAAGTCCTCCTCCGCCAGTTCCGGCGCCACATTGGCCCGCTTCACCACCTCGGCCAACGGCCTCAGACCCTGCAGCACGGTCTCGACCGGGATGCCGTAGTCGATCAGGCAGGCGATCTCTCCCACGCCGATCCGTTTCAGCTGCTCGGTGCGCTCAAGCGCGTCCTCGACCGTGCCAAAGAGCCCGCTTTCGGTGAAATACCGCTCGAAGGCGAAATCGAGAATGGCCTCCAGATCGTCGGGTTCCAGAATGTCGAGATCCAGATCGAAAGCGTTGTTCACCCCCTTCGGGCGTTTGAACGCCGGGAAGGCCCAGGCGTATTGCTTGATCAGCGCCGCCGCGGACCGCAGGTACTCGCGCATCGGCCCGCGCGCGGTCTCGCGCGCCTGCTCACGGGTTTCGGCGATGTAGCTGTGCAGCATCAAGGTGACGGTGAAATCCTTGGGATCGCGCCCGGCCTCGCGCAGCGCCGCATGGTAGAGGCGGATCATCTCGGCCACGTCGTCGATGCTCTGGCCCAGCAGGTGCGTCAGCACGTTGCAGCCATGGGTGCCCGCATCCTTCCAGGTCTGCGGGTTGCCGGCGACGGTCAGCCAGAGCGGCAGCTCCATGGACACGGGCCGTGGCTGGGTCACCACGTCATGGGTCGAGCCGTCCTTGCGCGGAAAGGCGACAGGCCGTCCCGCCCATAGTTCTCGGATCTGGGAGATATTCTCGATGACGGCCTTCTTGTTGTCCGGCGGCGTGTTCTCGGGGCGCAGCACGAAGTCATCCGGCTGCCAGCCCGAGGCCAGTGCCAGCCCGGCGCGGCCGTTCGTCAGGTTGTCGATTACCGCCCATTCCTCGGCGATCCGCGCCGGGTGGTGCAGCGGCGAGACCACCGAGCCTGCGCGCACGGCGAGGTTCTGGGTCACCGCCGCCACCGCCGCCCCGGTCACAGAGGGGTTCGGGTAGGGCCCGCCAAAGGCGTGGAAGTGCCTCTCGGGGGTCCAGACCGCGCAGAAGCCGTTTCTGTCACCGAACTTCGCGCCCTCGAGCAGCAGCCGGTACTTGTCGCGGCCGGCACCGTCGTCGTTGCCCCAGTAGTAGAGCGAGAAATCCATGCGCGCGTCCGAGAGCGGCATCGGCCCGTTCGAGATCAGCCCCCGGTCCTCGTCCGAGGTCAGCACCACCTTGAAGCCGCGCGCCAGCGTGTAGAAAAGCTCCAGCACCGAGATATCGAAGCTGAGCGAGGTCACCGCCAGCCATGTGCCCGCCGGCTCGTGCGGCACGACGGCGTCCATTCCGGAAAAGAAGTTCACCACGTTGCGGTGCTCGACCATCACCCCTTTCGGCGTGCCCGTCGAGCCGCTGGTGTAGATCAGATAGGCAATGTCCTCGGGCCCGCTGGTCGCCTCGGGGCGCAAGGCCGGAGCTTGCGATAAGCGCGGGTCGGCGTCGAGCAGCAGAAGCTGCGCCTCATGCTCCGGCAGGGTCTTCGCCAACGCCGACTGGGTGACGATCACCGGCGCACCGCTGTCGGCGATGTAGTGCTGCAGCCGCTCCGCCGGATAGGCCGGGTCAAGCGGCAGATAGGCACCGCCCGCCTTGAGGATTCCAAGCGCCCCGACCAGCAGGTCGATCGAGCGGCGCGTGCAGAGTCCCACGACCACGCCCGGCCCGACGCCCATGGCCTGCAGCACCTGCGCCGCGCGGTTGGCGCGGGCGTCGAGGTCGGCGTAGCTCAGGCTCTGCCCCTCGAAAACCAGCGCCACGGCCTCGGGGGTCTTGGCCACCTGCGCCTCGAACGCGGCCTGAACCGTCAGGTCGCGGTCATGCGCCACGCCAGTGGCGTTCCACAGGTCGATGACCATCGCGCGCTCGGCCTCGGGCAGGATCGGCAGGTCGCGAATCTCGGTGTCGCCGGTCAGATGCGCCGCGATCAGCTCAAGCCGGGCGGCGATCAGCTCCACCTGCGCGGCTGGGATGCGGCCGATGCCGGCATGCAGCAGGATGCCCTGAGCGGTCTGCTCGACGGTCAGCACCGCGCCGGGGATTGGCCCGGCGGCAAGGCTCAGCCCCAGATGCGGCACCTGTGGCGCACCGCTCAACTCGGGCGTGCGGGCGGGCAGATCGGTGGCAAAGCCCCGGCGCCTGCGCGCCTCGGTCATGGCCTCGGCCATACGCGCCTGCAGTGCGTTGGCATCCCCCTCGGCCTCGGCGCGCAGCGGCACCCAGGGGGTGAGTATCCCGCTCTTGGCCAGCCCGCTCAGCGCGAGGTCGGCAAGGGCGATGTCGCACACCCCCTGCGGGTCGTGCCGCACGGCAAAGGCGCCGACGACCGCGGCGAGATCGGCCTCGCCGAGCGAGAGCGTGCGACGGGTGATCGCGCCCGTCTGCCGCCCGAGACCCGGCATTTCAAAGGGGCGCAGCTCGGCCAACCGTCCGCGCCAGAAGGGTTCATGCGGGGCGACGGTCCGGATGGCGGTGTCGATCCGGGCGCGCTCCTCCGACTCCACGAGATCCAGCGCCCCGCCGGGTTTGCCAACCTGCGCCACCAGCGCCGGCGCGCCGCAGGGATGGGTGAAATGCGCCAGCCGCAGCGCGCCGCTGCCGCAGGCCACGGTGAGATGATCGTCGCTGGCCTCGAGGATCTCCCCCGGGGTGCCACGCCCCTCGATCCCCCGGGCCTCGCCCACCAGCCAGATGCGCCCATTGGCGCGCACCTTCGGGGCCGAGAGCGGGTTGGCATAGCCGCCGTGATCCAGCGCCCGCACCAGCCGGGCAAGGTCGGTGGCGGGCTTGGTGAAATCCAGCAGCCCGTGGCCCGAGGGCCGGTCGGCGAGCGCGTGGTAGCTGCGTTGCGAGAGGTCCTGAGGCAGGCGTTTCAGGTCGGTCGCCAGCTGATCGATCACCTCGTCGAAACTGTCGATGGCCGCCTCGAAAGCCTTGGCGTTCAGCGTCAGCGCGGTGTCGCTGGCCGAGATGTCGAAGCCGCGGGTCACAAGGATATCGCCCTCGTCCACGCCGCCCTCGATCATATGCCAGGTGATGCCATGGCGGGTTTCGCCCTCGATCAGCGCCCAGACCGGGGCGTTGAGCCCGGCGTGCCGCGGCAGCGGGCCGTCGTGGAAATTTACCGTGCCCCTGACGGGCAGCGCCAGCACATCCGCGGGAATTATGTCCAGATTAGAGATCGAGAGCAGGTAATCGAAGGGCTGCGACAGTCGCTCTGCCAGACCGGGACCGGGCGCGACGACCGAGATTCCCTGATCCATCGCCCATTTCCCGATTTCGGGATTTCTGGTCACAACCGCCTCGATGCGATGTCCGGCGGCCTGCAGCTTCCCGGCGCATTGCACCAGCAAGGACTCGTTGCCGATGACGACAGAGCTGAACTTGTCCATCACAGTCTCTCCGCGTTCGCCTCTGCGCCGCCTGTCCCCGCGGGGACGGCGCGTCGCGCCGCGGGCCGGAACAGGGCGCGGAGGTCATGGGATATCAGGTCGCGCAGGAAGTGCGCGGGATCGGCGGCGGGCTTGCGCTGGATCACCCGACGCAGCCGCCAGAGCAGCCCGCCGCAGGCGTGCGACAGCGTCGCCAGCCCCGCGTAGCCCCGCCCGTGGGTCTTGGAGAAATAATGCCAGCGGCTGTCGAGCCAGAAGGTCGGAATGCGGGTCCAGCGCTTCATACCCGTCGAGACCGAGCCGATGTGCATGACCTCGCTGTCCCGCACGTAATGGGTCTGATACCCGGCACGGGCGGCGCGGTGGCAGAGCTCGGTTTCCTCGAAGTAGAGGAAGAAGGTCTCGTCGAAGAGCCCAATCTCGGCCAGCACCGCCTGCCGCATCATCAATGATGCACCGGCCAGCCAATCCACGCGCTGTGTCCCAGCGGGGACAGGCATCGGCACGGCCTTGCGCCGCAGCAGCCGCGAGACCGGGCCGAAGCGGGCGGCGCCTTCGAATTCCGAGGCGATGGAGGGGAAGCGGAACGCGGTCATATGCGTCTCGCCGTCCTCGCCGTGAAGATAGCTTCCGGCCAGGCCCGCCTCGGGGTGCGCTTCGAGATGTGCGACCAGCGCGCGGATCGCATCCGGCGCGGGAAAGGCGTCGGAGTTCAGCAGGTAGACGTAGTCGGGGCGGCTGCCGTCCGACCATCCCGCGTGGATGCCGATGTTGTTGCCCGCGCCGAAGCCGCCGTTGTGGTCGGAGCCGATCAATCGGATCGGCGCGCCCCGGGCCCAGTCCTCTGCCGCGAGCGCAGCCTTCATCTTTTCGTAAGATCCGTCGCCACTGGCATTGTCGACGATCACCAGCTCCGCCTCGAGACCCTGCAGGGCGCGCAGCGCCGCCTGCGCCGAACGCAGGGTCATCTCTGCCGTGCGGTAGTTGAGCGATATGACGAGCACGCGCGGCATGGGCTATTCCGCCGCCTCGGCAGGGACCGGCATCGCCCGGCGGTCGGGGGCAGATGCCTCGGCCTCGGCCTCGGCAATGGCCTGCCGCATTTGCGCGGCCAGCACCCGTACGTTGGGCTCGAGCACCATGGAATCGTGATCCCCCGGCACCTCGTGCACCTCGACCCCGGGCACATATTGTCCCCAGTCGTTGTCGGCCAGCACGTAGGCGCGTTCCGAATTCACCATGCGGCCGCCGCCAACCTGCCACTTGCCGACCAGCGGCGGGCGGTAGAGCACCAGTTTCCCGTCCCAGGGGCGGACGCGGTACTGCGCCACGGCCTGCAGGAAGGCGGCTTCGATCTCGGCGTTGTGGAAGGCGTGCCCGGCGTGGGTGGCCTCGCTGGCGCGGCGCTTGGCGATCTCCCAGCGCAGGCGGTTGCGCGCCCATATCAGCGGGTAAAGCGGGCCTTTGGCCCTGGCTTCCTGCCACTGGATGCGCAGGCGGTCGGCGCGTCCGAGCGGGCGGCGCGTCGGCAACGGTGTGTCGAGCAGGACGCAGAGCGCCACCTCTTCGCCCAGGGACTCGAGCTGGCGGGCGATCTCATAGGCGGTGATCCCACCGCCCGAAAAGCCGCCGAGCATGTAGGGGCCCTCGGGCTGCACCTGCCGCATCTCGGCGATGTAATCGGCGGCGGCAGCCTCGATGGTCGCATGGGGTGCCTCGCCGCCGTAGAGCCCCTTGGCCTGCAGCCCGTAGAAGCGCCGGTCGGCCCCCAGAAGATGCGCGAGATGGCGCAGGTTGAGCACGTTGCCGAACATCCCCGCCACGAGGAAGAACGGCCGGCGCGGCCCGCCCTCTCCGTCGTGCATTGGCACCAGATGGGTGAAGCGGCGCTCGGGGGTCTTGGGCGTTTCGCTCTCTGCGCCGCCCACGTGGCCCGTGCGCTCGGCGATGAGCGCGGCGCAGCGGCGGATGGTCGGCGCCTCGAACAGCACCGAGATCGGGAAATCGACGCGGAAGGCCTTGCGCACCATGGCAAACAGCCGCACGGCAATCAGGCTGTGCCCGCCAAGGTCGAAGAAACTGTCTTCGGCCCCGACGCTCTGGACGCCGAGAAGCTCCTGCCAGAACCCGGCGAGCGTGCGCTCTATCTCGCCCTCGGGGGCGACGAAATCGCTGTCCAGTTGCGGGCGCTCGAAGCTCTGCCCCTCGGGCGTGTCGAGGCTCGCGGCGGCACTCTGCCGTCTGAGCTGATCGAGATCCATCGAAGAGACCACCACTTGCGGCAGGCCGAGCGCCAGCGCGCGGGCAAAACCCTCGACGCCTTCTTCGGGCAGGATGCCCTGCGACAGGGTGTGGGCCAGCCGCTCCTCTGCGGGCGAGAGCGGCTGCGCGGCGCCCTGGTCCTCGGTCTCCAGCTCGGCAGCGGTGAGCCGCGGCGCGGCCTGCAACTGCTCGGGCGTGTCGAGGCGGCGGAGGGTGAAGCCGGTGATCTCCATCAGCACGCTGCCATCGGGCGCGCAGAGGGTGACGTCGAAGCTGGCGGTTCCGCTCTCGGCCCGAGTGTCCGCCGCACTGCGGACCCAGCTCACGATACGATCCGGCAAAGGTGCGTAGACGCGGACTCGGGCGTAGGACACCGGCACCCAGAGGTGGGTCGGCTGCCAGCCCGGGATCAGCGCCATCGCCCAGCCGGTGGCGATGTCGAGAAGCGCCGGGTGCAGCAGGCAGCCGTCCTGCGCCGCCTCGGGCGACAAGGAGAGATCGGCAACCCCCTCGCCCTGCCTCAGCGCCGCGGCGTCGAGCACCTTCCAGCGCGGCCCGAAGGCAAGCTGCTGGTCCTGCGCGGCGGCGAGCTTGCTACCGCGCGGCGCGCGCTCGGGGGCAGCGCATCGGGCGCGCAGGGCTGTCACGTCGAGCCGTGCCGGGCGCTGCAGGGGCAGGAGCGACAGCGTCGCCTGCGCCGTGAGCGCGAACCCACAACGACCATTCAGCGTTGCATCGGCCAGCACCTCGAAGCCGTACCCCTCGTCGCGGCGGGTGAGTCGCAGGCGAAGGTCGCGGGGGCGATCAGCGGCCACCCGCAACGGGCGCAGGAAGGCGAGGTCGCGGATCTCGAAAGGCTGGTCTTCGTGCTGCGCCTTCAGCGCATGGGCTGCAAGGGTCAGATAGCCGGTGCCCGGCAAAAGGGCGTCGCCCGCGCGGGTGCGGTGCTCGTCGATGATCCAGTCATCCGTCGAGAGCGTGCTCGTGAACAGCCGGTTGCCGAAACGGTCGAAGGTGGCGTTGCCAAGCAGTGGCAGGCCAGTGGGCGCCACGGGCGGCGCAGGCAGATCTCCGCTGCGGGCGGCGACGGCCTCGGCGGCCATGCCGACCTCGTTCCAGATGTCCCAGTTGATCGCGGTGACCTGCGTCTGCCCGCCGGCGCGCGACCGCGCGAAGGCGTTGAGAAACTCGTTGGCGGCGACGTAATCCACCTGCCCCGCCGGGGCGGTGACGGTGGAGGAGGACGAGAAGAGCGCGATCCAGTCGGTGGCGCCATCGGGGAAGACCTCGCCCAGCACCTGCGTGCCGTGGATTTTCGGGGTAAAGACGTCCTCCACCGAGGCCGGCGTCTTGGTCAGCAGAGGCGCGTCGTCGATGACGCCCGCGGCGTGGATCACCCCGGTGATGCGGCCAAAGCGCGCCTCGGCCGCATCCCGCGCGGCCTGAAGCCCGGCGCGGTTGCAGACGTCGGCGGCGATCACCATGACTTCGGCCCCGGCCTCCTCGAGCGCCAGCACAGCGCGGATGCGGCGGGCGATGGCCTCCTGCGGCGCGTGGCGGGCAAGGTATCCCGGCCAGCCCTCGCGCGCAGGCAGGGCGCGGCGGGCGACAAGGATCAGCTTGGCGCCGTGCTTTGCGAAGGCCATGCCGAGCGACAATCCAATGCCGCCGAAGCCACCGGTGAGCAGGTAGGTCCCCCGCCCCGGCTGCGGCGCGCCCTCGGGCAGCGGCACGGGGGTCATGATGCATTCGAACCGGCGGCCGTGTCGAAGGGCGGCGGTCGCATCCCCGGGCTCGGCAAGCAGGTCCTCGAGCACGAGATCGGTGAGCCGGACGAAGGCGACCTCGTGCGCGGCCTCGGCCTTGCGCCGGGCAAAAGGCGTGTGGGCCGCGCGCTCGGGCAGGACCAGATCCAGCGTTTCGACACGCACACCGGGCACTTCGCGCGGGATGACACGGGCAGGTCCGGCGATGGTCGCCTTGGACGGATGCGCCAGCGGCTCGTCCTGCACCTGCGCGGCGCCGGTGGTCAGCACGGTCATCTGCAGCGGACGCGGCAGCGGTTCCTCGGCCATGGCCTGCGCGAGGAAGAGCAGCGAGTAGAAGCCCTGCTCCTGCACGCGGTGGAAGAAGCTCGAGCCGGGACGGTGAGTCTCGCCCTCGGTCACCAGCCAGAAATGCGCGATACGCGTGGGCACATGACCCCGAAGCGCAAGGTCCTGCAGCAGCAGGTCGTAGCCCTCGCGGCCCCGCTCGGGCGGCAGGATATAGGAGCTGTCCGAGAGGCGGGAGAAGACATCGCCGGGGCGCACCTCGATCACCTCATGGCCAGCGACACCGAGCCGCGCGGCGCAGCGGGCGGCGAGCCCGGCCTCGTCCATGAACATCAGCCAGACCTGCGGCTCGACCGTCGCAAGCGCCTCGGTGACGTCCAGCGCAGCCTCGGCGACGCGCGGGCGCCAGACCGGCTTCCAGCCCCAGTCGGTCAGGTTGTCGCTGCGCATCAGGTGCTTCGGCGCGGGCTCGGCCTGTTTGCCCGGCGCGATGAAGTAGGGCGCGCGCTGGAAGGCGTAGGTGGGCAGCACGACGCGGTTGCGCCGGGCCTCGCCCCAGACCTGCGCCCAGTCGATCTCGGCGCCGAGCGCCCAGAGACGGCCCAGCACCTCGAACATGTGGCGGTCGTCGGCGATCTCTTCGTCGGGGTGACGCAGCGAGGAAAGCACCTGCTGGCCGGGGACCGCGGGGTGCTGGCGGGCAAGCGAGGAAAGCGCCTTGCCCGGGCCGACCTCTAGGAAAATGCGGCTCTGATGCGCGGCAAGCGTCGCCACGCAATCAGCGAAATGCACGGTCCCGCGCAGATGCTCGACCCAGTAATCGGGGCTGGTCGCCTCTTCGTCGGTCATCCAGCTGCCGCTGAGGTTCGAGGTCAGCGGGATGCGCGGCGGGCTGAGGTCGATGGAGCGCAGGTAGGCGCGGAACTGCTCGAGGATCGGCTCCAGCATCCGGCTGTGCGCAGCGATGTCGATGGCGATGCGCTGGCAGTCGATACCGTCCGCGATCAGTCTCTGTTCAAGCGATTTCAGCGCCTCTGCAGGCCCCGAGGCCACCGAGAGCTCGGGCGCATTGACCGCGCCGAGGTCGAGATCGGCGCCGAGGTAGCCCTGCAGCGTCTCGGCGGGCAGGCCGACCGAGAGCATGCCGCCTGCCGGCACCGTGTCGAAGAGCCGTCCGCGCAGGTGCACAAGGCCGATGCAGTCCTCGAAGCTCATCACGCCCGCGATGCAGGCCGCGGTGTTCTCGCCCATGGAATGCCCCGCGAGCGCGGCGGGCTCGAGACCCCAGCTCATCCAGAGCTTCGCAAGCGCCACTTCCATCATCAGGATCAGCGGCAGCTGCAGGGAGGGGCGTTTCAGCGCCTCCTCGGCCGCCGCCTTCGCTTCCGGCGCGGGCAGCCAGAGGGCGCGGATGTCCGCGTCGGTGATCTCGGCCAGCGCGGCCAGTCCGCGGTTCATCCAATCGGCGAAAACAGGCTCTGTTTCGTAAAGATCGCGCCCCATGCCGGCGTATTGCGCGCCGCCGCCGGGGAAGAGGAAGGCGACGTCGGGCCGGTCGAGCGCGCTATGAGTATGCACCCGGCGGGGGGTGTTTTCCTCCAGCAGGCGCGCAGCCTCCTCATGGCTCGCGGCGACCACAACGCGGCGCTTTTCGAAGGCGCGGCGACCCTGCTTCAGGGTGAAGGCGACATCGGCCAGTGGCTGCTCTGGATGCGCGCGCAGATGTGTGGCGAGGCGCTGCGCGTTCTGCTCCAGCGCCGCCTTGTTGCGGCCCGACAGGGTGAGGATCTGGAACGGCCAGTCGCTCTGCTCCGAAGCCGGGCGCGGCGGCGCCTCTTGCAGGACCACATGGGCATTGGTGCCGCCGACACCGAGCGAGTTCACCCCGGCGCGGCGCGGATGATCGCCGCGCGTCCATGGTGTCAGCGTGTCGTTCACCACGAAGCGCGAGTTTTCGAAGTCGATGGCGGGGTTGGGTTTCTCGTAGCTCAGCGAGGGCGGTATCTGCCCATGGTGCAGCGCCAGCGAGGTCTTGATCAGGCTCGCGACCCCGGCGGCGGTGTCGAGGTGGCCGATATTGGTCTTCACCGAGCCGATCCGGCAATGCCCTTGATTAGAGCCGCTTCCCGAAAAGGCCTGGGTCAGAGCCGCGACCTCGATGGGATCACCGAGATAGGTGCCGGTGCCGTGGCATTCGACGTAATCGATGCTGTCCGGGCTGACGCCTGCCACGGCCTGCGCCTCGGCGATCGCCTGCGCCTGACCATCGACCGAAGGGGCGAGATAGCCAGCCTTGCCCGCGCCGTCGTTGTTGATCGCCGAGCCCTTGATGACCGCCCAGACGTGATCGCCGTCGGCAAGCGCATCCCCGAGGCGGCGCAGCACCACGACCCCGGCGCCCGAGCCGAAGACCGTGCCCTGCGCGCGGTGATCGAAGGCATGGCATTCGCCGTCGGGCGAGAGGATTTCGTTCTCGCGGTAGAGATAGCCGCGCCCCTGCGGCAGCTCGATGGTCACGCCGCCCGCCAGCGCCATGTCGCATTCACCGCTCAGCAGCGCCTGAACGGCGAAATGGGTGGCGACGAGCGAGGTGGAACAGGCGGTCTGGACGTTGACCGACGGCCCGTGCAGGTCGAGCACGTAGCTGAGCCGCGTGGTCAGGAAGTCCTTGTCGTTTCCGGTATGGCGCAGCAGGAACATGCCCGTGCTGTCGACGAGCTCGGGGTTGGAGCACAGGTTGACGTAGAAATAGCTGCCCATGCCGACGCCGCCGAAGACCCCGATGGAGCCGTCGAAGCTGTCGGGGACGTGACCGGCGGTCTCGAGCGCCTCCCAGGAGGTTTCGAGGAACTGCCGGTGCTGCGGGTCCATGATCGCCGCATCCTTGGGAGCGAAGCCGAAGAACTCCGCATCGAACATCTCGAAACCATCGAGCGGCGCCCCGAAGGGCACGTAGTCGCGGTGGCGCAGCAGGCCCGGGTCTTCGCCGGCCGCGCGCAACTCATCCTCGGTGAACCGGCGGATGGCGCGGCGGCCCTCACGCAGGTTCTCCCAATAGGCGGCGATATCGGCGGCGCCGGGCAGATGCGCGGCCATGCCGACGATGGCAATGTCCGTCTCTGCGGTACCTGTCTCGGCGATGTCACGTTGACTGTCCAAGAAGCCTTCCTCACTCGCACAAACCCCGCGACCTCATGCTCCGTAAAGACAGATTACGGAGAAAATTGGGCGCAATGCGGCGTGATCCGCCGTCGCGGGAAACAAAGCGGGACAGGTCACGGCACTGTCCGCCGCAAAGGAGACTATCAGGCGTGACCGCGCGTGTCTCGGGCCGCTGTCGCCGCAGGCGCGAGACCGGCGGGGCTCACCAGCCCTGGCTGCTGAGCGCGGTGACGGCGGGCCAGTTGAGCGAGATTGCAAGCGCCGCCAGCGCCGCGCCGAAGAGCGCGAAGCACAGGTCGTGCAGCGGATCCCAGACGCCCATGCGCCGCGCCAGCCAGACCACCACCGGATAAGCCAGCGCAAAGGCCGCGCCGTAGCCGAGCAGAGCACCGATCAGCCCGTAGGTTTCCAGCCCGACGAGGATGCAGCCCACCATCAGCAGCGCCCGCGCAAGCGCGAGGACGAAGAAGCTGCGGCTGTCACCCGCCGCCAGCGCCGCTTGGTCGTAGGTCTGCACGATGATCTGCGGCATCTGCATGCAGGCGATGAGCACAGTCACCGCCCCGGCGGCAAGATAGCGCTCGTCGTACATCAGTTCGACCAGCCCGTGGCCGCAGACGGCGAAGCTGGCGACCAGCACCAGAAGCGCGCCAGTCACTGAAAAGCGCATCTTGCGCAGGCGCAGGAAGTTCTGGCGGCTTTCGCGCGGCGGGCTCTCGCGGTAGATCGGGATCAGCACCTTGCGCGTCACCATGCCGCCCAGCAGCATCGGGAAGGAGGCGAGGAAGTAGCCGATGTTGTAGACCCCGAAGGCGTCGAGGCTGAGATATTTGCCGATCAGGATCTTGTCGCCCTGGCTGAAGAAGAAGCCGCAGACCGTCGACAGGAAGATCCATTTGCCGAAGGTCACCAGTTCGTGCCGCGCCTCTGGCTCCATGCGGAAGCGGTTGCGCCCCCCCGCCAGCAGCAGCGAGTTGGCGGTCACCTCGACGAGGCTGCTGATCAGCCCGGAGAGCACCAGCGACCAGACCGAGCCGGTGGCCCAGGCCAGAAGCACCGCACTGCCGACACCGATGGTCTGGGTGGCAAGCTCGAGCAGGGTGACCCGGCCGAGCAGCAGGTGACGGTTAGCGCTGTCCATGCGGGTCGGGCGGAAGCCGACGATCAGCAGTGACAGCCCCGCCACAGGCAGCAGGTGCATAAGCTGCGGCTCGTCGTAGAACAGCGACATGGGCCAGGCCAGCGCGCAGGCACAGAGCCAGAGGCCAATTCCACGCAGCACCTGGATGGTCCAGGCGGTGTCGAGGAATGCCCGATCGTCGCCGCGCTTGCTTTGCAGGATCGCCGGGGTGACGCCCACGTCCGAGAACTGCATCAGCCCCATCAGGAAGACCGAGACCAGCGCCATGAGACCGAAAGCCTCGGGGAAGAGCAGCCGGGTGAGGATCAGATTGCTGCCGAGCCGCAGCGCCTGCGAAAAGCCGAAGCTGCCGACGGTGAGCAGCGACGAGCGCAGCACCCGGGCGCCGAGCGAGGCCCCGGAAAAGCGTTGGATCAGGGTGGTGCTCACCGGCTGCGGCTCCACTCCGGGTGCGCCTGCGGGGTCAGCCGCACCAGCAGCGCCACACCGCTGTAGACGGCAAAGCCGATCGGATCGCGCAGCGCCATGCGCAACTTGCCGATGGCCGAAAGCGGCAGCTTGTCGTCATTGCCTAGAAGCCGCGGATAGAGTTTGCCAACCTGCGCCACCCCGGCGTCCTGCCTGCGACGCACGCGCACCAGCGCGGCCAGCCCCTCGGCGATGGGCCATTCGTAATACGCGGGCACCGAGGCGCGCTCTTCGGGGGTGAAGCTGAGCCGCACGAAGGTGTCGTCCGAAATGACGTCGGGAAACTCGGGCCAGCGCGCGCGGCCCTCGGCGTTGACCGCGAAGACACCGCAGCCGGGCACGCCGTCGGACATGAAGGGCACCTGCCGCCAGGTCCGGGCATAGGCGCGGGCGGCCCAGCCGTGGGCGGTGATCCGCAGCCGTCCGCTGGCATAGCGCGCGCCGGGCCGGCTCAGGGCGGCGTAAAGCTGTGCGAGAAGCGCCTTGCTGACCGTCACATCGGCGTCGAGGTAGATGCGGATGCCCGAGAGTGCCTCTGCGTCACCGGCATTGAGCGCGGCGAGCTTGCCGCCCTCTGCCCGCTCGATCACCCGCAGGCGCCAACCCCGCGCGGCGAAGCCGTCGATGGCCCCGCGGGCGCGCGCGGCGGTGTCATCCACGCAGCCATTGGCAACCACGATGACCTCGGGCGCGGGGCTGTCCCCGGGCCAGTCCGAGGCCAGCAGAGCCTTCAGGCACGCGCCGATCAGCGCGCTCTCGTTGCAGGCGGGCAGGATCACCGAAACCGCGGGGCTGCCAGGAAACCGATACTCGTCAGATGCCATGATCCGTACCAAGGACGACACACATGCCTATGTCCTGCACCAGGACAGGGTAGCTTTGCCAGCAAACTATGGCCAAAGAATGATTTGAGGGAGTTTGTGGTTTAATTGTCGACGGCCGTCCCGGCCTGCTGTTCGACGCGTGGGGGTTCCGCTGTCGCAAAATCTTCGGATTGGCTATCTCGTTCCCCAGTTCCCTGGGCAGACGCATATCTTCTTCTGGCGCGAGGTGCAGGCGCTCGAGGCCATGGGCCACGAGGTGCACCTTTTGTCGACGCGCGTGCCGCCCAGCGGGCTGATCGCGCACAGCTGGTCGAAGGACGCCATCGCCCGCACCACCTATCTTGGCGAGATTCGCCCCCTGGCGGCGGCGACCACGCTGGCCCGGCTGCTGCCGGGTCGGCTTGCGCGCGACCTCCTGCGCGAAGGGCCGGGCTTTGCCCGGGACACGGCGCTGACGCTCTCGGCCGCCGAGGCGCTGCGGGCCTACGCGCGGAGGCATGGGCTCGACCACGTCCACGTGCACAGCTGCGCCCGCGCCGCGCTGGTGGCCAATCTCGCGCAGAGGCTCGGCGGCGCGCCCTATTCGCTGACCCTGCATGGCCCGCTGTCGGATTACGGCCCTGGCCAGCGGGTGAAATGGCGCGAGGCCGCCTTTGCCACGGTGATCACCCGCAAGCTGACGGATGAGCTGCACGCGGCGCTGGGGGACAACCTGCCGCAGCGCATGGTGATCCGCCCCATGGGGGTCGACACCGAGGAGCTGCGCCGCGACGCGCCCTATGTGCCGCCCGAGAAGGGCCGCCCGGTGCGGCTTTTCTCCTGCGGGCGGCTGAACGTTGTGAAGGGCCACCAGGACCTGATGTCGGCGATGCGCCAGCTGCTCGACCAGGGCGTCGACGTGCGGCTGGAGATCGCTGGCGAGGATGACGCCGGCGGCAGCGGCTACCGCGCCGAGCTCGAGGCACATCTGCGCAAGCTGCGACTGCGCGACCACGTGAAGCTCTTGGGGGCGATCGACGCCGGGGCGGTGCGCGACAAGCTGCTCTCGGCGCATGTCTTCGTTCTGGCCTCCTGGCACGAACCGCTCGGCGTGGCCTACATGGAGGCCATGGCCTGCGGCGTGCCGGTGATCGGCACCGATGCGGGCGGGGTGCGCGAGCTGATCGACGATGGGCATTGCGGCAAGCTTGTGCCGCCAAAGGACCCGACGGCGCTGGCGCGGGCGATCCGCGACCTGGCGCAGAACCCCGAGACCGCCCGCCGCCTTGGCGCGGCCGGACGGGAACGGGTCGAACGTGACTTCCGCGCCAGCCTCGGCGCCGAGACACTGGTCGAGGAAATCCTGCGCGCGCGGCAGTAGCGGCAAAGACCATCCGGGGCCCTTGCGGCTCTTCTTGAAGAGAGTTGGGCCTCAGAGGCCGGCGGTGGGGAGATCCGCCTCGGGCGTGTCCTCGAAGCCCAGCAGTTCGACGGCGTAGAGCGTGACCCGCCCGCGCGGCCCCGCCGCCAGCAGCCGCCCCGCCGCATCGTGCGTGAAGGTGTACTCCCCCTGCGCGCCCGGCAGCAGAGCCCGGTCCTCGCCGCCCCCCCCGTTGAGGTGATCGTCGCCGCCCTTGCCGATCAGCAGATCGTTCCCGGCCCCGCCAAGCAGCACATCGGGCCGCGCGCTGCCCTCCAGCGTCGCGCCACCGGGCGCGGCGCGCAGGAGCAGCCCGTCGTCGAAGGTGCCCGGGGGGCGCTCTTCCCAATGGGTGGGCGCTGCGGCGTTGTAGCTCATCAGCATGTCCCAGCGCGGGTTTGCATCATCGAGATGCCGCAGCGCCCCCCAGCTGCCCCACTGCGAGGCCGGGGCGACGTCGACGAAGGCATTGAAGAGCGTGCCATCCGCCGCCATCCAGCCATTCAGCAGCTGCTCGTAGAGCTTGGCCATCTCGGGGCTGTAGTTGAACTGCTCGAAAAATGCGGTGAGCCTCTCGTCCTGCAGCCGCTCGGCCTGCGCCGCCACATGGGTGCCGCCCTCGTACATCACCAGCCGCAGCCCGGCCTTGTCGGCAACCTCGGCGTGATAGGGCAGGATCTCGCCGGTCAGTTCCGCCAGCGAGCCCTCCTGCAGCGCGAGCGCCACCGGCAGCATCGCGGCATCAAAACGATGTTCTTTCACGTATTCGCGCAGGGCAACGCGGCGCAGCCCCTGCGCCTCGCCGTCCTCCTGCGCCTGCATCTCGGCGCGCGAGAGCCAGTCGTCCATCTGCTTCGCCATCTCCTCGCCCCCAAGCTCGTAGCCGAAGTAGCCCGCGACGGCGTAGGCGTCGAAGCTCTCCTGCGGCGCGCGCCCGAGCGCGAGATAGGCCAGCGGCGCCGTGAGGATCTGCTCCTCGAGACCCGGCCAGCCGGTGTGGGTCGAGATCACCCGGACAAGCCGCGCGCCGGCTTCTGTGCCGTAAACCTCGCTCCAGATGTCCATCACCTGCGCGGCGCGCAGCGCGTAGAACTGGATCCAGCCCGTCTCCGAGCGGCCCCAGCGCGCCTCGGCCTGCTGGGTCGCCCATTGCGCCTGCGGGAAGATGAAATTCCAGACCTCGTTGGAATATTCGACATAGGCCTTGAGCCCCGGATCGAGCCGCGTCTTCGCCAACTCGGCGAAGCGGCGGACGTAGTCGTCATCGGCCATATGCGGCAAGGCGAACCACGGATCGGCGCCGACCTCGTTGGCAAGGTCGATCATCACCTCGGGCGGCACACCCCAGGCGGTCCAGGTGGCATCGCTCAAGCGGGGGCGGTCATCCCAGCGCTGCGCCGGGGAGCCATTGGTCATCATCCAGTCCATGAAGCGCAGGCTGCGCAGGTCGTGGATGCGCGCCAGCCAGTGCGGATTGAACAGCGCACCGGCTTCGAAAAGCGGCACCTGATCCTCGCGCACCACATGGATGTCGCGGATCGGGTCCTCGGGATCGATCGCCGAGATCGAGATGCCCACCGAGCCCTCGCCCGGCGCGTAGTCGAAGAGCGCCCGCCCCTCATCCATGCGCACGCGGCTGGCGCGGCCGGTGAGCTGCAGATCGCCCTTGCCCTGCCAGGTCACCACGTAGGTGCCGCGCAGGTGCTGCGCGGCCTCGGGTTGATCGGTGAGCAGCAGGGCTTCCAGCCGCTCGACCCCCTCGGGGATGCGCAGCGGCCACCCATTCTCGTCCAACACACCAAGGGCGCGGAGCGCGTCGATCTCCACGCCGCCCCACTGCCCCGGCAAGTGGCCAATCCAAGGCCGCGAGGATTTCATCAGGTCGACAAAGGGATGCTGGGTGGACCAGTCCGACAGGCCGTTGAGCCCCATGGCCAAGGCCGGGGCACCCTCGGGACGGGCCCCGGCGTCGGGCAGTGCAAGCCGTGGGCGCGGCGGCAGCGACGTGTCTGCGGCCGGCTCAGCGGCACCCTGTTCGGGCGCTTCCAGCGCAGGCGCCACCGCCGCGGCCTTCTCGGGCAGCCCCTCGGAGACCACCTGCCAGACATGCGCGGCGATCTGCGGGTAGACGGCGGCGATCGCCCGGTCGATCTCGGGCGGCGGCGCATAGCCCTCGGGGGGCGGCGTGCCGTAAAGCGCGCTGTAGGTCACCATGGCGGCAAGGAAGTAAAGCGAGGGCGTGCCATGCGGCGCATCGTCGACGTAGAGCGCCTGCGCAGGCACGTCCTGCAGCGGCCCGCCCTCCTCGAGCAGTTCCGACAGCACCCGCGCCACCGGAATGAGCTGCACCGGCTGGCCGGGACGCGCCGCGCGCAGCTTGTCCAGCAGGTCATCGTACCAGACCCCATAGGCGCCGAGCGTGTAATCGTGGTAGCGCCGCATCCCCCGCGCCGAGGGCGGATAGTCCCCGGCGACCGAGGCCATGTCGGGCCAGCCCTCGTAAATCCAGAGCGGCGTGCCGGGGGCGTGCCCCTCGACCCAGTCGGCGACGGTGAGAATCGCATCCATCGGGCTGGTGCCCGAGGGGTTGTTGCCCGGATAGGGCGCGTCCGAGACCTGGTACTGCAGGAAGTTCGCCGGGGTGATCAGCACCGCGTCGAAGCCCGCATCGCCGAAGGCGCCGCGCCCCGGGTCCCAATGGTTACTCACCCCGGGGATCGTCCAGTTCGGCTCGGGTGGCAGGTTGTCGGAAAAGTCGCGCAGGAAGCCCCATTGCCCGTCGAGCGACAGCCGCGCGCCATCAGCCTTCGCCAGCTGCGCGAGCCAGTAGGGCGTGTTGCTATGCGCCTCCTGCCCGAGGAAATGCACCAGCGAGTTGCCGAAGACATAGACCTCGCGCTCGGGGCTGCCGCCCTCCTGCGCCAGCGCTGCAAGGGGCCAGCCGGCAGCCAGCAATGCTGCCCTCAGAAAACGCCCGACCATGAAATTCCCCCGAAACAATCCTGAACCAAACGGCTTTCCCGGAACATATGGGCACGCGGTACGGTCACTCAAGCGGCACAAGGGTCGTGCTGCACTGCGGCGTAACTTTCCGGGCCTCTCGCGGTATTTGCGGTTTTCATTTCGCTGCCGCTGCGTATAGTCGCGGCCATGATGACCCTTGGCCATATCCCCGCTGCTGCACGTGCATTCCGCGCGCCGGTTGCGCTTGGCCTGCGTCTAGTCCTAATCCGCCTCTGAGCGCGCATCTCGGCGCGACCGCTCAGAGGAGGACCGTTTCGCGCCGGCGAACCCTTTCTAGGACGACGATTCAAGAGATCCGAAAAATGACAGACCAAGCCAAAGACCGCGTGTACATCTTCGACACGACCCTCCGTGACGGCGAGCAGTCGCCCGGCGCGACCATGACCCACGACGAGAAGCTCGAGATCGCCGAGCTGCTCGACGAGATGGGGGTCGACATCATCGAGGCGGGCTTCCCGATCGCCTCCGAGGGCGATTTCCGCGCCGTCTCAGAAATCGCCGAGCGCTCGAAGAACGCGGTGATCTGCGGCCTTGCCCGGGCGCAGCTCAACGACATCGACCGCTGCTGGGAGGCGGTGAAACACGCCAACCGCCCGCGCATCCACACCTTCATCGGCACCTCGCCGCTGCACCGTGCCATCCCGAACCTCACCATGGACGAGATGGCCGAGCGCATCCACCAAACGGTGACCCACGCCCGCAACCTCTGCGACAACGTGCAATGGTCGCCCATGGATGCGACCCGGACCGAGCATGACTATCTCTGCCGCGTGGTCGAGATCGCCATCAAGGCGGGCGCCACCACGATCAACATCCCCGACACCGTGGGGTACACCGCGCCGGTGGAATCGGCCGAGCTGATCCGCATGCTGATCGAGAAGGTGCCGGGCGCCGACGAGATCATCTTCGCGACCCACTGCCACAATGACCTCGGCATGGCGACGGCGAACAGCCTCGCCGCCGTCGAGGCCGGCGCGCGGCAGATCGAATGCACCATCAACGGCCTTGGCGAGCGGGCGGGCAACACCGCGCTCGAAGAGGTGGTGATGGCGCTCAAGGTGCGCGGCGACATCATGCCGTTCGAGACCAAGATCGACACCCGCAAGATCATGCACATCTCGCGCCGCGTCGCGACGGTCTCGGGCTTCCCGGTGCAGTTCAACAAGGCGATCGTCGGCAAGAACGCCTTTGCCCACGAGTCGGGCATCCACCAGGACGGCATGCTCAAGAACAAGGAAACCTTCGAGATCATGCGCCCCGAGGACGTGGGTCTCGCAGGCACCTCGCTGCCGCTCGGCAAGCACTCGGGCCGCGCCGCGCTCCGCGCCAAGCTCAAGGACCTCGGCGTCGACGTTGGTGACAACCAGCTCAAGGACATCTTCGTGCGGTTCAAGGACCTTGCCGACCGCAAGAAGGAGGTCTTCGACGAGGACATCCTCGCGCTGGTGACGGCGGCGATGACCGATGGCGCCGATCACCTCGAAATCGTCTCGCTCAAGGTCGTCTGCGGCACCGGCGGGCCGGCCGAGGCAACGCTCGAGATGGAAGTTGGCGGCGAGGAGAAATCCTGCGTCATGGAAGGCGACGGCCCCGTTGACGCCACCTTCAAGGCAGTGCGGGCACTCTATCCCAACGAGGCGCGGCTGCAGCTCTACCAGGTGAACGCGGTGACCGAGGGCACCGATGCGCAGGCAACCGTCTCGGTGCGCCTCGAAGAGGACGGCAAGATCGCCACCGGCCAGTCGGCGGATACCGATACGGTTTATGCGTCTGCCAAGGCCTATGTGAACGCGCTCAACCGACTGCACGTGCGCCGCAGCAAGACCGGCACCGACCAGAAGGAAATCAGCTACAAGGAATTTGGCTGAGTCCCCTGCAGCCATCGGCTGACAGGTCCCTGTCGTGACAGATCAAAGCCCGCTCCCTTTGGAGCGGGCTTTTTTCTGGCGGTCCGGCAACGGCGCGCGGGGACTTTCTGCGCAACGACTGGACGCGCTGCGCTCAGGCGAAATGCCCGTCGAAGAGCACCGCATGCAGGGGCTGGCCGTGGTCACCTTGTCCGTCGGGAGCGGCGGGGTACTCGGGGGCGTGATGCGACGCGACCTCATGGGGATGGTCGATGTCGCCCTGCACCTTCCAGATGGCGTCTCCGTCGAAAAGTGCCCCATGCAGCGCCGCGTACTGGTTTTCGAGCAACATCAGCTCTTCCTGCGCCAGAGCCTCCTGCCCGTGCTGCACCGGGCTGCCCGCCGCGTCGTGGCTGGCGAAGTCGAAGCCCGGGGGCTCGTCCTCATCCGCCAACATCTCTTCGAGAAAGGCACGCCCGGCATCGGAGGGTCCCGCGCCCTCGGCGCCCGTCGCGCCCTGCGGCGCGAAAGGATGCGGCACTGGGTCGCTCCGCGGGACATGTCCGCTGGACTCGAGCCCCATGTCCTCGAGCGGGCCATCGACGGAGAGCTGCATGATCTCGGGCAGGCGCTCCGCCCAGCCGATCCGCCAGCTTTCGGCGTAGCCCGCCTCGGCAGGCAGCGCCGCGGTCTCTTCGGGCGCATGATGCGAGTCGAACCAATACCCGATGCTGATCACCGCGTTGCGCAGCCCGCGCACGCTTCCATCGGCCTCGCCGCGCAGCAGCGCCAGTTTCGATTTCCGGCCCTGCGCCTGAAGCGCCTGCTCATGGGCATGAGCGTGTTCGGCGAGCGCATCTTCGACCCGCGCCTCGTCCAGCGCGTCACCCCGCGCCGCGATCGCCTCATACCCAAAGACCCCGGCCGCGATGCCGGCATCGACGCGCGCCAGGTCCTGAGCCGCAAAGTCGTAATGGGCGCCGTTGCCCGTTCCCCAGGCCTGCCAGGACGACAGGCCGCGCTCCAGTGTCCGCTCCATGGGTCACCCTCATCCGCTTCGTTGCGATGCCGCCACATTCGCGCAAACGCGGGGCGGAAAGGGTGCGGAAGAATGGCGGGAAAACGGAGACTCCCGGCGTTTTTAAGAGAATGCGAGCAGGCGCCGCGCGACGGAGGGACTCAGCCCTCCTTGGCCTGAAGCTCCGCAAGGATCGCTGCCAGACCCACCCGCCAGTCCGGACGCGGCAGGCCGAAGGCGGCCTCGGTCGCGCTGTTGTCGAGGCGCGAATTGGCCGGGCGCTTCGCCGGGGTCGGGAACTCGGAGGTCGGGATATCGACCACCTCGCAGGAGATCCCCGACTGGGCGAAGATCTCGCGGGCAAAGTCGGCCCAGCTCACGTCGGGGGCGCCCGAGAGGTGGTAGGTGCCCGACTTCTCCGGCGCCTTGATGAGCTGGCCCGCCGCGGCGAGGCAGAGCTCGGCGATGTCCGCCGCCGGGGTCGGCCCGCCGATCTGGTCGGCGACGATGGTCAGCCTGTCGCGTTCGGCGCCGAGCTTCAGCATGGTCTTCACGAAGTTCTTGCCGTGGGCCGAAACCACCCAGCTGGTGCGGATGATCGCATGCGGACCGCCCGCGGCGCGCACCGCCTCCTCGCCCGCCAGCTTGGTGCGGCCATAGGCGCCGAGCGGCGCGGTGGGCGCATCCGGCACAAACGGCTGATCGCCGGTGCCGTCGAAAACGTAATCGGTCGAGATGTGGATGAAGGGGATGCCGAGGTCGGCACAGGCCTGCGCCATGGCGCCCGGCGCCTCGCCGTTGACCCGCGCGGCGGTGATCTCGTCGCTCTCTGCCTGGTCGACGGCGGTATAGGCGGCGGCGTTGATCACCACGTCGGGGGCCTCGGCCCGCACCGCCTCGGCGCAATCGGCCGGGTCGGTAAGGTCGACGTCCTGGCGGGACAGTGAGACGACGGGGGCGCGGCGCTCGATCTCGCGCGCGACTTGCCCCGTCGATCCGAACATCAGAATTCGCATGATCTACCCGTGTCTTGAATATCTAGGAAATGCTGTCCCGGCGGCTCAGAGCATCGCCGGCACGACCTGATCCGGCGGGCGGTGCCCGTCGGCGAAGGTCTTGACGTTGATGATCACCTTCTCGCCCATCTCGATGCGCCCCTCGAGCGTCGCCGAGCCCATGTGCGGCAGCATCGCGACGTTCGGCATGTTAACCAGCTCGGGGTTGCCCTTGATCTTGTGCTGGTACACGTCGAGCCCGGCACCGCCCAGCTCGCCCGCCTTGAGCATCCGGGTCAGCGCCGATTCGTCGATCACCTCGCCGCGCGAGGTGTTGATCAGCACAGCCGACGGCTTCATCAGCCGCAGCCGGCGGGCGTTTAGCAGGTGGAAGGTCGAGGGGGTGTGCGGACAGTTGACCGAGACCACATCCATCCGCGCCACCATCTGGTCGAGACTCTCCCAATAGGTCGCCTCGAGCGCCTCCTCGGTCTCTTCTCGCAGGCGGCGGCGGTTGTGGTAGTGGATCTGCATGCCGAAGGCCGAGGCGCGCCGCGCCACCGCCTGGCCGATCCGCCCCATCCCGAGAATGCCGAGCCGCTTGCCGCCAAGCCGCGTGCCGAGGAAGGCGGTCGGCGCCCAGCCGGCCCAGTTGCCCTCCTGCATCGTGGCGAGCCCCTCCTGCATGCGGCGCATCACCGCCAGCATCAGCCCCATCACCATATCGGCGGTATCGTCGGTCATCACCCCCGGCGTGTTCGACACCATGATGCCCCGCGCCCGGGCGGTTTCCACGTCGATGTGATCGACGCCCGCGCCATAATTGGCGATCAGCTTGAGTCGCGGTCCGGCCTGGGCGATCAGCCCGGCGTCGATCTGGTCGGTCAGAGTCGGCACCAGGACGTCGGCCTCGGCCATTGCCGCGGTCAATTCCGCGCGAGTCATCGCGAGGTCGTCGGTGCGCAATTTGACGTTGAAAAGCTCGCTCAGGCGGGTTTCCACCACCTCCGGCAAACGTCGCGTCACGACAACAGTCAGGCGTTTCTGCGGCATTCCGGTCAGGGCCTCCCTTTCCTTACGCTCTTTGCTTTGGCACACTGTCGCAAGCATGCACGGGGCACAAGAACCCCGGCGTAAAATCTCGAGCAGGACAGACACGATGGTCAGGACTTCTGTGTTGGCGGGGCTGCTTGCCGCCCTGCTCTGCGGCACGGCCGCGCAGGCGGCCGAAGAGCGCGGGCCGGTCACCAACCTGCCGTTGCCGCGCTACGTGTCGCTGAAGACCAACGAGGGCAACGCCCGGCGCGGCCCCTCGCTCACCCACCGCATCGACTGGGTCTACACCCGGCGGGACATGCCGCTCGAGATCATCGCCGAATATGGCCATTGGCGCCGGGTGCGCGACAAGGACGGCATGGGCGGCTGGATCCATTACGCGCTGCTGTCGGGGGTGCGCACGGTGCTTGTCGAGCAGGACATGCTCGAGCTGCACCTGCGCCCCGATCCGGACGCCCCGGTCGAGGCCAAGCTGGCGGTCGGGGTGATCGCCCATCTCGAGCATTGCGAGAAAGACTGGTGCGAACTGTCCGCCGGCGGCTACGACGGTTGGGCGCCGAAGTCCGCGGTTTGGGGCGTCAAGGCGGACGAGATTCTCGAATAGCCCCGCTCAGGGCTGCCAGCGGTAGAGCACGTCGAAAGGTTCTTCGCCCACGGCCTCGAAACCGCAGGCGCGGTAGAAGCGGTTCGCCGGGCTGCCCTTGAGCGCCATGAGCCGGATCGGCACGCCCGCCGCCCGCGCGTCGTCCTGCAACTCCGTGATGACCCTGCGGCCAAGCCCGAGGCCGCGCGCTTGCGCGGCAAGGTAGAGATGGTCGAGATAGTGCTCCTCCGGCCGCCGGCGCAGGACGAAAAAGCCGGCAAGCTGATCGCCCTGCAGCAGAACCACCGTCTCCGCCGGATCGAAGCTGTCGAGGAACCGCCGCCGCACGCGCAGCGGGTCGTAGCGCCCCAGCGCCTCGAGGCTCGGGCGCATCGCCTCGGCCCGCAGCTCGGCGAGCGGCGGCGCGTCCGAAGGCGTGGCGATACGGCGCGTGATCTGCATGTGCTCCGGTCCTCTTGCGAAAGGTGCCTTTCCATAGCGGCGCGGCGCGGGCACGCAAACGGCAAACCGCCGCTTTCGAGCCCTCTGCCCAAGCTGCGGCGCCGCCCGTCCCGCGCTGACGAGTCGCTGCGCCGTCGCGACGGGCCATCTGTGCCCCGGGCACGACCGCTCCTGCCGCGCCGCGCCATTGGACAAGCCGGCGATTGCGGGATAACACGCGGGCATCTCAAGATCAGGGATCCCCATGTCCGAAACCCCTTCCGACATCGCCCGCAGGGTGCTGGCCACCGAGACCGAGGCGCTGGTCCGGCTCTCCGACGAACTGCCCGCGGAGTTCGACGCCGTGGTCTCTCTGTTGCTGAACATCCGTGGCCGGGTCATCGTCTCCGGCATGGGAAAGTCCGGCCATGTCGCCGCGAAAATCGCCGCGACGCTGGCCTCGACCGGCACCCCGGCGCAATTCGTCCACCCCGGCGAGGCCAGCCATGGCGATCTTGGCATGATCACCTCGGCGGATGCGGTGATCCTGATCTCCAATTCCGGCGAGACCCGAGAGCTGGCTGACATGATCGGCTACTGCGCGCGCTTCTCGATTCCGATGATCGCCATCACCAAGCGCGCAGAGAGCACGCTGGCGACCGCCTCCGATCACATCCTGCTGCTGCCCGACGCCCCCGAGGCCTGCGCCATCGGCATGGCGCCCACCACGTCGACGACGCTCTGCATGGCGCTCGGCGACGCGCTGGCCGTGGCGCTGATGAGCAACCGCGGCTTCGGCCGCGACAGCTATGCACATTTCCACCCCGGCGGCTCGCTCGGCGCGGCGCTGCTGCGGGTCTCGGCGGTGATGCACAAGGGCGACGAGCTGCCCGTGGTCAGCCCGACCACCCCGATGAGCGAGGCGCTGGTGGTCATGTCGCAGAAAGGCTTCGGCGTCGCGGCGGTGGTCACCGAGGGCCGTGTCGCGGGCATCATCACCGACGGCGACCTGCGCCGCAACATGGAGGGGCTGCTCGAGCGCCGCGCGGGAGAGGTTGCCACGCCCGGCCCGCTGGTCACCCAACCCGACACCCTGCTTACGGAGGCACTCGGCGTGCTCAACGCGAAGAAACGGACGGTCCTTCTGGTGGTCGACGAGGCCGAGCGCCTCGTCGGGCTGCTGCACATCCACGACGCGCTGCGGGCAGGTGTGGCATGAGCGCGGTCATCTTCATCCCCGCCCGCTACGCCTCGTCCCGCTACCCGGGCAAGCCGCTGGTCGAGCTGACCGGTGCCACCGGCGAGAAGAAGAGCCTGATCCAGCGCGCCTGGGAGGCCGCCCTGACCGTCGAGGGCGTCTCGGCGGTTTACGTGCTGACAGATGACGACCGCATCGCCGATGCGGCGCGCGGCTTTGGCGCCGAGGTGCTGATGACCTCCTCCGAGGCCCGCAATGGAACCGAGCGCTGTGCCGAGGGTGTGGCGCAGTTGGACGGCGCGCCGGAGATTGTCATCAACCTGCAGGGCGACGCACCGCTGACCCCGCCGTGGTTCATCGAGGCGCTGATCGCCGCGATGCAGGATCGGTCGGTCGAGATGGCCACCCCGGTGCTGAAGACCGACCCGGAGACCCTGGCCAACTTCGTCACCGACCGCCACGCCGGCCGCGTCGGCGGCACCACCGCGGTGATGCGCCACGACGGCACCGCGCTCTACTTTTCGAAAGAGGTGCTGCCCTACGTCGGCAACCTCGAAACCCCGCCCGAGGTCTGGCACCATGTCGGCGTCTACGGCTACCGCCCCGACGCGCTGCGCCGCTACGCCGCCTGGAACGAGGGCCCGCTCGAGCGCGCCGAGGGGCTCGAGCAACTGCGCTTCCTCGAGAACGGAACGCCGGTCACCTGCGTGCCCGTCGAGGCGCGGGGCCGGGTGTTCTGGGAGCTCAACAACCCCGTCGACGTGGCCCGTATCGAGGCCGTTCTGAAGAAGGAAGGCATCGCATGACCGCCCAGGAACCCGTCCGGAGTCCCGCCATGAAACCCGTCGCCGTCAAATCCGTCACCTTCGCCAATGACGCGCCACTGGCGCTGATCGCCGGGCCGTGCCAGCTGGAAAGCCTCGAGCATGCGCGCATGCTGGCCGAAAAGATCGCCGCCGCCGCCGAGGCCGCGCGCACCCCGTGGGTGTTCAAGGGCAGCTTCGACAAGGCCAACCGCTCCTCGCTCTCGGGCAAGCGCGGCATCGGCATGGAGGCGGGGCTGTCGATCCTGTCGCAGATCGGCGCCGAGTTCGGCGTGCCGGTGCTCACCGACATCCACACCGCCGAGCAATGCAGCGCGGTGGCGCAGGCCGTGGACATCCTGCAGATCCCCGCGTTTCTGTCGCGCCAGACCGACCTTTTGCTGGCGGCGGGCGAGACCGGTGCGGCGATCAACGTGAAAAAGGGCCAGTTCCTGGCACCTTGGGACATGGCGAACGTGGCGGACAAGATCGCCAGCACCGGCAACGAGCGGCTGCTGCTGTGCGAGCGCGGCGCGAGCTTCGGCTACAACATGCTGGTCTCGGACATGCGCGCGCTGCCGATCATGGCGGAAACCGGCTACCCGGTGGTCTTCGATGCCACCCATTCGGTGCAGCTGCCGGGCGGACAGGGGACGTCGTCGGGAGGCCAGCGGCAATACGTGCCGACGCTGGCCCGCGCCGCCGTGGCCGTGGGCTGCGCGGCGGTCTTCATCGAAACCCACGAGGATCCGGACAACGCCCCCTCGGACGGGCCGAACATGGTACCCGTGGACCGGCTCGGCGCGCTGCTGACGACGCTGCGCGCGCTCGACGAGGTGGCAAAAGGGGCGTAAGCGCCCCGCCCTCTCTGCTAGCGGAAGAGCTGCAGCACCAGCGGCGCGATGAGCCCGGTCAGCACCGCGTTCATCCCCATGCCAATCCCGGCAAAGGCCCCGGCTGTCGGATGCACCTGCAGCGCCCGCGCGGTGCCGACGCCATGCGCGGCAACCCCGGTGGCAAAGCCGCGCCCGCGCCAGTCGCGCAGCCCCAGCGCGTTCAGCATCGGCGTCACGGCGATCGCCCCGATCATCCCGGTCAACAGCACCAGCACCGCGGTCATCGACGGATCGCCGCCGAGCTTTTCCGAGATGCCGATTGCCACCGGCGCAGTCGCCGACTTTGGTGCCAGCGAGGCCAGAAGCCCGAAGTCGGCCCCCAGCATCCAGGCCAGCCCCAGCGCCGAGACCACGGCGGTCAGCGAGCCCGCCAGCAGCGCCAGCGCCATGGGCAGCGCCGCCTTGCGCACCCGCCGCAGGTTGGCATGCAGCGGCAGCGCCAGCGACACCGTCGCCGGGCCGAGCATGAAGTGGACGAACTGCGCGCCCTCGAAATAGGTCTCATAGGGCGTGCCCGTCGCCAGCAGCAGCGCCCCCAGTGCGATCACCGACAGCAGCACCGGGTTGAACCAGGGCTTGCCATGCGAAAGACGGAAGATGCGGTCGCCGATCCAATAGGCGACCAGCGTGGCGGTGAGCCAGAGAAGCGGCCCGCTCTCGAGATAGGACCAGATCAGCAGCGGGTCGGTCATGCCTCCTCCTCCTCGTCGACGTTGCCGGTGCGCCGCGCCACATGCTCGAAGGTCAGCGCCCCGACGCAGATCGCCAGAAGCGTCGAGCCGATCAGCGACACGCCGATCGCCAGCGCGTGGGCCGAGAGCTCGGACAGGCGCGCCACCGCCCCCACGCCCACCGGCACGAAGAGCAGCGAGAGGTTCTGCAGCAGGAAGCTCGCCACCGGCCGAATAAGCGCGAGGAGCCGCTCCGAGAGCGCCATGCCAATGACCAGCGCCACCATGGCAAGCACCGGGCCAGGCAGCGGCAGGCCGAAGATGCGCGAGATCACCTCGCCGCAGAGCTGGAAGAGCAGAAGGACGATGATACCGGAGACGATGGCGGGCATGGGGCGGACCTCTTTGCGGTGGGAGCTTTCCGCAACCTGCGTCTGCCGCGAAGACAAGTCGAGAGGCCGTAGTCGACGCGCGCCCGAAACCCGCGCCCCTTACATGCTTCACCCCCGGCACCTCCAGCATCCCGCCTCGGAGAGCGGCACCCTGCCTTTTTGGTTTCCAGACCCGAAATCCCAAGGACGTCCACCCAGCGGATGGGGGCAGAGCCCCCCTCTTCCAGTTCCAGCGCGCCCATGGGGCGCGGTGGCAAAGATCACAACCCGGGCGGCATAAAACGAAAAAGGCCACCCGCGACGGGTGGCCTTTTCTCTTGTCCGGCCTTCGGAGCGCGCTCCGGAAAGACCGTGGTGCCGCTGAAGGGACTCGAACCCCCGACCCCATCATTACGAATGACGTGCTCTACCAGCTGAGCTACAGCGGCACTGGTGGGCGGCCTCTTAGCACCGAGGCCGCCGCAGGAAAAGGCCTATTTTGCCTTCTCGTGTTCAACCGCGCCGTGGCTGCCTTCCGCCGTGTCTTCAACGGTCTCGGCATCCGGCACGTCCCGCTTCAGGTCAGGAGACGTCTCTGCGCTGTCGAGCGGGTCCGCCGGCGTCTCGGGCGTCGGCGTCAGCACCTCGTGCGCCTCTTCCGCCTCGGTCGCGGCCTCGGCCTCGGCGCTGCGGTCCTCGAGCGAGCCGATGATCAACGGCAGCATCTCGGCCCCGGCGGGGGCGACGTCGGACTGCGGCGGGCTGCGCCAGCTCAGCGTATCGAAGCCCTCGCAATTGGCGCAGACCGGCACCCATTCGCCGTGGATGTGGTTGCACTTGTCGCAGACCCACTGCGGGCCGCGCGGCGCCAGCAGCGCCTTTGCCAGCCAACCGCGCACCACCGGTTCGGCCGCGCCCTCGCCCTTGGCGATGGCCGCCATGACGGTGAGCACGCGGGCATCGGGCTCGGTCTCGGCGAGGTTGCCCACGGCGCGGCGTGCCTCGGGAAAGTCCTCGGCGGCGAGCGCCAGCTCGGCCTTGAGCAGCTTGGTCTCGCGGTGCTCGGGGTTGATCGAGGTGAGCGTGCCAAAACGCTTCATCCGGGCCGACGGGGTCTCGTCCGGGGCGATCTCGGCGAAGGCGGCGGCCAGGTCCGGGTGCGGCTGAACCGACCATGCCTTCTTGAGGATGCGGGTCGCCAGCTTGGGCTTGTCCTGCGCGATATAAGAGCGTGCCGCCATGGCCGCGCCGGGGATCAGGTCGGGCGAGCCCTTCGACGCAGCGATGGCCGCCTCGCGGGCCTCGATCGGCTTGTCCTCGTCCATGATGTCCTTGGCTTCCGACAGCGCCAGGACGGCGTCTCGGCGGCGGTAGACATCGCGCGGCAGGGCGCCGTGCTTGAGCTTGGCCGAGAGCGTCTTGCGCGCGCCCTGCCAGTCATGTTTCGAGGCTTGCAGCTGCAGAAGCAGATCCTGGATTTCCTCGTGCTTGGGCTTGAGCGCAAAGGCGCGCTCGGCCAGCTTCAGCGCCGTGTCCGTGTCGCCCTTGGCCAGCTTCTGCTTCATCATCCCGCGGATGCCGACGAAGCGGGTCTGCTCGTTGGTGATGAGCTTCTTGTAAACTTCCTCGGCCTTGCGGGTGTCGCCGGTCATCTCGGCGGCCTGCGCGGTCAGCAGTTGCGTCAGCTCGGGCTTGTGCAGGTAGCGCTCGGCTTTCTGCGCCTTGGCCATGGCGAGCTTGCCCTCGCCCGAGGCCAGCGCCAGCAGCCCTTCGGACATCGCCTGATACCCTTTGCGCTCGCGGTTGCGGTCGAAATAGCGCGACAGCGCCGTATCGTCGCCGTTGATGAACTTCAGGATGGCGATGAGCAGCGAGACCAGCTTGAAGACCACCCACAGCACGAAGACCAGCACGATGGCGGCAATCACCGACTGCAGCGGCCCGAGGGTGAATTCCATTCCGCCGGCGGTGACCTGCACCCCGCCCGAGCTTTCCATCAGGTAGCCGGCCCCGAGGGTCAGCCCCGCCACAACGGCGACGAAGAGAACGATTTTCAGAAGTGACCAAAGCATGAAAACGATCCCTTACCCTCAGTTCTGGTTCAGTGTCTGTGCGACGGCATCGGCGCCGTCGAGCGCCGCCTTGCGCGCCTTGGCGCGGGCGGTCCAATCGGCCAGCTCGGCCTGCGCCGGTTCCGGCAGAGCCGCAAGCTCGCTCAGCACGGTGCCAAGATCCGCCGATCGCAGCGCCGCCTCGGCGCGCGAGAGGACGGCGTCGGGGTCGTCCCCCTCGCGCGGCTCAACCGAGCGGGCGCCAAGCTGGTTGGCGAAGAAAGTGGTGACCCGGCTGGCGGTATCCTCGGTGGTGGCCTCGGCCCGGCGGGCCGCCGAAAGCGCATCGCGCGCTGCGGGCGGGAAATCGGCCACCAGCGCAGCCTGGGTCGGTGCACCCTCGTCCGCGGAAGCGGCCAGCCCATCGGGGACGTTCACACCATTTGTCTGCAGCACCTGCAGCGCCTCGGCGTAGGGCGCGCCATCGCGCAGCGCGGTGTTGATGTCGGACAGCGCGGTGCGCGACTTGGCCAGCATCGCCTGATCCGAGGCGCTCTGCTGCGCCGCCATGGCGTCCTGGGTCATCTGCTCGACCTCGGCGCGCTGCGTCTCGATCGCGGTGCGCACGTCGGCAAGCGCCTTCTCGTAGGCGGCCATGGCCTCGGGCGAGACCGATTCCGACAACCACTGGTTCTGCATGCTCTCGATGCGGGACTGCAACTGCGCCACCTGCTCGGTGAGCGTCGCGGCAGAGCCCTCGGCGGCCTGCATCCGCGCGCCGAGATCGGCGGTGGAACTCTCGAGCCCGGAAAGGTCGATGCCGCCCACCTGCGCCGCGGTCTCGGCAACCGTGCCGCTCAGCGCGTCGATCTTCTCGGATTGCTCTGCCAGAGAGGCCGCGGTCTGCGCCTCGAACGCGTCGCCGCCGTCGCCGAAGGGGTAACTCCCGGACTGGTAGCTCGAGGCGCCCCAGCCAAGCGCCGCGGCGAGGATGCCGCCAAGCGCCATCGGCACGAAGCCCCCCTTGCGCTCGACCACCGTCTCGCGGACGACCTCGCGCGGCGGCACAGCGGCGGCCGGCGCGGAGGTGTCGGTCCGTGCCGCGAGGCTATCGTCGCCCTCGGCGATCAGCGTGTCGGCGTCCTTGCCCACATCGGTGTCGCTGTCGAGCTCGACCGCCTCGCCCACCGAGTGGATCGATTCCATCGAACTGGCAGGCTCCTGCGCCGCCGTATCCTGCGCAACCGTGTCCTCGGCCTCGGCGCTGAGGAGCGAGTCCTCGGTCACGAAGGTGTCGGTGCCCTCGGTGCTTGCGATCGTGTCGGGCGCGTCGCCGGCAAGCGTATCGTCCGCGTCGGCCTCGAGACTCTCGGCCCCGGCGGCGTTTTTCACCTCGTCCCCGAGCGTGTCCTCGCCTTCGGGCGCGGCACTGTTATCCGCCGGCGCGGTGTCGGTGCCTTCGGCCGTCTCATCGAGGGTGGCCTCGGTCTCGGGGGAGGACTGCCCCTCCTCCGGCTTGTCCTTGGCGTCGTCTAGAGGCTTCTTCTTGTCGGCCACGCGGTCCACCCTTTCAATCTGTCGCTTGCGGATCCTCTGCGGATCTCGCGTCACTTTCATAACTTTTCACGGACCCGACGCGCTCCACAAGCGATCGCGCGCATTCTAGGAGCTTTTCCACCGACTTACGCATAAGCCCGGCGTCGGGTCGCAAAACAATCTCTGAGTCGAGAACATAGAGGCCGGAGAGGGCCGCTTCCACCTCCGCGCTCATATATGCGGCGAAAAGCGGCGCGGTAGCGTTAACGTCCCGCGCAGCCGCGGCAAAGAGCGCGGCGCTGCGGGGTGAAAAAAGCGGCACGACCACCGGGAGTTGTCCGCGCAGCGCAGAGACCGCCTCGGCGCTGAGCGGCCGAGTCGGCTGGTCGTAAATAACCGCCTCGGCGCAGGGCTGACCGGCCGCGGTGAGTCGCGCGGCAAGATCGCCCCGCGCATGGGTGCCGCGCGGATGCAGCAGCGCGCCGCCGGGCGACTCGCCTAGAACCAGCGCCAGAAGTGCCTCGGCATCGCCCTGTGCGACGCGCGGGGTCATCCCGATCAGCCGCGCCGCGCGGGCCGTCGCCTCGCCCACGGCATAGCACAGCGGCAGCGGCGTACCCCCCAGTTCGGCATAGGCGCGCACGCCGCTTGCAGAGGTGAAAACGAGCCCGGTAACTCCCGCGAGCTCGGGCAGCGGGCCGGTGGTCTCGACCTCGATCAGCGGGCTGAGGATCGGCGTGAACCCCGAAACGCCGTCGTCACGAAGCTCGCCGAGAAAACGCGCGGAGGCCGCGCGCGGGCGGGTGAGCAGCAGGAGGGGCTGGGAATCTGGCATCCTTGCTCCGGGATTGGAGGGCTCGGGATTGTGAGGACCCTGCTCTGGTGGTAGCTGCAGGACCAAAGGGATGCAACGGATGTGCCGATGCCGGAACTGACGATCCTCGGGCTGGAAAGCAGCTGTGACGACACCGCCGCCGCCGTGTTGCGCGGGCAAGAGATCCTGTCCTCGGTGGTGCTCGGCCAGAACGAGCTGCACGCGGCCTTTGGCGGCGTGGTGCCCGAAATTGCCGCCCGCGCCCACGCCGAGAAGCTCGATCTGGCCATCGAACAGGCGCTGGTGCAGGCCGGGGTGCCGGTGACCGAGCTCGATGCCATCGCGGTGACCGCGGGCCCCGGTCTGATCGGCGGCGTGCTCTCGGGCGTGATGATGGGCAAGGGCATCGCGGCGGCCACCGGCAAGCCGCTGATCGGGGTGAACCACCTTGCCGGCCACGCGCTGACGCCGCGGCTGACCGACGGGCTCGCCTATCCCTATCTGATGCTGCTGGTCTCGGGCGGGCATTGCCAGTTCCTGATCGTGCGCGGCCCGCAGGCCTTCAAGCGGCTCGGCGGCACCATCGACGACGCGCCCGGTGAGGCTTTCGACAAGACCGCCCGCCTGCTCGGGCTGGCGCAGCCCGGCGGCCCCTCGGTCGAGGAGGCGGCGGAATCCGGCGACGAGACACGTTTCCGTTTCCCACGTCCGCTGCTCGACCGCGAGGGCTGCGATCTGTCCTTCTCGGGGTTGAAGACCGCGCTGCTGCGCCTGCGCGACAAGCTGATCGAGGAGCAGGGCGGGCTTCACCGGCAGGACGTGGCCGACCTCTGCGCCGGTTTCCAGGCGGCGGTGCGCGACGTGCTGGCCGAGAAGACCCGGCGCGCGATGCGGCTCTATCTCGCGGAAACTCCCGCCGAGCCGGCGCTGGCCGTGGCCGGGGGCGTTGCCGCCAACAAGGCCCTGCGCGGCGCGCTGGAAGGTCTCTGCGAAGAGCATGGGGTGGCCTTCACCGCCCCGCCGCTGCGGCTTTGTACCGACAATGCGGCGATGATCGCCTATGCCGGCGGCGAGCTTCTGGCGGCCGGGGAAGTGTCTGACATGACCCTTGCCGCGCGTCCACGCTGGCCACTCGACAAGACCGCCGCGCCGCTGCTCGGCTCGGGGAAAAAAGGGGCAAAGGCATGATTGGCGTTCTGGGCGCGGGTGCCTTTGGCACGGCGCTGGCCGTGGCGCTGGCGCAGGACGGCCGGAAGGTGATGCTCTGGGGCCGCGACGCGGACACCATGGGCGCGATGGCGCAAAGCCGCCAGACCGCCCGCCTGCCCGGGGTGACCCTGCCTGAAGGGATCGAGGTCACCGCCGATCTCGCCCGCGCCTCGACCGCCGAGACGCTGCTGCTCGCGGTGCCGATGCAGACGCTTTCGTCCGTATTGGGGTCGATTGCCCAGCCGCTCGAGGGGCAGAAGCTGGTCGCCTGCTGCAAGGGCATCGATCTGGCGACCGGCGAGGGGCCGAGCCATGTGATCGCCCATTCCAAGCCCGGCGCCCTGCCCGCAATCCTCACCGGCCCGAGCTTTGCCGCGGACATTGCCCGCGGCCTGCCGACAGCGCTGACGCTGGCCTGCGCAGACGCCGAGGCGGGGCTGGTGCTGCAGCACGTGCTCTCGACCAAGACGCTGAGGCTCTACCGCAGCACGGATGTCACCGGTGCCGAGGTCGGCGGCGCCCTGAAGAACGTCATGGCCATCGCCTGCGGCGCCTGCATCGGCGCCGGCTTCGGCGACAGCGCCCGTGCCGCGCTGATGACCCGTGGCTTTGCCGAGATGACCCGGCTTGCGGTACATCTGGGAGCAAAATCAGAGACGATCACGGGGCTTTCGGGCCTTGGCGACCTGGCGCTCACGTGCACTTCGGAGTTGTCGCGCAACTACCGCTACGGCCAGGCGCTCGGCCGCGCCGAGGGATTCGACCCCTCGGTCACCGTCGAGGGCGCCGCCACTGCCCGCGCCGTCGCCGCGCTCGCGGCGCGTGACGGACTCCCCATGCCGGTCTCGGGCGTTGTCGCCGCGCTGACCGAAGGCAAAGTCACCATCGCCGAGGCTCTGGAAGAGCTTCTGTCTCGACCCCTGAAGGAGGAATGACCATGCTCGTCGCGCTTTTCGCCAAGGACAAACCCGGTGCCCTGCAGATCCGCAAGGATACCCGTGCGGAACATCTCGCCTACATCGAACGCACCGGCGTGGTCGCACAGGCGGGACCGCTGCTGGATGACGCCGGCGAGATGGCCGGCAGCCTGGTCATCCTCGACGTCGCCGACATGGCCGCGGCGCAGGACTGGGCCGACAAGGATCCCTATGCGCTGGCCGGCCTCTTCGAGAGCGTCACGCTGACCGCGTGGAAAAAGGTCATCGGGTGACCAGATGAGATACTGGCTCTTCAAGTCCGAGCCCTCGACCTGGTCCTGGGAGGACCAGCTCGCGAAGGGCGACGCGGGCGAGGAATGGGACGGCGTCCGCAACTACCAGGCCCGCAACTTCATGCGCGAGATGAAACTCGGCGACCGCGGCTTCTTCTACCACTCGCAGAGCGAGAAGGCGGTTGTCGGCATCATCGAGATCTGCGCCGAGGTGCACCCCGACAGCAAGGCCGATGACCCGCGCTGGGAATGCGTGGACATCAAGGCTGTCGAAACGCTGCCGAGCCCGGTCACGCTCGATGAAGTCAAGGCAGACCCGGCCCTCTCGGAGATGGCGCTGATCAAGCAGTCGCGCCTGTCGGTGCAGCCGGTGACCGAGGCCGAGTTCTTGCACATCTGCGCCAAGGGCGGGCTGAAGGCCTGATCCGGCGCTGAGGCCGCTTGGCAGCGCTTGGGCCGGACGGGAGTCGCGGACGGTCTGAGAATACCGGCACCGGAAGCAACGCGCGCCGCTTCACCACGCAAACAGGGGTCCGCCAAGAGCCGGACCCCTGTACCACCCCGCGTGCTCCCACGCACGTTTCGGAGAAACTGGACCCGACCGTTCTGGCCGAGCCTAGAATGTCGCATGGCCGCGCCCTGGGCGCAAAGCGGTAGTGTTTAGAATTCTAGCGACCCGCCCTCAGGCGTAGGCGCCTTCCTTGCCGAAATGCTTCACCAGCAGGTAGTAGACCACCGCCCGGTACTTGTTGCGCTCGGAGCGCCCGTAGGTATCGACCACGGCATTGATCGCCTCCATCAGTTCCGGCCCGTCCTCGAGCCCCAGCTTCTTGACCAGAAAGTTGTCCTTCACGGTCTCCAGCTCGTGCGCTTCGCTGGCGGCAACGGTCGAGGCATCGGTATCGTAGATCGACGGACCGCAGCCGATGGTGACCTGGGTAAGCAGATCCATGTCTGGCTCCGTGCCGCATTTCTCGCGCAGGTCCGCGGCATATTTCTCGATAAGATCGTCTCGCTTGCCCATCTCACTCTCCTCCTGAACTGGGTCTTCCTGCGCGCCGGGCGCAGCTTTTCCTGACCAGACTATAGTCCCCCTTGATTGTTGATAAAGAGAGGAAAATCGTTCTGTTTTTCTGCACAGCGCGTACTCGCGTCATGGCGTTAAACTTTTTTTAGTGACAAAGCCGTGATGCCGCCCGCAGCATGGGCGGGGGAGTGCAAGGATTGGCAGACCCGGATAACGGGCATCGCCCTGTGCTCTCAAACGCAGAAACCCGGGGAATTCCAATGGCAACAGAGACGTTTGTCGTCGCCTACGAGAACAAGGAAGGTGATGACGGTCTGCTCGATTATGCAATCGCGCGGGCCAAGAAGGACGATGCGGCCTTGCTGCTTGTCCATATCCTTGAATGGTCGCCCTACAAGTTCCTGACACCTCAGGAAATCGAGGAGCGCCACGCCCGCCGCAAGCAGGAAATGGCGCGGGCCAGGGAGGTGATGCTCGATCCGGCGCTCGCCAAGGTGCACGCCGCCGGGCTCGAGGGCGACTGCCGCATCCGCTACGGATCGGTGGTCGAGCTGGTGGCCGAGATCGCGTCTGAGGCGGGCGCGAGCATGATCTTCGTCGGCAGGTCCGGCACGCAGTCCATGGCCGCACGCATCTTTGGATCGGTGCCCCTTGGCCTTGCGCAGGTCGCCCCCGTGCCAACCGTCATCGTGCCCTGAGCCGCTGGAGACCCGTCATGAAACCCATTCAAATCGCCCTTCGCGTCGGCCTTCCGGCCCTCGGCGCGACGCTCGCCGCCCTTCCCGTCCAAGCGCAGGAGGCGGCGCAGACCCTCGACGATCGGATCAACGAGGTTGTCGGCCGCTTTACCACCCCCTTCGTCAACTTCATCTTCGCCCCCTTCCCCGGCACATCCTTCCCGTGGATCGTGCTCTGGCTGGTGGTCGCGGCGACGATCTTCACGCTCTATTTCGCCTTCGTGCAGTTCCGCGCCTTCCCGCATTCGATCGCGCTGGTGTCAGGCAAGTATTCCGATCCCGATGACGCCGGCGAGGTCAGCCACTTCCAGGCCCTCGCCACGGCGCTTTCGGGCACGGTCGGTCTCGGCAATATCGCCGGTGTGGCCGTGGCCGTGTCGATCGGCGGACCCGGCGCGACCTTCTGGATGATCCTCGCGGGTCTCATGGGGATGGCGTCCAAGTTCACCGAATGCACGCTTGGCGTGAAATACCGCAATGAATACGCCGACGGCACCGTCTCGGGCGGACCGATGTACTACCTCAGCAAGGGCATGGCGGAGCGCGGGTTTGCCGGCTTCGGCAAGGTGTTGGCGATCTGCTTCTCGATCGTCTGCGTGCTCGGCTCGCTGGGCGGCGGCAACATGTTCCAGGCCAACCAGGCGCATGCGCAGCTTGCCAATATCATCGGCGACTACCCGGGCTGGATCACCGGTGTGATCTTCGCGGCCATCGTCTTTGCGGTGATCATCGGCGGCCTGAAAAGCATCGCCCAGGTCACCGAGAAGATCGTTCCCTTCATGGGCGTGCTCTACGTCGGCACGGCGCTGATCATCATCTTGATGAATTATGACCGGATCGGCTGGGCACTTGGCCAGATTTTCGACGGCGCCTTCACCGGGCTCGGCGTCGCGGGCGGGCTCGTCGGCGCGCTGATCCAGGGCTTCAAGCGGGCGGCCTTCTCGAACGAGGCGGGCGTCGGCTCTGCGGCCATCGCCCACTCGGCGGTGCGCACCAAGGAGCCGATCACCGAGGGGTTCGTGTCGCTGCTCGAGCCTTTCATCGACACGGTGGTGATCTGCACCATGACCGCGCTGGTCATCGTGATCACCGGCGTGCTGCAAGTGGACGCGGAGACCGGCCAGTACATCTGGAACGCCGAGCTGGGCCGTGTCGAGACCCTGGGCGACGTCTCGGGCGTGGCGCTGACCTCGGCGGCCTTCGGATCCGCCATCTCGTGGTTCCCCTACGTGCTGGCGCTGGCGGTGATCCTCTTCGCCTTCTCGACGATGATCTCCTGGAGCTACTACGGGCTCAAGGCCTGGACCTACATGTTCGGCGAAGGCAAGTTCCAAGAGGTGAGCTTCAAGGTCCTGTTCTGCATCTTCGTCATCATCGGCGCGGCGATGAACCTCGGCCCGGTGATCGACTTCTCGGATGCGGCGATCTTCGCGATGGCGCTCTTCAACATCGTCGGCCTCTACTTCCTGATGCCGATCGTGAAGGCCGAGATGAACAGCTACATGAGCCGGCTGAAGTCGGGCGAGATCAAGCGCTACGCCTGAGCCCCGACACGACACGGCACGACACGACGGAACACGAAGGGGGCGCCGAAAGGCGCCCCCTTTTTGCGTGGAACAGAGCCTTACTTCGCGGCCAGCAGTTCCGGAACCTCGAGCAGGATGAACTCGTTGTGCGCCGCCTCGCCCGGCACGCGCCCGCCCGAGAAAGGCAGGTTGTTGTCGTTGGCGACCAGGATGTGGGTCTCGTCCACCGCGATCACGTCCTCGATGGTGAAGAAGGGGAAGCTGAAGTGATCGCCGCCCGCGCCCATGCCCTCGAGCGCCTTGGCATCGGGGTCGGCGATGTTCAGCAGGTCGATCTGGCCAATGCGGCGGATGAAGCCCTCTTCGTCGGTGTCGCTCATGTCGACCAGCACGATGTTCTTCACCTTGGCGGGGTTCGGATAGCACTCGGCGGTCTCGGTCGCACCCTCGGCGCAGGCCTGCGTCATGTCGCCCTCGCCGTTGTCTCGCTCGATGACCAGCGCGCGGGTCTCGTCGATGAAGTTGAAATCACCGATCGCCGTGGCACCCTCGGCAAGCTGGAACTTCACGCTCTCACCGGTCCATTCCCCTGCTTTAGGGTCGAAAGCGATGACCCGCAGGAAGGGCCCCTCGGTTTCACCGCCCTCGATCAGGATCGGCTTTTCCAGCATCGCCCAAAGCAGGTCCGTGCCCGGTTGCAGCGCCATGCCCTCGTAGCCGCCCGAGCGCTGCACCTGGTAGTCGGTGCCCGCAGTCGCGGGGACAAAAACGCTGTAAGTGTCGGGGCCATGAAGCTCCTTGCCGTCGAGCTCGGTGGCAAAGACATCTTTCACCACGCCGTCCAGCCCGGCGCGGATGATGTAGGGGCCGAACTCGTCGCCGATCCAAACGTCACCGTCCAGCACCTGGATCGACTCCGTGTCGAAGTCGGCGCCAGTCAGATAGCGGCTCTCGGTGCCTTCATAGGCAATGCGGAAGGGCACCTTGTGGTCCGGGTCCGACAGGAAAATCGTCTCGCGGCGCTCGACCGTGCCGGTCTCGAAATCCGGCGCCATGCGGTGGAAGAACAGCATGGCGTCGGGCGAGTTGCGCTTCGAGCCGAAGCCGTTGTCGGTCAGCGTGTAGAAGCTGCCGTCCTCGGCGCGGGTCATGGCAAAACCCGACATGCCCTGCACCGGCTGGCCGATGAAGGGCAGCGAGATGCCGGTGCCGTGGTTGCCGTAGGTCTTGCCGGTGTTGCCCTCGACGCTCATCGCTTGGCCGTTGCGCGCGGCGCCGGTGAACTTGCCGGAGAGCCAGGCGTCGCGCGGCGCATCCGCCGGCGGCTCGACCAGCGACAGGGCGGGCAGGTAGGCGTGACCGGCGAGCTTGGCCGGAAAGATCTCCTGGGCCGTGGCGGGCGCGGCGGCCGCGCTGGCGAGGGCGAGAAGGGAAAGCGAAAGGCGCATCGGGAACTCCTCGTGGATGCATTGATGCGCCGCTGCTACGGACATTGCGTAACGCTCACGTGGCCGTGATGTGACGCTCCGGTGAAACCCGGCGCCCTGTCATCTTTGCCCGGGTATTCCCGCCGGAGGCATCGGCACGCCCTCAAATGCGAAACGCCCCACCGAACGGCGGGGCGTCTGCAAAATAGCCTGAAACAGACCCTAACTCAGTAGCGGTAGTGCTCGGGCTTGAACGGCCCTTCCGGCGTCACGCCGATATAGGCCGCCTGCTCGGTCGAGAGCGTGGTCAGCTTGGCACCGACCCGATCGAGGTGCAGCCGCGCCACTTTCTCGTCGAGGTGCTTGGGCAGGATGTAGACCTTGTTCTCGTATTGGTCGCCGTTCTTGTAGAGCTCGATCTGCGCCAGCACCTGGTTGGTGAAGGAGGCCGACATCACGAAGCTCGGGTGACCGGTGGCATTGCCGAGGTTCAGCAGGCGGCCTTCCGACAGCAGGATGATCTTGTTGCCCGAGGGCATCTCGATCATGTCCACCTGGTCCTTGATGTTGGTCCACTTGTGGTTCTTCAGCGAGGCCACCTGGATCTCGTTGTCGAAGTGGCCGATGTTGCCGACGATGGCCATGTTCTTCATCTCGCGCATGTGCTCGATGCGGATCACGTCCTTGTTGCCGGTGGTGGTGATGAAGATGTCGGCGTCGGCAACGACGTCCTCCAGCAACACCACCTCGAAGCCGTCCATCGCCGCCTGCAGGGCGCAGATCGGGTCAGCCTCGGTCACTTTCACGCGCGCACCGGCACCGGCCAGCGAGGCGGCCGAGCCCTTGCCCACGTCGCCGTAGCCGCAGACCACGGCGACCTTGCCCGCCATCATCACGTCGGTGGCGCGGCGGATGCCGTCCACGAGGCTCTCGCGGCAGCCGTACTTGTTGTCGAACTTCGACTTGGTGACGCTGTCGTTGACGTTGATCGCCGGGAAGGGCAGCTGGCCCTTCTTCTGCAGATCATACAGGCGATGCACGCCGGTGGTGGTCTCTTCCGAGACGCCCATGATCGCCTCGCGGGTCTTGGCGAACCAGCCCGGGCTCTGCTCCATGCGCTTCTTGATCTGCGCGTGGATCACCGCTTCCTCTTCCGAGGTCGCCACGCCCAGATCCTCGCCCGCCTCGGCGCGCGCGCCGAGCAGGATGTAGAGCGTCGCGTCGCCGCCGTCGTCGAGGATCATGTTCGCGCCCTCGGGGAACTGGAACGAGCGATCGAGGTAATCCCAGTGCTCTTCCAGCGTCTGCCCCTTTACGGCAAAGACCGGCGTGCCGCCCGCGGCGATCGCGGCGGCGGCGTGGTCCTGGGTCGAGAAGATGTTGCACGAGGCCCAGCGCACGTCGGCGCCCAGCGCCTTCAGCGTCTCGATCAGCACCGCGGTCTGGATCGTCATGTGCAGCGAGCCGACGATCCGCGCGCCCTTCAGCGGCTGCGCCTCGCCGAACTCGGCGCGGCAGGCCATCAGCCCCGGCATCTCGGTTTCGGCGATGTCGAGTTCCTTGCGGCCAAAGTCGGCCAGCGAGATGTCCTTGACGATATAGTCTTCAGCCATGGTCCGGCGCTCCAATTCGAATATCGGGATTGCTGGGCTGGGTAGCATCCCTTGCTATGCCCCGCAACGTGGATCACAGTCTGGCCTAAACGGAAGCATAATCCGCCAAAGGCAGCCGCGGCATGGACCAGACCCCTCCCAGCAACGCTTACGGGCGCTACTGCGTGCCCCAAGGGCTCGAGACGCGCCCCGCGGTGAAGGCCGTCCGGGCTGGCGGAATTTATGAGCCGCAGACCATGGCCTTCATGCGCGCCCATGCCGGCGGCGGAGACATCGTTCACGCCGGCACGTTCTTCGGCGACGTCCTGCCCGGCGTCGCAGCGGCGATGCTCGACTTCGCTATTCCGCGCGACCGGCAGGTGACCATCTTGCAACTCGACGTCGAGGGTCACGAGAAGCGCGCGCTCAAGGGCGCCTATCACCTCATCCACCGCTGCAGGCCAATCCTGATCCTCGAGAACCGCGGGAACGAGACCTGGATCCAGCGCAGGTTCCGCGGCCTCGGCCACTGGGTCCGCGGCAAGCTGCACGGCAATTTTGTCTACGCCACGGAAGACCTGGACCTCTGAAGATGCCTCCCAAACCCAAGCAACCCCGCGCCTGGCAGCGCATGCTCTCCGGCCGACGCCTCGACCTGCTCGACCCCACGCCGGTGGACATCGAGATCGAGGACATCGCCCACGGCCTCGCCTTCGTCGCCCGCTGGAACGGCCAGACCCGGGGCGACTTCCCCTATTCCGTCGCCGAGCATTCGCTGCTGGTCGAGACGCTGTTCTGCCGTCTGTGCCCCGGTGCCAGTCCCGCCGAGAAACTCTTCGCGCTGCTGCATGACGCGCCCGAATACGTCATCGGCGACATGATCTCACCGGTGAAAGCGGCGGTCGGCCCGGGCTACGGCGAACTCGACAAGCGGCTGGCGGCGGCGATCCATATCCGCTTCGGCCTGCCCGCCACGCCCGGCATCCGTCTCAAGAAGCAGATCAAGAAGGCCGATAACGTCTCGGCCTGGATGGAAGCCACCCAGATCGCCGGCTTCTCCGAAACCGAAGCCTCGCGCTTCTTCAAGCGCCCCGACGCTACCCTTGTCGAAGGGCTCGACATCCACCTGCGTCCGCCGGTCGAGGTGCGCCGCGCCTATACCGCGCGCCACGCCGAGCTGCTGGCGCTGCTGTGAGCCGCGCTGGGATCTCCATCCGCCGTGCGGGCACGCTCGATGCGCGGCCGATGGCCGAGCTGCTCAACGAGATCATCGCGCAGGGCGGCACCACGGCGATGACACAGCCCGTCAGCGGAGAGGACCTGCGCCACTGGATGGGCACGCCGCGCGCCGTCTGGCACGTTGCAGAGGACGAGGCGGACACCGTCGCGCAGATCGCAACTTTCGCGCGGGTCGGCCGCACCGGGCTCGGCATCGGTTCGGCGCTTTTCGAGGCCACCCGCGCCGCCTGCCGCGACGAAGCCTACGCCTGGATCAACGCCGAGATCCGCGCCGACAACGAGGGCGGGTTGATCTACTATCAGAGTCGCGGCTTCGAGGACTACGGCACGATCCGCAACTACCTGCTCGGCGATGGCGGCACCGTCGACAAGGTGCTCAAGCGCTACGACCTCTGAGCCCTGCCGGACAGACGGAAGCCGCGCCCTTGCGAAGCGCGGCCCCTGATTTCTCCTAGGCAGACATACCGCCGCCGGAGGCCGCGCTTGCCCGGGCGCGGCCCCTCACTTCGGAGAGCGCTTCGCGAGGATGCGCTGCAAAGTCCGGCGGTGCATGTTGAGACGCCGCGCGGTTTCCGACACGTTGCGGTCGCAAAGCTCGTAGACCCGCTGGATGTGCTCCCAACGAACACGGTCGGCGCTCATCGGGTTCTCCGGCGGCGGCGGCAGGTCGTCGCCGCGCGACAGCAGGGCATTGGTGATGTCGGTGGCGTCGGCCGGCTTCGACAGGTAGTCGGTGGCGCCGATCTTCACCGCGGCGACGGCGGTGGCGATGGCACCATAGCCGGTCAGCACGACGATGCGGCTGTCTGGGCGCCGCTCGCGCAGCACCTCGACCACGTCGAGCCCGTTGCCATCCTCGAGCCTCAGGTCGACCACGGCATAGGCCGGCGGACGCGCCTTGGCGATGGCAGTGCCGGCCGCGACCGACTCGGCAATCTCGACCTCGAAGCCCCGTTTCTCCATGGCCTTGGCCAGCCGCTTGAGGAAAGGCTCGTCGTCATCGACAAGCAGCAGCGAGCGATCGTCGCCCAGGTCGTCTTGTGTGAGTTCCGCCACGGAGGCCCCCGTCCTATGGACCGGCTTGAAGCGCCGTATGAGAAATTCTCTTATCCCGCCCGCGACATGCGGTCAAATCAAGCCGGACCCATGCGATCGATGAAGCAGGTGGTACGCTCGGCCAGCTGCACCGGCGACACGTCGCGGCGGAAAAACTCGGCGAAGCCAAGTCCCGGCAAGACGAGGTAGGTAAAGGCCGAATGATCCACAGAGTAGAACTCGGGATCCTCGTCGTTCTTTTTGTAATAGGCGCGGTAGGCCTTCGCGGCCTGCGCGACCTGCGCTTCCGAGCCGGTCAGCCCGATCATCTTGTCGTGAATGTTCGCGGCATACTGCCCCATGACCTCGGGCGTGTCCCGCGCCGGATCGACCGAGATCATCATCGGCGTCGCCGAATAGCCGGCCTCGGCCAGCAGGTCGACCGCATCGGCGTTGCGGATATTGTCGAGCGGGCAGATGTCCGGGCAGAAGGTGTAGCCGAAATAAAGCAGCGTCGGCTCGGTGATCACATCGGCGTCGGTCACCGTCTCTCCCGAGGGGAGCACCAGCTCGAAGGGTCCGCCGATCGCCCCGGCCCCGCCTGCCACCACGCCTTCGCGGCAGTCGGCAAATGGATCGTCTCCCCGGCCCCATTGGGTTGCCACCCAGATCCCGGCGGAAAGGGCGACGAGGCCGCCGGCGGCGACAATGGCGACAAGCGTGGCGGGTTTCATGGCGGGTTCCTTCCGGGGATCGATCGGGCCGGCGCCGGGGCGAGGCGCATTGCAAATCCCCGACCCAAGCATGACACTCCCAGACCTAACGATTGCCCCCCGGGGCGCAAGCCAAGAAACCATGCGAAAGAAGACACCGGCATGAGCCCGACGGACCTGGTCCTGCCCTGGCAGGAAGAACGCAGCACCTTCATCCGGCTGCGCACGATGATCCTGCTGCGCTGGGTGGCCATCGTCGGCCAGATCGCGGCGCTTGTGGTGGCCCAATCGGTCTACGATCTGCAGCTGCCGCTCGGCCTGTGCTATCTCGCCGTCGGCATTTCGGTGATCGGCAACCTCGTCGCCAGCCTGATCTTCCCCGAGACCAAGCGCCTGTCGGAAGCCGAGAACTTCCTCATGGTGATGTTCGACCTCTTGCAGCTGTGCTTCCTGCTCTATCTCACCGGCGGGCTGCACAATCCCTTCTCTGTCATGGTGCTGGGGCCGGTGACCGTTTCGGCGGTGATGCTCTCGCTGCGCTCGACCATCGTGCTCAACGTCACTGCCTTCCTGCTGATCTCGGGCATGGTCTTTGCGCATGTGCCGCTGCACACGGTCGACGGGCAGGTGCTGCAGATCCCCGATCTCTTCGTCTTCGGTCAATGGGCGGCCATCGCCATCGCTCTGGTCTTCCTGTCGGTCTATGCCCGCCGGGTCACCACCGAGATGAACGCCATGTCAGATGCGCTCAACGCCACCCAGATGGCGCTGTCGCGGCAGCAGAAACTCAACGACCTGGGCGGCGTGGTGGCTGCGGCGGCGCATGAGCTGGGCACGCCTCTGGCAACCATCAAGCTGACCTCGGCCGAGCTCATCGAAGAGCTTGACGACCGCCCCGAGCTGCAGGAGGACGCACGGCTGATCCGGGCGCAGGCCGACCGCTGCCGCGACATCCTTCGCTCCATGGGCCGGGCGGGGAAGGACGATCTGCACCTGCGCACTGCTCCGCTCACCGAGGTGATCCGCGAAGCAGCCGAGCCGCACGAGAACCGCGGCAAGCACGTCAGCCTCGAGACGATCGGCGACACCGATCTGCCCATGCCGCAGGTCCTGCGTCACCCAGAGGTGATCCACGGGCTGCGCAATCTCGTGCAGAATGCCGTCGATTTCGCCCGCAGCCGGGTCTGGATCGAGACCGGCTGGGATGCGCAAAGCGTCACCGTGCGGATCATCGACGACGGGCCGGGCTTCCCGCCGCATCTCATAGGCCGGATCGGCGATCCGATGATCCGCCGCCGCAAGACCGAGGCCGAACGCCGCGCCCGGCCCGAATACGAGGGCATGGGGCTGGGCCTTTTCATCGCAAAGACCCTGCTGGAGCGCTCCGGCGCCGAGTTGAGCTTCGCCAATGGCTCGGATCCGACCGCACCCGAGCCTCCGGGCACACGCCGGGGCGCGGTGGTCGAACTGGTCTGGCCGCGCGTGGCCATCGTCGCGCCCGAGACCGCGCCCGGCACCCCGCTCGGCGAGAATCCCGCCTTCGGCGCCTGACCTCACCCCTCTGCGCACCGCTCTTGATCGCTCGCTCAAAATTAACCGTCTATTAACCAGTAAGACCGTAATCTGGCCAAACGTCCAACGGAACGGAGGCCGGATTGGAGCTCACAATCGCGCTCGCCATCGGAGTCGGCGCTGGGATCGCGGCGTTTCTGGGAACCTACGGCTTGCGCGCGTCCCACGCATCGCCCGCCTCGGGGCGCGCGGACGAAAGCCCGAGTTGCCGCGACGAAGAAACCGAAATCCTGATGATCGGCCAAAGGGTCGCCGACATTACCCGGGCAGCGCGAAACTTTCTCGAAACCGAGCCCGGCGACACGCCGGACTGGCCGTCGCTGCGGCCGCGGCTCGAGGTCTATTTCGGCCCGCTGCCCGAAACCCTGCCCGCCGAGCCAGCAAGCTTTTCCGCCGTCGGGGCATCCGGCGCCCGGCTGCTGGTCCGTCCAGAGGGCCCCGCGCTTCGGCTCTTGATCGAGGCCGAGCCCATGGCCGCGGGTGCGCGGCTCAAGCTGCAGTCCGAGTTGAACGAGCTGCCCCGCCTGCGCCGCGCCCTGGCCCTGGTGCCCTGCCCGATCTGGCAAACCGACGAGACGCAAAACGTGGTCTGGAGCAATGCCGCCTACGAAGACGCTTGCGCGCAGGTCGACGCCTCGCCCACTGGCCCCGCACCCTTCGATTTGGTCGCCCCCGACGGCAGCGACACGCGCCGCAGCCGGACCGCTCTTGGCGCGCGCGGGGAGGACAGCCGCTACTGGTACGAGGTGCAGTCCCATCGCAACCGTGATGGCTGGATGCATTTCGCCACGAATATCGACGCCATCATCCGGGCCGAGATAAACCAGCGCAGTTTCCTGCAGACCCTGACCCGTATCTTCGCGCATTTGCCAATCGGCCTCGCGGTCTTCGACCGCGATCACCGCCTGGTGCTGTTCAATCCCGCGTTGATCGACCTCACCGGCTTGCAGGCCGAATTCCTCAGCACCCGCCCAAACGTCATGAGCGTCTTCGACACGCTACGCGAGGGGCGCATGATGCCCGAGCCAAAAAACTACAAGGGTTGGCGCGAACACCTGACGGGGCTCATCGCCGCGGCCTCCTCCGATCTCTACATCGAGACGTGGGAACTGCCCGCGGGCCTGACCTACCGGATCACGGGGCGGCCGCATCCAGATGCCGGGATCGCCTTTCTGTTCGAGGACATCAGCTCCGAAATCACCCTCACCCGGCGCTTCCGGCAGGAGCTGGATCAGGCCCATTCGGTGCTCGACAGCATCGAGGAGGCGGTGGCGGTCTTTTCACCCCAGGGGGTTCTCAGCTTCTGCAACGAAGCTTATCGCGGGCTCTGGGGCGATGATCCCGACACCTGCGTGGCCGATCTGTCGGTGACCGAGGCCACCGCCTCCTGGCAGGACGCCTGCGCCCCCAGCCCGATCTGGGGTGACATCCGCGACTTCGTGCTGAGCCTTGGCGACCGCGCCGCCTGGGAGGCGCCACTTCTCTTGCGGGACGGCCGGCCGCTCATGTGCAAGGTCAGCCCGATGACCGGCGGCGCGACGCTCCTGCGCTTCAGTCACGATCCCCGGATGGCGAACGTCCCCGGCTGACACCCTGATGCCGCTTGCGCGTGCGGGCGGGGATTGTATCTTCGCGCCATGACGACGCGCGCCCTGTCCCTGCCCTCTCCAGACGCCACCGGTGCGCTGGCCGCCACGCTCGCCCCGCGCCTGCGCCCCGGCGACGTGCTGCTGCTGACCGGCGGCATCGGGGCGGGCAAGACCCATTTCGCCCGCTGCCTGATCCAGTCGCTGATGGACGAGCCCGAGGACGTGCCTTCGCCCACCTTCACGCTGGTGCAGGTCTACGACGTGCCCACGGGCGAGCTCTGGCACAGCGACCTCTACCGCCTCTCGGACCCTGACCAGGTGGTCGAACTGGGGCTGACCGAGGCCTTCGACGAGGCGATCTGCCTGGTGGAATGGCCCGACCGGCTGCAGGACCTGACGCCCGCCGCCGCGCTGAGCCTCAGCTTCGAGGTCACCGGCGACGAGACCCGGCAGGTCACGCTCGAGTGGCAGGACGCGCGCTGGGACAGCCGCCTGGAGGGGCTCTGGTGAAAGATTTTCTGCTCAATGCGGGCTGGGGCGATGCCGAGGCGCATCCGCTCGCCGGCGACGCCTCGTCGCGCCGCTATACCCGGCTGACCCGCGGCGCCGAGAGCGCCATCCTCATGGACGACCCCGAGGGCGACGTGGCGCTCTTTGCCCGGCTCGCACGGCATCTGCTGTCGATCAATCTCAGCGCCCCGCGGGTGCTGGCGGAAGCGCCGGGGAAACTGCTTCTGGAAGACCTCGGCGACGGGCTCGTCGCGCGGCTCTGCACCGATGCCGAGACCGAAAAGCGGCTCTATCTCGTGGCAACCGACGCGCTCATCGCCCTGCACCGCCACGCCCCGCCCGAGGGTCTGCCGGTGGCCGACGCGGCGCACCTGTCGCGGATCACCGGCCTCGTCTTCGACGCCTATTGCCCCGGCAGCGGCGCGCGCCACGACCCCGAGGCGCGAGACAGGGTCATCGCGGCGCTGCACGATCTGATCGCCGAGCACGCCCCCGAGACCGACGTGATGATCCTGCGCGACTATCACGCCGAGAACATCCTCTGGCTGCCCGAACGCGAGGGCGCCGCGCGCGCCGGTCTGCTCGACTTCCAGGATGCCCTCAAAGGCCCGCGCGCCTATGACTTGATCTCGTTGATCCGCGACGCCCGGCGGGATGTCTCCAAGGCGACTGCCGAGGCCTGCATCAGGCACTATCTCGCGGAAACCGGCGCCGAGGAGGCGCGTTTCCGCACCGCGCTCGCCGTGCTCGGCGTGCAGCGCAGCCTGCGCATTCTCGGCATCTTCGCCTCGCTCGCCAAGACCCGCGGCAAGCCGCAGTACATCGACCTGATTCCGCGCGTCTGGAACAACCTGCAGACCGACCTCGCCCATCCGGCTTTGACCGAGTTGCGCGCCCTGCTCGAGCCGACCCTGCCCGCGCCCACGCCGCAGACCCTTGAAAGGCTGAAATCCTGATGCCCCACGCCGTGATGCTCTTTGCCGCGGGTTTCGGCACGCGCATGGGCGCGCTTACCGCCGACCGCCCCAAGCCGCTGATCGAGGTCGCCGGAAAGCCGCTGCTCGACCATGCGCTGGAGCTGACGGCGGGCCTGCCCACGCGCGTCGTGAATGCCCATTACCGCGCCGAGCAGGTCGCCGCGCATCTCGACCGCAGCGGGGTCGTGGTCTCGGTCGAGCAGCCGCAGATCCTCGACACCGGCGGCGGGCTGCGCCACGCGCTGCCGCTGCTGGGGCCCGAGCCGGTCTACACGCTCAACACCGATGCCGTCTGGGCCGGGCCGAACCCGCTGCACCTGCTCGCCGAGGCCTGGGACCCCGCCCGTATGGACGCGCTGCTGCTCTGCGTGCCGCTGACCAATGCCGTGGGCCGCAAGGGCGCCGGAGACTTTACCCTCGAAGACGATGGTCAGCTGCGCTGGAAGGGCGATCAGGTCTACACCGGCGCACAGATCCTCAAGACCGAGCTTCTGGCCGAGATCCCCGACGACGCCTTCTCGCTGCGGCTGCTGTGGCAGCGGATGGGCGATCAGGGCCGCCTCTATGGGACCAGCTACCCCGGCCACTGGGCCGATGTCGGCCACCCCGAGGGGATCCCCCTCGCCGAAGAGATGCTGGCGCGCCATGTTTGAGCCCTCCGGCACGCCCCGCGTCTTTGGCCTCGCCCCCGGCGTCGACTTCCCCGCCGCGCTGGTCGCGGGTCTGCGCGCGCGCATGGCGGGCCGCCCGCCCGAGGAAATGGCCAGGGTCGAGCTGATCCTCAACACAAGCCGCATGGCGCGGCGGGTGAAGGCGATCTTCGATACCGGCCCCGCAACCCTGCTGCCGCGCATCCGGCTGCTGACCGACATGGCCGACCCCGCCGCGCTGCGCGACCTGCCCGCGCCGGTGCCGCCGCTGCGCCGCAGGCTCGAACTCACCGGATTGGTGTCGAAACTGCTCGACGCCCAGCCCGACCTCGCCCCCCGCGCCGCGCTCTTCGACCTTGCCGACAACCTCGCCACGCTGATGGACGAAATGCAGGACGAAGGCGTGTCGCCGGATCAGATCGCCGCGCTCGACGTCAGCGACGAGTCGGGCCACTGGCAGCGCGCGCTCAGCTTCCTCGGCATCGTGCAGCGCTACTTCGAGCAGGGCGAGGAAGCGCCGGACCGCACCGCCTTCCAGCGCTATGCGCTGGACGAGAAGCTGAAGAACTGGGAGGCCGCGCCGCCGACCCATCCGATCATCGTCGCCGGCTCCACCGGCTCGCGCGGCGGCGCCTACAAGCTGATGTGCGCGGTCTCGCGCCTGCCGCAGGGCGCGGTGGTGCTGCCCGGCTTCGACTTCGACACGCCCGGCCCGGTCTGGGGCGGCCTGAGCGACGCGCTCTCGGCCGAGGACCATCCGCAGTTCCGCTTCGCCAAGCTGCTGCTCGACCTCGCGCTCGACCCGATGCACGTGCCGCATTGGCACGAGCAGACACCGCCCAGCGCCGCGCGCAACCGGCTGGTCTCGCTCGCCCTGCGTCCGGCGCCGGTCACCGACCAGTGGCGCTCCGAAGGCGTGCATCTGCCCGATCTGACCGAAGCGACGGAAAAGCTGACGCTGGTCGAGGCCACCTCCAAGCGCGAAGAGGCGATGGCCATCGCCCTGCGCCTGCGGCAGGCGGCGCAGGACGGCACCACCGCGGCGCTGATCACCCCCGACCGGATGCTGACCCGGCAGGTAACCGCGGCGCTGGACCGCTGGGACATCGTGCCCGATGACAGCGCCGGCATCCCGCTGCAGCTGACCCCGCCGGGGCGCTTCCTGCGGCAGGTGGCGGGGCTGTTCCAGCGCGATCTGACCGCCGAGAGCCTGCTGTCGCTGCTGAAACACCCGCTGACCCACAGCGGCTCGGAGCGCAACAACCACCTGCGCGCCACCCGCGAGCTGGAACTGCACATCCGCAAGAAGAGCTGGCCTTTCCCGCAAGCCGAGCTGATCGAGGCGTGGGGCGAGGCCGCCGGTTTCCCCGACTGGGCGACCTGGGTCGCCGAGACGTTCTGCCAGCCACCGCTTTACGGCACGCGCGCGTTGAGCGACTGGCTGATGATTCACGTGGAACGGGCTAAGGCCATCGCCGCCGGTCCCGAGATGGGCGAGTCGGAGCTCTGGAAGGAAGGCGCGGGGCGCAAGGCACGGCAGGTGGTGACCGAGCTCGAGGGCGAGGCCAGCCACGGCACCGACCTCGACGCGCGCGATTACGCCGACCTCTTCGGCGCGATCCTTGCCAAGGGCGAGGTGCGCGACCGTGACGCGCCGCACCCGCATATCCTGATCTGGGGCACACTCGAGGCCCGCGTCATGGGCGCCGAGCTGCTGATCCTCGGTGGGCTGAACGAGGGCAGCTGGCCGGAGATCCCCGGTGCAGACCCTTGGCTGAACCGCCGGATGCGCCACAAGGCGGGACTGCGCCTGCCCGAGCGCAACATCGGCCTTGCCGCACATGACTTCCAGCAGGCGGTCGCCGCCGAAGAGGTCTGGCTCACCCGCGCGCTGAAGTCCGACGACGCCGAGACGGTCCCCGCCCGCTGGGTGAACCGGCTGATGAACCTGATGAACGGCCTGCCCGCGAAGCAGGGGCCCGAGGCGCTGAAGGCGATGCAGGCGCGCGGCCGTCACTGGCTGGCGCTGGCGCGGCAGGTTGAGGCCCCGATAAAGGCGCCCTCTGCCGCCCGCCCCTCGCCGGTGCCGCCCGTCGCGGCGCGGCCGAGGCAGCTCTCGGTCACCGAGATCAAGACGCTGATCCGCGACCCCTACGCCATCTACGCCAAGCGCGTGCTGCGGCTGCGCCCGCTCAACCCGCTGCAACGCGCCCCGGATGCGCTGCTGCGCGGCATCCTCATCCACCGTGTGTTCGAGGAATATGTGCGCGAAACCGTCTCTGATCCGGGGCTTTTGACCCCCGAGGCCCTGCGCGCCAAGGCGGCCGAGGTGATCGGCGATCCCGAGGTGCTGCCCTTCCCGGTGACCCGCCACGTCTGGCAATCGCGCATCGCCCGCATCGCCGACTGGTTCACCCGGACCGAGGCTGAACGCCAAAATCTGGCCCGCCCCGTGCATTTCGAAACGAGCGGCTCCAGCGACATTGCCGCGCTCGGCTTTACCCTCAAGGGCACCGCCGACCGGATCGACATCGACGAGAAGGGCAATGCGCACCTCTACGACTACAAGACCGGCGCTGCCCCCACTGCCAAGCAGCAAAAGAACTTCGACAAGCAGCTGCTGCTCGAGGCGGCGATGGTCGAACGCGGTGCCTTTCCGAACCTGCACCCGCGCCATGCCGCGCGCGCCGTCTTCGTCTCGGTCTCTACAAACCCTGCTGAGGTCGAGGCCCCGCTCGACGAGGTGCCGCCTGCCAAGGTCTGGAGCCAGTTCGAGACCCTGATGACCCGCTGGTTCGAGCCTGATCGCGGCTATACCGCCCGCGCCGCCATGCTCAGCGAGACCGATTTTTCCGACTACGATCATCTCTCGCGCTTCGGCGAATGGGATGTGATCGACGCCGCCGAACGGGAGATGCTGGAATGAGCCGCAACGAGGCCAGCGAAAAGCAGGTCGAAGCCGCGCGCCCGGATGCCTCCACATGGCTCGCCGCCAACGCCGGTTCGGGCAAGACCCGCGTGCTGACCGACCGGGTGGCGCGGCTGCTGCTCGACGAGGTGCTGCCCGAGCATATCCTGTGCCTGACCTACACCAAGGCCGCCGCCACCGAGATGCAGAACCGGCTGTTCAAGCGACTCGGCGCCTGGTCGATGCTCGACGACGACCAGCTCATCGCCGAACTGCGGCAGCTCGGCCTTGACGGCGCGCTGCCGCCCGAGCGGCTGCGGCAGGCCCGCACGCTCTTTGCCCGCGCCATCGAGACCCCCGGCGGCCTGCGCATCCAGACCATCCACTCGTTTTGTGCGAGCCTGTTGCGGCGCTTTCCGCTCGAAGCCGGGGTGTCGCCACAGTTCACCGAGATGGAGGACCGCTCCGCCGAAATGCTGCGCGCCGAGGTGCTCGAACGCATGGCCGAGGGGCGCGACGCCTGGCTGGTCGAGGCCATGGCCCCCTTCCTCGGCGAGCAGCCCGAGGCGCTTTTGGCGGAACTTTGCGGGCGCAAGGCGGCCTTCCTGCCGCCGCGCAGCCCCGAGGACATCCGCGCGCTCTATGGCTTGCCCGGCGACATGGACGAGCACGCGGTTCTGGCCGAGGTCTTCCTCGGCAGCGAGAGCGATCTTATCACCCGGGTGATCCCGGTGCTGCAGGCCGGCAAGAGCACAGACCAAGGCGCCGCAAAGAAGCTCGCGCGCTTCACCGGGCCGGACATGGCCGGGATGCTGGCGCTGGAGGACGCGCTGCTCACCCAGAAGGGCACGATCAGCAGCCGCGTGCCGACCAAGGACAGCAAGCAGGCGCTCGGCCCCGATGCGCCCCGCCTCGAGCAACTGGCGCAGCGGGTGGAATCGGCCCGCGAGAGCCGCCTCGCCGTCGAGGCGGTGAAGCGCGAGATCACCCTGCACCGCTTCGCGCAGGTTTTCCTGCCCGCCTACGAGGCCGAGAAGATGCGCCGCGGCTGGCTCGATTTCGACGATCTGGTGGTGCGCGCCCGCGATCTTCTGGCCGACGACCGTGTCGCCGACTGGGTGCTCTACCGGCTCGACGGCGGCATCGATCATATCCTTGTCGACGAGGCGCAGGACACCAGCCCGGTGCAGTGGCAGGTGATCGAACGGCTTGCGCGCGAGTTCACCTCGGGCGAAGGCGCGCGCGGCGATGTGCGGCGGACGATCTTCGTGGTCGGCGACAAGAAGCAGTCGATCTATTCCTTCCAAGGCGCCGACCCGCGCGAGTTCGACCGCATGTGCGACGACTTCGCCGAGCGCCTGCAGGCCACCGACGCGCCGCTCAGCCGCATGATGCTGGAATATTCCTTCCGCTCCGCCGGGCCGGTGCTGCAGCTGGTGGATGCCACCTTCGAGGGACGCGAGGAGTCGGGCTTTTCCCCGGAACAGAGACACAAGGCGTTCAAATCCGAGATGCCGGGCAGGGTCGATCTCTGGCCGCACATCGAGCCTGCCAAGGAGGAAGAGGAAGACGCCGAGTGGTACGAGCCCGTCGACCGTATCGGCGCGCAGCACCACACCGTGCGGCTGGCCAATCGCATCGCCGGCTTCATTGCCGAGACCATCGGGAAACCACTGCCCGTCGAGATCGGCTTTAGCGGCCAGTACAAGGCCCGCCCCGCCCATGCCGGCGACTTCCTGATCCTCGTGCGGCGGCGCGGCACGCTTTTCACCGAGATCATCCGCGCCATCAAGACCCGCGGCCTGCCCATCGCCGGGGCGGACCGGCTGAAGGTCATGTCGGAGCTGGCGGTGAAGGACATCGGCGCGCTTCTGGCCTTCCTTGCGACGCCCGAAGATGACCTGTCACTCGCCACCGCGCTGCGCTCGCCGCTCTTCGGGCTGACGGAAAAGGCGCTCTTCGATCTGGCACACCACCGCAAGCCCGGCAGCTATCTCTGGGTCGCCCTGCGCGAGCGGCGCGAGGAGTTTCCCGCCGTGCTGCAGGTGATGGACGACCTGCTGAACCGCACCGACTTCCTGCGCCCCTACGACCTGATCGAGCGCATTCTGACCCGTCACCGCGGCCGCCAGAAGCTGCTCGGGCGCTTGGGCGAAGAGGCCGAGGACGGGATCAACGCGCTGCTGCAGCAGGCGCTGGCCTACGAGCAGAGCACCGTGCCCTCGCTCACCGGCTTTCTCGAGTGGATGCAGTCCGACGATCTGGAAATCAAGCGCGCCCCAGACAGCGCCGGGGCCCGCATCCGGGTGATGACGGTGCATGGCTCCAAGGGTCTGGAAGCGCCGATCGTCATCCTGCCCGACTGCGCCCAGCCCACCAAGACCATCCGCGAGCGCCTGCTGCCCGCCGGTGAGGGCGAGACCGCGGGCATGGTCTGGCAATCGAGCGCCGCGGCGCAGCCACAGGTGCAGTCCGAGGCACTGGAGCGCGCCAAGGCCGCCGCCGAGCGCGAGCGCGACCGGCTGCTCTACGTCGCCCTGACCCGCGCCGAGAAATGGCTGGTGGTCGCCGCCGCGGGCAATCTCGGCAAGGACGGCAGCGCCTGGTTCGACCAGGTGCAGAGAGGCATGGAACGCGCCGGGGCCGACAAGGTCGGTTACGATTTCGGCCGCTGGGGCTCGGGCGAGGGTCTGCGGCTTGGTCAGGCCGACTGGTCTCACCTGCCCTTTGAGCAGGTCAGCGTACAGACGCCGGTGCAGCCCGAGCTGGAGCCGCACCTGCTAACCCCCGCGCCCCTGCCTGCCCCGCTGCCCGAGAGCCGCTCGCCCTCGGATCTCGGCGGCGCCAAGGCGCTTTCGGGGATCGACGGGCTCGACGAGGACGAAGCCAAACTGCGCGGCACGGTGCTGCACCTGCTGCTGGAGCATCTCGCGCCGCTCCCAGCCGCCGCGCGCGCCGAGGCGGTCCCGCATGTGCTGACCCTCGCCGAGGATCTGCCCGCGGAAACCGAGACCATCGTCACCGAGGCGCTTTCGGTGCTCGGCGCCCCGGCTCTGGCGCCGGTCTTTGCCGGGAACGCCCTCGCCGAAGTGCCGATTTCCGCCGAGATAGAGCCTGTCGGGCGCATCCACGGGGTCATCGACCGGCTGCTGGTCACGCCCGACAAGATCATTGCACTCGACTTCAAATCCAACCGAACCGTGCCCCGCTTCGCCGCCGAGGTGCCCGAGGGTCTGCTGCGGCAGATGGGGGCCTATGCCGCCGCCCTGACGCAGGTTTTCCCGGGGCGCATCATCGAAACCGGCCTCGTCTGGACCGCCACGCAGGAACTGATGGTCCTGCCACACGATCTGGTGTCTGCGGCTCTTTCAAGAACTACCCCAACTTGACGACTCCCCAGCCGGTGCCTACCTTCGCCAACCGAACACCGGGTGCGCCGCTGCCGCGCGCCCTGCTGCCAAACCCCTGCCAAGGAGACCTCCCATGGCCACCGTCCCCGTCACCGACGCGACCTTCGACGAAGAAGTGAAGAACTCCGATATCCCCGTTGTGGTGGATTTCTGGGCCGAATGGTGCGGCCCCTGCAAGCAGATCGGCCCGGCTCTCGAGGAGCTGGCCGCCGAGTATGAAGGCAAGATCAAGATTGCCAAGGTCGACGTCGACCAGAACCCGAACACCGCCGCCATGATGGGCGTGCGCGGCATCCCTGCGCTGTTCATCTTCAAGGACGGCCAGGTGATCTCGAACCGCGCCGGCGCCGCCCCCAAGGCGTCGCTGGCGAGCTGGATCAACGAGTCGATCTGAGCCTTCCGGCCCGACGATTTCGCGAAATGCGCCCTCCTCGCGGGGGGCGCATTTTTGGTGTCCCGCGCCACGCTCAGAGCCCGGGAAACACCCGCCCCGCCAGTGCCTGCACCCCGGCCCACCGCCGCGCCTGTGCGGGGCCCCTATCCTCGGCCCCGGCCGGCAGCCCCCACCATTCCGCCAGCACCCGGTTGCGCAGCAAAAGCTCGACCGACGGATCCTCGGCCCCCACCAGGCCGTATCCCTCGAAGAAGGCGCCTTGCACCTCGAGCGGCAGCACCTCTCGGTCTGGGATGGCGTCTTTCGGCGCATGAAGGATGGCGTAATCCGCCAGCAGCCGGGCGATGTCATGCCCGACCGGCACCACCCGCCCTCCGGCGAAATCGAGCCCCCAGCAGCCCGCCTCGTCCAGCACCAGATTGCGCAGGTGCAGATCGCCATGGGTCTGGGCGGTGATCGTCTCGCGCCCTTCGTAGAGAACCTGATCCGCGCAGAGCGCCTCGGCGCAGCTCAGAAAGCGCTGCGGCTCGGCCACGATCCGTGCGCCCGAGGAAACGTCCACCATCACCGAGCGCAGGAACCGCACCGTGTGCTTCGGCTGGAACACCCGCGTCTCGCCCGGAAGCGCCCGGTGAAACCCGCCCAGCCAGCCCCCGGCCCGCCGGAGCAGCGCCGCCTGCGCGCTCAGCGGCGCCCCCTCCAGCAGCCCCGACAGCGGCCGCGCATCGAGATACCCCATCACGCAGGTCCGCCGCTCCACGTCGAAGGTCAGCAGCTCGGGCACGCCCTGCGCGTAAACCTCCTGCACCGCCAGATGCGCTGCCATGGCCGCCGCGAACTTCTCCGGGTCCGCCGGTCGCGCCTCGTGCTTCAGCACCAGCCGCGCGCCGCCGGGTCCCTGTAGCCGCAGCAGGATCCGCGCCACCCGCGCATCCTCGCGCCGGGCCAGCGGCGCGGCGCTCCAGGACGCCGGGTCAAGCCCGATCTCGCGCGCAAGAACCGGCCAATGCGCCAGTGCCGCCTGCGCCAAATCCCCCGCAATCATTCCCATTTCCCGCCCCCTGCGCTATCTGCCCCGGCAAGGGCGGCGCCTTGCGAGGGGACATCTCAACCCCCATATGGCGCCCAGCAAGAAAGGAAAGACAATGTCCGATCAGGAATTTCCGGGCTGGCACGGCACCACGATCATCGGCGTCCGCAAGGGCGGCAAGGTGGTCGTCGCGGGTGACGGGCAGGTGAGCCTCGGCCAGACCGTCATCAAGGGCACCGCGCGCAAGGTGCGCCGGCTGGCGCCCGGCGGTCACGAGGTGGTCTGTGGCTTCGCCGGCTCCACCGCCGATGCCTTCACCCTGCTCGAGCGGCTGGAGGGCAAGCTCGAGAAATCCCCCGGCCAGCTGCAGCGCGCCTGCGTCGATCTCGCCAAGGACTGGCGCACCGACAAGTACCTGCAGAAGCTCGAGGCGATGCTGATCGTCACCGACGGCAAGGACCTTTACGTCATCACCGGCGCCGGCGACGTGCTCGAGCCCGAGCATGACATCGCCGCCATCGGCTCGGGCGGCAACTTCGCGCTCGCCGCCGCGCGCGGGCTCTACGAGTACGAGGAAGACGCCGAGAAAATCGCCCGCCGGGCCATGGCGATTGCCTCCGACATCTGCGTCTACACCAACGGCAAGCTGACCGTTGAGACCATTTCGGCTTGAAACAGAGCCTGAAAGGACGACCATGACTGACCTGACACCCCGGGAAATCGTCTCGGAACTCGACCGTTTCATCATCGGCCAGAACGACGCCAAGCGCGCCGTCGCCGTGGCGCTGCGCAACCGCTGGCGCCGCAAGCAGCTGAGCGCCGACCTGCGCGACGAGGTCTACCCCAAGAACATCCTGATGATCGGCCCGACCGGCGTCGGCAAGACCGAGATCTCGCGCCGCCTTGCGAAGCTCGCCCGCGCGCCCTTCATCAAGGTCGAGGCCACCAAGTTCACCGAGGTCGGTTACGTCGGTCGCGACGTCGAGCAGATCATCCGTGACCTCGTCGACGCCTCGATCGTGCAGACCCGCGAGTGGATGCGCGAAGACGTGAAAGCCGCCGCGCACAAGAACGCCGAGGAACGCGTGGTTTCCGCCATCGCAGGCGAGGACGCGCGCGAGGGCACCCGCGAAATGTTCCGCAAGAAGCTCAAGGACGGCGAGCTCGACGACACGGTGATCGAGCTCGACGTGGCCGACACCGCCTCGCCCTTCCCGACGATGGAAATCCCCGGCCAGCCCGGCCAGAACATGGGGATGATGAACCTCGGGGACATCTTCGGAAAAGCCTTCGGCGGGCGCACCACGCGCAAGAAGATGACCGTCGCGGAAAGCTACGAGGTGCTGATCTCGGAGGAGGCCGACAAGCTGCTCGACGACGAGCAGGTCAAGCTGGCCGCCATCGAGGCGGTGGAGCAGAACGGCATCGTCTTCCTCGACGAGATCGACAAGGTCGCGGCGCGGCAGGAAGCCCGTGGCGGCGACGTGTCGCGCGAAGGCGTGCAGCGCGACCTGCTGCCCTTGATCGAGGGGACCACCGTCAGCACCAAGCATGGCGCGGTGAAGACCGACCACATCCTCTTCATCGCCTCGGGCGCCTTCCACATCGCCAAGCCGTCGGACCTGCTGCCCGAGCTTCAGGGCCGACTGCCGATCCGGGTGAACCTGCGGGCGCTGACCGAAGAGGATTTCGTCCGCATCCTGACCGAGACCGACAACGCCCTGACCCGCCAGTACACGGCGCTGATGGCCACCGAAGAGGTCACCGTGACCTTCACCGAGGGCGGCATCCACGCGCTCGCCAAGATCGCCGCCGAGGTCAACGAGAGCGTCGAGAATATCGGCGCGCGGCGGCTCTACACGGTGATGGAGCGGGTGTTCGAGGAGCTGAGCTTCACCGCTCCCGACCAGCCGGGCACGGAGATCACCGTCGACGAGGCCTTCGTCGAGAAGCACCTCGGCGAGCTGACCCGCTCCACGGACCTCAGCCGCTACGTGCTCTGACGCGCCGGATGCGGGGGGCCAGCCCCCCGCACCTCTTCTCTTTCCAAATACGCCCACCGGAGGCTTCCCGCCTCTACCACCCAGCGTCGCCGCCGGATATGTTCGCGCCAACATTCCAGGAGGACGCCCCCGATGAAACGCTCCCACGTCAATGAGATCCTGCGCGCCAGCGACGCCTTCATTCGCAGCCACGGCTACAGCCTGCCGCCCTTTGCCTATCTCACCCCCGAGGGTCTGAAGAAAGCCGAGCACGGCGAGATCAAGCGCCGCCGCATGGGCTGGGACATCACCGATTACGGCGGCGGCAAGTTCGACGAGCTGGGGCTCTTCCTCTTTACCACCCGCAACGGGCTCAATGCCGATCTCGGCCAGCGCAGCGCCATGCTCTACGCCGAGAAGATCATGATCTCGCGCAAGGACCAGCTCAGCCCGATGCACCGGCACGATCTGAAGGTCGAGGACATTATCAACCGCGGTGGCGGCACGCTGGTTCTGGAACTCTTCACCGCCACGCCCGAGGGCGAGATAGACCGCGACGCCGCGGTCACCGTGCTCTGCGACGGCATGGAACGGACGCTGCCCGCGGGCGGGCACCTCAAGCTGGATCCGGGCGAATCGGTGACGCTCTTCCCGTCAACGTGGCACGCCTTCTGGGGCGAGGGCAGTGACGTGCTGATCGGCGAGGTCTCGACGGTCAACGACGACCTGACCGACAATATTTTCGCCGAGCCGCTGGGTCGTTTCTCGCAGATCGAGGAAGACGAGGCGCCGCTGCACCTGCTGGTGTCGGATTACGACGACAAGCTCTGACCAGGGGCCAGGACCGCCTCAGGCCATCCACCACCGCTCGGCCATGCGCGAATCGTCCATCGCGCGCATGGCCCCGACGCGCTTCGGCGTCGCGATCCGCGCCGAATGTGCCTGTAGATGGTTGGCGTACATCGGCAGGATCAGCCCGCCCTCGTCGCGGCTGATCCGCTGCATCTCGGCGTAGAGTTCGGCACGGCGGGTGCTGTCGAACTCGGCCCGTGCCTCGCGCAGCAAAGTGCCGAAGCGCCCCGAGCCGCCGCGCGTGGCGTTCCAAGGCGCGGCTTCGGTCAGCACCGTGGAAAACGCCCAATCCTCTGTCGCCCGGCCCGACCAGCCACCGGCGCGGAAACCGGCGCTGTCGCGCGGCCAATGCGTTTCCGGCGGAAGCCGGCGCAGCTCAAGCGCGATCCCGGCCTGCGCGGCGCTCTCGCGGTAGAGCTCGGCAGCGCGACCGGCGCCGTCGAAAGCGGCCTCGGAGACCAGCATCGGCAGGGCGATCCTCTCGTGGCCGGCCTGCGCGAGATGCCAGCGGGCGCGGTCCGGATCGAAGCCCTGCGGCTCGAGCACAGCGAAATAGGGGTTGGCGGGCCCGATCGGGCTGTCCTGCCCGATGCTGCCATGGCCGTGCAGGACCTGGGCCACCATCGCCTCGCGGTCGACCGCGGCCTTCAGCGCCTGCCGCAGGTGCGGGTCGGCGAAGGGGGCAAGGTCGGTGCGCAACGCGAAGCCGTAATGCTGGTTGCCGGCGAGGCTCTGCACGGTGAAGCGTGGCTCGGCCTGAAGCGCGGCGGCCTCGGCGGCGGGCAGTCGGTCGATGGCATCGACGCGCCCGGACCGCAGCGCCTCGAGCCGGTCGCGGGGGTCGTTCATGGCGAGGAAATCCACCCCGTCGAACCAGCCCGCGCGGCCGTCCTTGTAGTGCTCGGCGACCCGGTGGCCGATGAAGCGGCGGCCTGGCTCGAAGCGCTCGACCCGGTAGAGTCCCGTGCCGATGCCGCGCGCCATGGCCTCGGCGATCTGCCCGGCGGGGTAGATCAGCAGATGGTAGTCGGCGAGCAGGTAGGGGAAGTCAGCGTTGCCGGTGGCGAGGGTGAACTGCACCTGATGCGGCGCGGTAGCCCGCATCTCCTCGATCTCGGCGACGATGGGCCGGGCCGGCGAAGCTGCGTCCCGGTGCAGCGCCAGCGAGGCCAGCACGTCCTCGGCGCCAAACGCCTTGCCATTGTGGAAGCGCACGCCGGGGCGCAGGTCGAAGGTCCAGACGCGGGCATCGGGCGAGGCGCTCCAGCCGGTGGCCAGCTCGCCGCGCAAGGCGCCTCCTGCCGCCACCTCGGTGAGCGTGTCGAAGATCGCGCCCTGCGCCGCGGCGCTCATGAAGAGCCCGGCGTGGGTCCGCGCGTCCCAGCTGTCGGTGCCGCGCGCGCCGCCCAGCGCGGCGCGGAAGTAGCCGCCGCGCGTCGCCCCTGCCACAGCCGCGGCACCGGCCAATCCCGACGCGCCGAGAACGGCGGCGGCGAGGGCCGATTGCAGCACGCGACGGCGGCGAAGGGCGGTCATGGAACGGGGCGCTCCCCTCTGGTGATGTCTCTTGCGGTGCTCACTTTGCACTCCGGCCCGCGCGGGTGCAACAGCGGCTCGCTCAAACCTGCGCCATCTGGGGGCGCGGTCAGTAACCGTGACGGTTCGGCAGGCTTTCGAGCAGGGCGATCTGGTCCATCACCCGCACCAGCTCGGCGCTGATGCCGGGCTCGGATAGGGCATGGCCGGCGTTGCGCACCATGCGCAGCTCGCCCTCGGGCCAGGCGCGCGACAGCTCCCAGGCGCGACGCGGTGGGCAGATCATGTCGTAGCGGCCCTGCACGATGACCCCGGGAATCCCGCGAAGCTTATCGGCGTTCTTGAGAATCCAGCCGTCTTCCTCGAGGAAGCCGGCATTGACGAAATAATGGTTCTCGAGCCGGGCAAAGGCGCGGGCGTATTCCGCCGGCGCCTCGCCGCCGTGGCCATTGGAATAGACCGAGGCCAGCGCGTTCTCCCAGCTCGACCAAGCCCGGGCGAAGCGGATTTCCTCGCGCAGGTCGCCAGAGAACAGCCGCCGGTGGTAGGCACCGACAAGATCACCGCGCTCGTCTTCGGGAATCAGGCTTTCGAAGCGCGCCCAGGTCTCCGGCCAGAACTGCCCGGCGCCGCCTCCGTAGAACCAGTCAAGCTCGGCCTGGGTCATCATGAAGACGCCGCGCAGCACCAGCTGGCGCACCCGCTCGGGGTGGCTGATGCCATAGACCAGCGAGAGCGTCGCGCCCCAGCTGCCCCCGAAGACGATGAATTTCTCGATCTCCAGCGTCTCGCGGATATTCTCGATGTCGGAAACGAGGTGCCAGGTGGTGTTGTTCTCGACGCTCGCGTGGGGCGTCGAGCGCCCGCAGCCGCGCTGGTCGAAGAGCACCACGCGGTAGACGTCGGGGTCGAAATAGCGCCGCATCGCCGGGCTGCAGCCGCCGCCGGGGCCGCCATGGAGCACGATGACCGGGATACCGGAAGGGTTGCCGCATTGCTCTACATAGAGCTTGTGCCCAGCGCCCACCTCGAGCATGCGCTGGTCGAACGGGTCGATCGCGGGATAGAGATGTTGCACTGCGCTCTTTTGGCCCGGGTATTTGTCCATGGAACCTCTATATTGGCTGATGAACCCAAAAGAAAACGGGATACCGAAAATATGACCCTGACCGTCGATCCGTCCGAAGTCGCCAAGTTCGAAGCCATGGCGGCAGAATGGTGGGACCCGAACGGAAAGTTCAAGCCTCTGCACATGATGAACCCCGTGCGTCTCGAGTATATCACGACGCAGATTGCCGGGGAGTTCGACCGCGACCTTGCGACGCCGCGTCCCTTCGAGGGGCTGCGCATCCTCGACATCGGCTGCGGCGGCGGGTTGCTCTGCGAGCCGATGGCGCGGCTCGGGGCCGAGATCGTCGGCGTCGATGCCGCCGAGCGCAATATCCCCGTGGCGCGGACCCATGCCGAGCAGTCGGGGCTGGAGATCGACTACCGCTTTTCCACCGCCGAGGCGCTGGCAGAGGCCGGCGAGCAGTTCGACGTGGTGCTGAACATGGAGGTGGTCGAGCACGTGGCCGATCCGCAGGCCTATCTGAACGCGTGCCACGCCTTGCTGAAGCCCGGCGGGCTGCACCTGTGCTCGACGATCAACCGCAATGCCAAGAGCTTCGCCATGGCCATCGTCGGCGCGGAATGGGTGATGCGCTGGCTGCCAAAGGGCACCCACGACTGGGCAAAGTTCATCACCCCCGACGAACTTTACGGGCTGATGCGCAACGCAGGCCTGGAGCCGGTGGACCGCAAGGGCTACGTGTTCAACCCGGTGAGCTGGCGCTGGTCGATCTCGGACCGCGATTTGTCGGTGAACTACGTGACGGCGGCGCTGAAGCCGCAGGGCTGAACCCGGTCGTCAGTCCGCCTCGAGTTTCAGCCGCAGCTCGCGCAGCACCGGAAGCGCCGCCCGCACCTTGTCGACGCCAAGGTCCTTGACCATCTCCGAGATCACCGGCGCCATGGCGGCAAGCGCCGCCTCGCGGGCGCGCTTTCCGGCGGGGCTGATCGCCACCATCTTGCGCCGCGCGTCGTCCCAGTCGGGGCGGATGTGCACGTACCCGGCGATCTCGAGCTTGTTAAGCGTGTTGGTCATCGCGCCGCGGGTGACGTGGAAGCTGCGCGCCAACTGCGCCGGGCTGCGCTCGGTCTGCACCCGGGCAAGGTGGTTGAGCACCGAGAAATGCGAGATCTCCATGCGGTCGGGCAGCACCCGGGTCAGGCGGTTGCGCAGCAGCTGGTCAGCGGTCAGCAGCTCGCTGAACAGCGAGATCGCCAGGGCATCGGCGGGGGAGCTCATGCCGGTCCCTCGAACTGGCGGTCGTGGGTCAGCGCCGGGATCTGTGCCCGCGCCTTGTCGGATTGCGCCAGGTCGATCTCGGCATAGATGATGCCCGGCTCGGTGCCGCCGTCGGCGATGACCTCGCCCCAGGGCGAGACCACCAGCGAATGGCCATGGGTGCGGCGCGGCTTGCCCTCGGAGATTTTGTGAGACCCGCATTGCGCCGGGGCGAGCACCCACGAGCCGGTCTCGATGGCGCGGGCGCGCAGCAGCGGCTCCCAATGGCCGGGGCCGGTGGCGGGCGAGAAGGCGGCGGGCACGGTCAGGATCTGCGCCCCGGCATGGGCCAGCGCGCGGTGCAGGTAGGCAAAGCGCACGTCGTAGCAGATGGTCATGCCGAGGGTGCCGAAAGGTGTTGCCACCGCCACGGCGCGGTCACCCGGCGCAAAGCCGTCGGATTCGCGGTAGGTCTCGGTCTCGGTCACCTGCACGTCGAACATGTGGATCTTGTCGTAGCGCGCGGCGATCTCGCCCTCGGGGGTGATCAGGAAGCTGCGGTTGGCAAAGCGCTCCTCCGGCGGCTCGGATTTCACGCCGAGCGAGCCGATCAGCAGCCAGACGCCAAGCGCCTTCGCCTCGGCGCGCAGCCCCGCAAGGGTCTGATCCTCCGCCTCGGGCCGCAGCACCGCCTTCTGGTGGCTGCGGCTCGACGAGACGCAATTGGTCACCTCGGGCGTGAGGATGAAGCCCGCGCCCTGCCCAGCCGCCTCGCGCATCATGGCGCGGACGGTCTCGAGATTCTCCGCCGGATCGTCCGACGAGCTGATCTGCAGCAGCGCGGTTTTCATGTCCTTGCCCCGTCAGCCCGCGAGCAGCGGGTCGAGCTTGCCGTCGCGCTCCATCGCGTAAAGCTCGTCGCAGCCGCCAACATGGACATCGCCCACGAAGATCTGCGGCACGGTGCGGCCACCGTTGGCGCGCTGGGTCATCTCGGCGCGACGCTCGGGCGCGGCAGCGACATTGATCTCGGTGAACTCGGCGCCCTTCTGGGTGAGCAGCCGCTTGGCAGCGACGCAGAAGCCGCAGGTGGGCGTGGTGTAGATCTCGATCGGTTTCATGCAGGTTTCCCTTTCCGGCGGACTGGCAGCCCATCTTTCAGGGATTTAGGTATCCTTTGCAACGCGCGCCAGTACCGAGACCATAACCTGTGCCGCGCCAGCCTGCTTGCAGGCCAGCGACGCTGCGGAAAGCGTCGCCCCGGAGGTCATCACGTCATCCACCAGCAGTACGTTGCGCCCCGCGAGGTCTTCCCGCCCGGTAACGCTGATAGCGCCGTCGAGCGTTGCAAAGCGTTCCTCGGCGCCCTTTCCGTCGAGCGAGGGCGTGGCGCGGATGCGGCGCAACGCGTCGGGGCAGTGGCGCAGCCCCAGCTCGCGCGCCAGCGCCGCGCCCAGCAGCGCCGACTGGTTGTAACGGCGACGCAGGTGGCGGCGCAGGTGCAGCGGCACCGGCACCACCAGCGTGCCGGCATCGAGCCCCTGCAGCCCGCGCGCCATCCAGCGTGCCGCGGGCCCCGCGATGTCGGTGCGGTCGGCGTGTTTCAGCATCAGCACCAGCTTGCGCCCGTTGCCCTTGTAGAGCAGCGCCGCCCGTCCCTGCGCCCAGGGGCGCTCTTGCACCCGACAGGCGTCGCAATGCTCGGCGACATCCGATTGGCCGGGCAAGGGCACCCCGCAAAGGTCGCAGCAGAGCCCGCCCAGAAAGGGAGTGTCGCGCCAGCAGGGGCCGCAAAGTCCGTGATCGCTCTCGACCAGCCCGCCGCAGATCAGGCAACGCGGCGGGTAGACAAGACGCAGCGCCCCGCGCAACAAGGTTTGCAACCGCTCCTGCCGCATCTTATCTAGCCTCCATGTCCAGCCAGAGTTCCGACCCGCGTCCCGGCCAGCCAGCCCCCCAGAGCCCGCAGCTCATCGACCGCCCCGCCCTCGCCCGGAACCGGGCCCGGGCGCGCCGCGCAGAGGACCTGCACAGGGCGCTTTTCCTGCATGAGGCCGCGCGGGACGAGGCGCAGGATCGTCTGATGATGGTTAACAGGGAGTTCAAATCCGCAGCCATTGTCACCCCCTTCCCCGAGATCTGGGACGGCGCCCTGCCCGGCGCCAAGATCCTGCCCGACGACGAGGTGCTGGACCTCGAGGTCGGCGCGCATGATCTGGTGATCCACGCGCTTGCCCTGCACTGGGCGAACGACCCGGTCGGCCAGCTGATCCAGTGCCGACGCGCGCTGAAGTCAGACGGGCTCTGCCTGACGATCGCCTTCGGCGGCGAGACCCTCTCGCAGCTGCGCGCCGCCCTGGGACAGGCCGAGATCGACGTCACCGGCGGGCTGTCGCCCCGGGTGCTGCCGATGGGCGAGATCCGCGACCTCGGCGCGCTGCTGCAGCGCGCCGGGCTGGCGCTCCCGGTCGCGGATTCGCTGCCGCTCGACGTGAGCTACGAGAACGCGCTGCACCTGATGCGTGACCTGCGCGCCATGGGCGAGGCCAACGCGCTTTCGGCCCGGTTGCGCAGCCCCACCCGCCGTGCCGTGCTGCTGCGCGCTGCGGAGATCTACGTCCAGAGCTACGCCCGCCCGGACGGCCGCCTCTCGGCGACCTTCGAGCTTGTTACGCTGACCGGCTGGGCGCCCGACGAGAGCCAGCAGAAGCCCCTGCGCCCGGGATCTGCGGCGCATCGTCTCGCCGACGCCCTGGGCGCCAAGGAAACCCGCCTCGAGGATTGAATCATTCTAAATTCGCGTTAGTTAGCGCGTGACTTTGAGGGAACAGAACGCATGAACGACATGACCCCCGACCCGATCCGTCCCGCTCAGGCCCCCGCCGATCACCCGGCGCTCCCACGCGAAAAAGTCGGTGTCCTGCTCGCCAACCTCGGCACGCCCGACCACTACAGCTATTGGCCGATGCGCCGCTACCTGTCCGAGTTCCTCTCGGACCAGCGCGTCATCGATTACCCGAAGTGGAAATGGCAGCCGCTGCTGCAGCTGATCATCCTGTCAAAGCGGCCGTTCTCGTCCGGCGCGAATTACAAGTCGATCTGGAACGAGGAGCTGAACGAAAGCCCCCTGATGACCATCACCAAGGCGCAGACCGCCGCCATCGCCGAGTCGATGAAGGCGCGCCACGGCGACCGGGTCATGGTCGATTTCTGCATGCGCTACGGCAACCCCTCGACCAAATCCAAGGTCAAGGCGATGACCGAGGCAGGCTGCCGCAAGATCCTGTTCTTCCCGCTCTACCCGCAGTACGCGGGGGCGACCTCGGCCACCGCCAACGACGCCTTCTTCAAGGCGCTGATGGAGGAGACCTGGCAGCCCACCGCCCGCGTGGTCGATCCTTATTTCGAGAGCCCGGCCTATATCGAGGCACTGGCGCAGTCGGTCGAGCGCGCCTATGCCGCCAAGGCAGAGAAGCCCGAAATTCTGGTGGTGTCCTACCACGGCATGCCGAAGCGCTACCTGATGCAGGGCGACCCCTATCATTGTCAGTGCCAGAAATCGACGCGGCTGCTGCGCGAGCGCCTCGGCTGGGACAAGACCGAGATCCGCACCACCTTCCAGTCGGTCTTTGGTCCCGAGGAATGGCTCAAGCCCTATACCGTCGAAGAGGTTGCGCGGCTGGCGAAGGACGAGGGCAAGAAACGCATCGCGGTGATCGCCCCGGCCTTCTCGGCCGATTGCATCGAGACGCTCGAAGAGATCAACGAGGAGATCAAGGAGAGCTTCGAGCACGCCGGCGGCGAAGACTTCACCTACATTCCCTGCCTCAACGATGACCCGGCGCATATCGCGGCGCTGAGCGGCGTGATCGAAGACAACCTCAGGGGCTGGCTCGACTGACACCGGCCCCCGCAGGCAGGGGCGAAAAAGGAACATGGCCCAAAAGGAAAAGGCGGTGCCGGGGCACCGCCTTTTTGCATGTCTGGCAAGAGCGTCCGGTCAGTCGGTCGCAGAGGCCGCGGCCACCACGGCGATCAGCAGCAGCGGGATCAGGATGCCGCCGTAGGAGGACGACGCCTCGGTGCCGTCGACGACGACGATCGGCTCCGAAACCGGCTTGCCGCTGTCATAGGACCCGGCCATGACCGAAGTCGCAGATGCGGCGAGCACGGCGGCGAGTGCAAATTTCTTCATTGCTGTTCTCCAGATCAACGCCTGCCGCGGCATGGTGAATTCCGAAGCGGGATTCCTCCACGGCAGGCCCAAGACTTACCTCGTGTATCTGGTCTAAGCAGCAAACCCCTACGATTGCAAACTCTGGCTGACGCGGCGTCCGCCGCGCCGCCCGCCCGCCGTCAAATCAGCAACACCTGCGTGCCGACCTGTGCCATGTCGTAGAGCGCCTCGATGTGCTCGTTATAGAGTCCGATGCAGCCGTTCGACGAGCGGCGCCCGATCTTGCGCGTGTCGTGGGTGCCATGGATGCGGTAGTACTGCCAGCTCAGGTGCAGCGCACGGGTGCCGAGCGGGTTGTCCGGGCCCGGCGGCACGTAGTCCGGCCACTCCGGGTTGCGCTGCTTCATCGACGGCGTCGGGCGCCAGTCGGGTTGCGGATCCTTCAGCACCACCTGCGTGCGGCCCTTGCGAGTCAGGTCGTCGGTCAGCGGCACCGACGACGGGTAAAGGTGGTAGGTGCCGTTCTGTTCCCAGAAGTGCAGCGCCCGCGACGAGATATCCACCAGCACCGCGCCCTTGTTCAGGTTGCTGAAATAGGGCTGCCAGTCGAGCGTGCGGAAGCTCGAGATATTGTGGCGGATGACCTTCGAGATGTCATTTTCCATCTCGACCGTTCCCGCGCCGTTGTAGCTCTGCGCAAGGGCCGGGGTCGCCGCGGCGCCGGCCAGCGCGGCCGATCCGGCAAGGAAGGCGCGACGGGAATAGGGGGATTTTGCCATGGCGGAAATGTCCTTTGGAGCCACGAAAAACGAAAAGCCAGTACGAGGCGTCTGGGGTTTTACGCCCGACAACCGTTAAGAGTTCCCTAATCATATGGCGAGAGCGCCGCAGTCGCAAATCAAACGCAGGTGTACACGAACGATCACATGCATGTGGGTTTGATCAGCCCGGCTGCGCGAGCTATGTGTGTGCCGCAATAGTGAACCAGCGGTACGCGAAGGTCAGCCAACATGAACAGACGCACGTTTCTCCTGCTCTCCTCCGGGCTTCTCGCGGCGGCATGTGCCCCCTCGGTGACCCCGCCGCAGATTGGGCCGGACGGCAAGCCCCTGCCACGCGTCTACCGGATCAACGAGGGCGACAGCGGCCGGATCGAATATTCGATGCTCGATTCCGTGAACGCGCTGCGTCAGGCGCGCGGCGTGCCGGGTGTGACTCTCGACAGCAAACTCAACGCTGCCGCCGCGACCCATTCGCGCGACATGTCGGTGCAGAACCGCCCTTGGCACTTCGGCTCGGACGGCTCCTCGCCGATCGACCGGGTGCAGCGCGTCGGCTACACCGGCCGCCTGCTCGGCGAGAACATCTCGGAGACCTATGAATCCGAGCTCGAGACCCTCGCCGCCTGGATGGAAGACGCGCCGACCCGCGACGTGATCCTCGACCCGAGTGCCCGCCAGATGGGCTTTTCCTGGTTTCAGGAACCGGGCGGCAAGATCTGGTGGACCCTGGTCATGGGCGCGCCCGACCTCGCCCCGACGCCAGGCACGCAGATGGCCGGTTTCTGAACCTCGCCGCATCGGCAAAGATGAAAAGACCGCCCCCCCGGGGCGGTCTTTTCATGTCCGGCAGCGCGCATCGGCCCTCAAGAGCGTCGCCGCAAGCAAAAGGCCGCCCCAAGCGGCGGCCCGTTTTCGGCTCTGCACACCTGCCCGCTGCGCGCAGGGTCAGGGCATGATTAGGATCGGCGTCGGCCTGTCGGCACGGATCATCGCGTAGATATCCTCGATCTCGCGGTCGGTCACGGCGATGCAGCCCCAGGTCCAGTCCCAGACACCGTTCTGATAGGCCGGCGGGCGGCCGTGAATGAAGATGTCTCCGCCCGGGCTCTTTCCAAGAAAGCGCGCCTCGGCACGGTCGGCGGCGTTGGGGTAGTCGATCCCGAGGCTCAGGTGGAACCGCGAGTTCGGGTTGCGCCGGTCGATCATGTAGAGCCCTTCGGGCGTCTTGCCGTCGCCTTCGACCTTCTTGTCGCCGGTCGGGTCGAAACCAAGACCGATGTCATAGACCTTCATGATCGAATCATGGTGCAGCAGGTACATCTTGCGAGCCTGCTTATGCACCACGACATGGGTGACGGACGGCCCGCTATAGGACCTGAATTTCATGCTCGCCGGGTCCCGCCCACCGCCGCAGGCGGCAAGCAGCAAAACCGCTGCGAGCACGAACACGTGCCTGCCAATAAACATCTTGCCTGTCTCACTCGTTCTTATTTTGCCTCAGTTATACAGTACACTGCGGCATCGCGATAGAAGGAGTTGGCAGGAAGTTGTCGGAATATCGGCACTATTGCCTTTTGAATCCTGCAACGAGCTCGATATGGGTCGACCAGCGGAACTGGTCCACGACGCGTAGCCCCTCGAGCTGGTAGCCCGCGCGCAGCAGCGCCGCGGCCTCGCGCGCAAAGGTCACCGGGTTGCAGGACACGAAGGCAATGCGGGGAATCTTCGCTTCGCAGAGCTGCGCCACCTGCGCCTCGGCCCCGGCGCGCGGCGGGTCGATCACCGCGGCGTCGAAACGCGCCAGTTCGGCGGGCAGAAGCGGGTTGCGGAAGAGATCCCGTGCCTCGGTGGTCACGTGGCGCAGACCCTGTGCATGGCGCCAGCCATGGTCGAGCGCCTGGGTCATCGCCCGGTCGCCCTCGACCGCGTGCACGCGCGCCCGCTCGGCGATCGGCAGCGCGAAGGTGCCGCAGCCGGCGAAAAGGTCGACCACATGGCTCGCCCCGTCGATGTGCTCCAGGACATCGGCCAGCAGCGCCGCCTCGCCCTGCGGCGTTGCCTGCAGGAATGCCCCCGGCGGCGGCGAGACCTCGGCCCTTCCCATCTTCTGCATCGGCGGGCGGCGGGTCAGCACCACGTCCTCGCCCCAGGCGATGCGCGCGCACTCATGCTGGCGCGCCAGCTCGGAGAGCTGCTGCTGCATCTGCGCGTCGGCCTCCTTGCCGCCCTTGGCGACCACATCGAGCCCGCCATGGCTGGTGGTGACCATCACCGACAGCTCGGCCTTGCGGCTCGCGCCGAGCACCGCCAATGCCTCGACCAGCGGCAGCGCGGCGGCCAGTTTCGGGTCTATGACGCGGCAGTCTGGCACTTCGACGATGACGTCGGAGCGCTTGCGGTGAAAGCCGACCTGCGCCCCCTTCTTGGTGCGCTTGGCCGAAAAGCCGGCGCGGCGCCGCGTTTGCTCGGGCGAGGTGGCAATCTCGCGGAACGCGGCCTCGATGCCATGCGCGGCCAGTGCATGGCGCACCACATCCTGCTTCCAGGCGGCGACAAAATCGGGCCGGGCGTGCTGCAACTGGCAGCCACCACAGCTCTTGGCGTGGCGACAGGGCGGGCTGACCCGCATCTCGGACGGCGTGAGGATGCGCGGCGCGTCCATGACGCCGCCGGAGATCTCGCCCTCGACAAGCTCGCCGGGAAGAGTGCCGGGCACGAAGACGGGACCGGCGGCGATGCCGTCCCCCTGATGCCCGAGCCGTTCGATCGTGACCTGTTCCATGCGCCGCCTCATGCCCCCAACGGGGCTGCCGCGCAAGCCTGTTAAAGCGGGCGAGCCACCCTTGCAGAGCCTATTCCGCTGCCTCCTGCGGGTCGATCACCCCGCCGCTTTGACGGTTCCAGTAGCGCGCATAGAGCCCGTTCTGCGCCAGCAGCGCGTCGTGGCTGCCCTGCTCGACGATGCGGCCCTGATCAAGCACCACGATCCGGTCCATGCTGGCGATGGTCGAGAGCCGGTGCGCGATGGCCAGAACGGTCTTGCCTTCCATCACCCGCTCGAGCGCGCGCTGGATCAGCGCCTCGACCTCGGAATCGAGCGCCGAGGTGGCCTCGTCCATCACCAGAATCGGCGCGTCCTTGAGGATGGCGCGTGCCAGCGCGATGCGCTGCCGCTGTCCGCCCGAGAGCTTCACGCCCCGCTCGCCGAGGTGCGCGTCGTAGCCGGTGCGCCCCATGTGGTCGCGCAGATGCAGGATGAACTCATGCGCCTCGGCCTTCTCGGCGGCGGCGATCACCTCTTCCATCGTGGCCTCCGGGCGGCCGTAGCGGATGTTGTCCAGCGCCGAGCGGTTGAACATGGCCGTCTCCTGGGTGACCATGCCGATCTGCCGCCGCAGGCTCTCCTGCGTGACATCCGCGATGTTCTGCCCGTCGATGTAGATGCCGCCCTTTTCCGTGTCGTAGAGCCGCAGCAGCAGCGCGACGAGCGTCGATTTGCCCGCGCCCGAGGCGCCGACGATGCCCACCTTCTGGCCCGGCGCAATGTCGAGCGCGATATGCTCGACCCCGCCTTCCTTGCGGCCGTAGGCGAAGCCGGCTTCGCGGAACTCGATGCGCCCCTGCGGCACCGCCAGCGCCGGGGCACCGGGCGCGTCGAGAAGCGTGTGGTCCGGAGTGATGGTGCGGATGCCATCCTCGATCTCGCCGATGTTGGCGTAGATGCCCATCAACGTGAAGCTGACCCAGCCCGTCATCTGGCTGAGCCGGATGGCGACGGCCCCGGTGGCGGCGATGTCGCCGGCGGTGACGTAGCCCTGCGACCAGAAAGCCAGCGCGCCGCCGATCAGCAGCACCGGCAGCGTGCCCGCCAGCGCCATCAGCCAGAACCGGAAGGCCGAGGCGACATGACCGAAGGCGATGAAGCGCTCGCGGTAGGTCGACATGGCGTCGAGCGCGGCGCGGTCCTCGAACTCGTCATGGGCAAAGAGCTTCACGGTCTTGATGTTGGTCACCGTGTCGACCAGCTGGCCGGTGACCATCGCCCGCGCCGCCGCCCGCGCCTTGGACCGCGTGCGGATGCGCGGCATGAAGTGGCGCAGCAACAGCGCGTAGACGACGATCCAGCCGATCAGCGCTAGCCCGATGCGCCAGTCGATCGAGCCGACCAGCCAGACCGAGCCGATCACCGAAGCGAGCGCAAAGAGCACCGCCTGGATGACCTCCGAGATCACGTCGTTCAGCGCCCGAGCGGTCTGCATCTCCTTTTGCGAGATGCGCCCGGCGAAATCATTGTCGAAAAAGGTGACGGAATGGCCCAGCGTGTAGCGGTGCACCCGGCTCAGGATCAGGTTGAACACATTGGGCTGCATGACGACCGACTGCACGTAGGCCGAAAGCCCGGCGATCCCCGGCCGCAGCAGGATGAAGAAGGCGGCGCAGAGCAGCAGGAACAGCCAGTGAGCGGCAAAGACCGTGCTGGCGGGGCTGCTGAGGGTCTTGTCGATCACCTCGCCCAGCAGCTTTGCCGACATCACCTCGAAGATGCCGCCCAGGGCCGAGAGGATCGCCGCCGGAATCAGCACCGGCCAGGCCCCGCGCAGCGCCCAGAGCGTGAACCGCCCCAGGGTCTGCGGCGGCGGCGTCTCGGCGCGGGAAAACGGGTCTATCATGTCGGAAAGGCTCATGCCTCGCCCTCTCGGTCTTGGGTCAGATCATGCGGTGTCCTGCGCTTGGCTGTCGGCGTCGGGGTCGAGGAAGCCGCCGGACTGGCGCGCCCAGAACCCTGCATATAGTCCAGCCTGGGCCAAAAGCGCGTCATGGGTACCCTGCTCGACGATGCGCCCGTCGTCCATCACCAGAATGCGGTCCATGGCCGCGATGGTCGAGAGCCGGTGCGCGATGGCGATCACCGTCTTGCCTTCCATCATGCCGTAGAGCGTGTCCTGGATCGCCGCCTCGACCTCCGAATCCAGCGCCGAGGTGGCTTCGTCGAGGATCAGGATCGGCGCATCCTTGAGGATCACCCGCGCCAGCGCGATGCGCTGCCGCTGCCCGCCCGAGAGCTTCACGCCGCGCTCACCCACATGAGCATCATAGCCGCGCCGCCCCTGACCGTCCTCAAGCGTGAGGATGAACTCATGCGCCTGCGCCTGCTTCGCGGCCTCGATCATCTGCGCCTCGCTCGCCTCGGGGCGGCCATAGAGCAGGTTCTCGCGCACCGAACGGTGCATCAGAGCGCTGTCCTGCTGCACCATGCCGATCTGGCGTCGCAGGCTGTCCTGCGTCACGCGGGTGATGTCCTGCCCGTCGATCTCGACCTTGCCGGATTCAGGGTCGTAGAAGCGCAGAAGCAGCTTCACGAGGGTCGATTTCCCGGTGCCCGAACGGCCCACAAGGCCGATCTTCTCGCCGGGGCGGATGGTCAACGTCACCCGGTCGAGCCCGCCCGAGCCGCGCCCGTAGTGGTGCGAGAGATCCGACACCGCAATCTCGCCCTGCGCGACCCGAAGCGGCTTTGCATCCGGGCCGTCGACAAGTTCGATCGGCTGGGCGATGGTCTCCATCCCCTCGGCCACCACGCCGAGCTGGCGGAAGAAGGTGGTCAGCGCCCACATGATCCAGCCGGTCATCGCGTTGAGCCGCAGCGTCAGCGCCGTCGCCGCCGCCACCGCGCCGGTGCTGGCCTGCCCCTGCATCCACAGGGCAATGGCCCAGCCGACAACGCCGACGATGAGCAGCCCGTTGAGCACCATCAAACCCAGATCCATCAAGGTATAGAGCCGCATTTCCGCCTGGAAGGTCTGCCGCGCCTGCTCGATCGCCTCCTTGGCGTAATCCAGTTCCTGCCGGTCGTGGGCGAACATCTTCACCGAGTGGATGTTGGTATAGGCATCCACCACGCGGCCCGTGACGAAGCTGCGCGCATCCGAAGCGGCCTTTGACGCCGCGCCGACGCGGGCGACCGTCCATTTCATCAACCCGGCGTAGAGCGCCAGCCAGAGCAGCATCGGGATCACCAGCCGCGGGTCGGCATCGCCGAGCAGCACCAGCGCGCCGACGAGGTAGGAGATCGAGAAGGTGATCGCGTCGAAGACCTGGAACACCGCCTCGCCCGCCGCCGGGGGCGTCTGCATGATGCGGTTGGCGATGCGCCCGGCAAAATCGTTCTCGAACCAGCCGATCGACTGGCGCAGCACCTGCTTATGCGCCCGCCAGCGCACCAAGGTGCCGAAGTTGGGCATGATCGCATTGTTCAGCAGCAGCACGTCGAGCGCCTGGAACAGCGGCCGCAGCAGCAGGATGAAAAGCGCGAGGGCTATGAGATGCCAGCCGTGGTCTTCCCAGACCTGCGCCGGCTCGCCGCCGAGGATGTCGACGACCCAGCCCATGGCCCAAATGAGCCCGATCTCGATGCTGGCGACCACCACCGACAAGAGCCCTGTCCAGACGAAGACCCGGCGAAACGGCCGGGAATAGTCCAGCATGAAGGGCAGCAGCTTGGTCGGAGGCCGGTCCGTCTGCGGGTAGTCCACATAGGGATCGACCATGCTTTCGAAACGGCGAAACATGTGTCGTGTCCTGATTGTCTGACGCTAGGTCTAGGTCAGGCCTTACAGGAACACCATGACGGAAAAACTTGCCAGTGCGATGGCCATGGCCCGGTTGAACCAGCGCCAGGCCGCCGGGGTCGACAGCAGGTAGGTCAGCAATGCCCCTGCCGAGGTCCAGAAGAGGCACACCACGAGGTTCAGACCCGAAAAGGCCGACCCCAGCCGCAGCGCTTCGCCCAGCGGGCCGAAAGCCGAGGGATAGGCCGAGACCGCCGCCAGCGCCACCGCCCAGACCTTGGGGTTCACCCATTGGAAGAGCACCGCCTCGATCAGCGTCATGGGGCGGGCCGCCTCGGCCTTCTTGCGGCGCTCGGAATTCCACAGGCCCCAGGCCATGTAGAGCATCCAGGCGCTCGCCGCGATGCGCAGCGCGAACTCCAGCTTCGGCATCTGCTGCAGCAACGCGGCAATGCCGAGCCCGGTGAGCCCGGCGGTGATGCCGACACCGATCACCACACCGAAAAGATGCGGCAAGGTGCGTTTCACGCCGAAGCGCGCGCCCGAGGCGGTCAGCAGGATGACATTGGGACCGGGCGAGAAGAGCCCGAAGAAGACAAAGGCGTAGAGCGGATCAATCGTCATGCAGGGCGCTTACTCGTCAGACAGAAGTTCCGCCTTCGTAAGCGTGAAACCCGATCCGATCCAGCGTTTCTCGGCTGCGCGCAGCGCCTCGCCCAGTGCGGGCCCCTTGAGCGCGGGCATGAAATCCTTGGCCGAGAGCGGGAAGTTGGCCTCGCTGCCCCGAGCCATCTCGAAGAGCGCCTCTTCCGTCACCGGCTGCTGGAAGCTTGCGGCGCGCAGCAAGAGCACGCTTTGAGCAACCTCGCCGCCGTGGCGATAGGCCAGCTCCGCCGGCCCCTGCGTCTCGCCGATCAGGCCCTGATACAGGGCAAGGTGCCGCTGCTGCGCCTTCGAGAGCCGCAGGTCGGGCGCTTCCACGCCGAGGCTCGCGAGCCGGCGCAGCGCGTCCGGGGCGACGGACAGTCTCTGTTCCTCGGCCACCAGCGGGCCCAGCGCGGTCACCGAAGCTCCGGGCAGCACATGCGCCAGCACGCCGACCTGCGCCATGACCGACACGGCGGGCACCGGATCGGGCGCGGCCAGAAGGCGCAGCATCTCCTGCCCGACACGCTCGCGCGACAGGGTGTCCAGCCCGTCCAGCGTTTCGGCAATGCCCGCCAGCGCGTCAGGATCGAAGCCCTGCCCGGGATCGCCGTACCAGGCGGAGAAGCGGAAATAGCGCAGCGTGCGCAGGTAGTCCTCGCGGATACGGTCGGTGGCCGCGCCGATGAAGCGCACCCGGCGGGCGCGCAGGTCCGGCAGGCCGTCCAGCGGATCGAAAATCAGACCCCGCGCATCCGCATAGAGCGCATTCATGGTGAAATCGCGCCGCGCCGCATCCTCGGCGATGTCGTCCGAAAAGCGCACCACGGCGCGGCGACCATCCGTCTCGGTGTCGGCGCGGAAGGTGGTGATCTCGTGGCCAATGCCGCCCGCCACCACCGTCACCGTGCCATGCTCGATGCCCGTGGGCACCGGCTTCAGCCCCGCCGCCTGCGCCAGTTCGACCACCCGCTCGGGGCGCGCATCGCTGGCGATGTCGACGTCGCTCACCGCCACGCCCATCAGCGCGTTGCGCACGCAGCCACCGACCACGTAGCCCTGATGCCCGCCGTCCTCGAGCATGGCGAGCACCTGCTGCGTCTCGGGCCGGGTCAGCCAGTCGCCGGTGACCGTGACCGTGGTCTTAGCAAGGCTCATGCCATGCGCTCCGCCAGCCCGCGCAGCATCCGTGCCGTCGCGCCCCAGATATAATAAGGGCCGAAAGGCACCGTCCAGTAATGCCGCGTGGCGCCGCGCCAGCGGCGGCCCTGGATGCTATACCGCTCCAGATCGGCGACATGCTCGAAGGGCACGCGAAACACCTCGGCGACCTCGCCGGGCTCCGGAACAGGGTCGAAGTCGTACATGACGAGGCCGATGACCGGGGTCACATGGAAGCCGGTGACCGTCTCGTGCGGCGGCAGCGTTCCCAGCACGTCCACCCGGCTCTCGGAAAGACCCACCTCCTCGCGCGCTTCGCGCAGAGCGGCGGCGACCTCGTCCTCGTCACCGGGATCGACCTTGCCGCCCGGGAAGGCGATCTGGCCCGGGTGGTGCTTGAGCCTCGAGCTGCGCTTGGTCAACACCAGCTCGAGCCCCTGCTCGCAGGCGACGAAGCCGGCGAGGACGCCGGCGGGACGCAGCTTGCGCCCCTCCGGCAGGACCGTGCCCGGGTTCAGATCGAAATCGGAGGAGGCGCCAGAGGTAGCCTCCAGCGCCCGTTTCAGCAGATCGATCTGATCCCGGACCGCGCTCACTTCTTGGCCTCGAACCCGACCGTTTCCGGGTCAAGCTCGTAATGCGCGCCGCAGAACTGGCAGTCGGCGGTGACCTTGCCGTCCTCGGTGGTCATCTTCTCGATGTCCCGCGCCGAGTAGATCGACAGCGACTGGCGCACGCGGTCTTCCGAGCAGGTGCAGCCGAAGCGCACCGGCTGGGCGTCGAACACCCGCGGGTTCTCCTCGTGGTAAAGACGCACCAGCAGGTCGGTCGGCGCGATGTCCGGGCCGATCAGTTCCAGCTCATCCACCGTGTCGAGGTGGAAGTTCACGCGGCGCCAGTTCTCACCGTCGTCCGTATCGCCCAGCAGGTCCTCGGGACGCAGCACGCCGTTCTCGCCGGTGCCGCCCTCGCCGTCGACTTGCGGCTTGGCGAAGGGCGACGCCTTGGGCATGTGCTGCAGCATCACGCCGCCGGCGCGCCAGTGCGAGCTGCCATCCGCCTGCGGCACGTTGCCGAAGTTGAGCATGAAGCGGGTCGGGATCTGCTCGGACTGGGCGAAATAGCTCTCGGCGCAGCGCGCCAGTGCACCGCCCGCAAGCGGGGTGATGCCTTGGTAGGGCGTGGTGCCCTTGCCCTGGTCGATGAGCACGGCGAAATAGCCGTCTTCGAGCTGGTCATAGGCCGGCGCTTCGGTGATCTGGTCGCGGTCGAAGCTGGCGTAGGCGCGCAGACGGGCCGGCTCGCCCTCTTTGGTGGGGGCAAAGTAGTCGGTCGCGATCATGCGCAGCGCGCCGCGGGTCTGCACCTGCAGCGAGAGCTTCCAGCGCAGCTTCATGGTCTGGCCGATCAGCGCGGTCAGCAGGGTCATCTCCGCGATCAGAGCCTCGACAGGCTCCGGGTAGTCATGTTGGCTGAGGACCCCGTTCAGCACCCCGTCGAGCCGCGCCACGCGGCCCCGGATGTCGGCGTGATCCAATTGAAATGGCAGGACGGTATCGTCCCAGGCGAGTTTGCTGCCGATGGTCATGGGGTTTCCTTATCTGCCGGATCTTGGCATATCGGCCCCATATAAGCAGCAAAAACACGGGAACCAAGGGGGACCGATGACTGCAAGATACGGCGAGCCGCCCGAATCCGGGCGCAGGTACACCCTCCGCCCCGGAGCCTATGCAATCTTGCCGCGAAACGGGGCCGTGCTGGTCACCCATCAGGCAGATCCCTGGCCCGAGTACCAACTGCCCGGCGGCGGCATCGACGCGGGCGAGTCGCCGATCGCGGCGCTGCACCGCGAGGTCTTCGAGGAAACCGGCTGGAAGATCGCTCAGCCGCGTCGTCTCGGGGCGTTCCGCCGCTTCACCTACATGCCCGAATACGATCTTTGGGCCGAGAAGCTCTGCATCATCTACGCCGCCCACCCGGTCCGGCCGCTCGGCGCGCCCAGCGAGCCCGGCCACCAGGCGGTATGGATGGACCCGGTGCTGGCCTCGGAGATCCTCGGCAACCCGGGCGACCGCGACTTCCTGCGCCGCGTCCTGCGCTGATCGGGGTCAAATCCCGCCGAATTCCAGCAGCGCGGCCGAGACGTCATCCTCCAGCCGCGCACCGCGGCCCATGCGCTGGGTGACCCGCCAGAAGAGATCGTCGAGATACTCGGTGCCCTGTCCCTGCACTTCGGGCGCCAGTGCCCGCAGCCCTGCAAGATCAAGCTGCGTGCCATCGGTCATCAGCGCCTCGGTCAGCCCGTCGGAATAGAGCAGCAGCCGGTCGCCGGGGCGCATCTGCAGCCGCAGCCGCTCGTAGCGCGCGCCGGGGATCAGCCCGACCGGCAAGCCGCCCTTCCCGATGAACTCGGCACCACCGCCGGCGCGCAGCAGCAGCGGCGGCGGGTGTCCCGCCTGCACCAGCTCGACCTTGCCGGAATCGAGATCGGCCACGGCATAGGCCATGGTCAGATACTCCGCCACGCCCGGGTCCGCCGCCAAACGCTCGTTGAGCCGTCGCGCGACCTCCTCGGGCGGACGGAAGAGCGTCCCGTGCACGATCCTCTCGAGCGCGATGTTCTGATCGGGAAAGTCGCCACCCAGCAGCCCGGCGATCCGCGCGGTCATCAGCGCCGAGGTGATACCGTGCCCCGACACGTCGATGCTGTAGAGCCCGACGCTGCGTTCGCAATGCGAGAAGCTGCCCACCAGATCGCCGCCCACATGGCCGCAGGGCTTGAGCAGCAGGCTCACCTGCGAGGTGCCGATGCGCCGATTACGGCGCGGCACCAGCGCCTGCTGGATGGTGCGGGCCTGCTGCAGGTCGCGGTCCACGGCGTCATAGGCCTCCTGCAGCCGCCCGAGAGTCGCCGAAAGCTGACGCTGCATCTGCAGGATCCGCGCCCCGGCGTTGATCCGCGCCCGCAGTTCGCTGGCGTTCACCGGCTTGGTGAGGAAATCATCCGCCCCAGCGTCGAGCCCGCGGGCGATCTCGGCCTTGTCGCTCTTGCTGGTGAGCAGGATGAAATAGCCATAGCGTTCGCCGCATTGGGCACGAAACAGGCGGCAGAACTCAAGCCCGTCCATTCCGGGCATCATCCAGTCGGAAAGCACCGCATCGGGGCGCATCTCGGCGCAGAGCAGCAGCGCCTCGGCACCGCTCTGCGCCTGCGACACCTCGAGCCCCCAGCGCTGCAGCATCGACGAGAGGATCTTCAGTTGCAGCGGGCTGTCATCCACGACCAACACGCGCCGGATCGGGGCTCGCCCCCAGCCTGGTTCGAAACTCTCGGCGGTGTTCGGGATCACTCTGCGTCCTTCCAAGCTGCATCTGACCGGAATGCAGCCTAGGGTCCGCGCGTTAATGCGTGCTTTCAGCGATGGCAGTCCCCCGCACCGAAACGCTTCGTTCAGCTTTGCATGCAAGTCTCCGCACAGGAGGTACCCAGATGACCGAAGCCCCGACATCCCCCGCCACGCGCTCCCCCGGATCAGAGCCGGGTGGCCCGCTCATCGACTGGCACAGGGTGGCCGAGCTGCGCAACGAGATCGGGGCAGAGCATTTCGACGAGGTGGTCGCGCTCTTCCTGACCGAGGTGCAGGCCACGCTCGACCGCCTGCCCGCGCATCCCGGGTCTCTGCAGGAACTCTCCGAACAGCTGCATTTCCTCAAGGGCAGCACGCTCAATCTCGGCTTCGAGCGGCTCTCGGCCCTTTGCGAGGCCGGGGAACTGGCGATCACCGCCGGGCTCGGCGCGCCGCTTGATCCCGAGTTGCTGCGCCGCTGCTACGCCCGCTCACGCGAGGAATTCCTCGCGCAGTTGCCTGAGCATCGCGCCGCCTGAACCCTGTGGATCAGGCTCTGCGCCGGGCAGATCGCGCCCAGCGCATCGTCGCACGCCGTGATCAGATCACGAATTGCGCCAGCACCTCGTCGTCGGTGATGTCACGATAGGCATATCCATGGGCGTCGAGATCGCTGAAAAGCCGGTCGAAATTCGCCGGATCCGCGGTCTCGATCCCGATCAGCACCGACCCGAAGTTGCGCGCCGATTTCTTCAGGTATTCGAACCGCGCGATATCATCCTCCGGCCCAAGGAAGTTCAGGAAATCCTTCAGCGCGCCGGGCCGCTGTGGCAGCCTCAGGATGAAGTATTTCTTCACCCCCGAGTAGCGCTGCGCCCGCTCCTTCACCTCCGGCAGACGTTCGAAGTCGAAATTGCCGCCCGAGGTGATGCAGACCACGGTCTTGCCGCGGATCGACTGTCCGAGATCCTTCAGCGCGTCGATCGACAGCGCCCCGGCGGGCTCCAGCACCACGCCCTCGACGTTCAGCATCTCGAGAATGGTGGTGCAAAGCCGGTCCTCGTTCACCGCCAGCGTGTTCGCCACCCCGACGCCCTTCAGCACCTCGAAGGTTTTGGCGCCGATCCGCGCGACCGCCGCCCCATCTGCGAAAGTGTTCACCGATGGCAGGGTCACCGGCTTGCCCGCCTCGAGCGCCGCGCGCAGGCAGGCGCCGCCCAGAGGCTCGACAAAGGTGTATTGGCTCGCCGTGCCGAAATAGCTCAGCAGCCCCGAGCCAAGCCCGCCACCGCCCACCGGGATCACCAGATGGTCCGGCACCCGGCCGAGTTGCGCCTCGATCTCCACCGCCACGGTGGCCTGCCCCTCGATCACGTCCTCATCGTCGAAGGGCGACAGGAAATGCCCGCCGATCTCGGCGCAATAGTCCTGCGCGGCGCTGAGGCATTCGTCGAAATAGTCTCCGACAAGGCGGATCTCGACATTCTCGCCGCCGAACATGCGGGTCTTCTGGATCTTCTGCTGCGGCGTGGTCACCGGCATGAAGATCACCCCGGTCTTGCCGAACTGCCGGCACATGTAGGCGACGCCCTGCGCGTGGTTGCCGGCGCTGGCGGCAACAAAGGTCTCGACCTCGGGACGCTTGCGCATGGCATTGAAGGCGCCGCGCAGCTTGTAGCTGCGCACCGGGCTCAAATCCTCGCGCTTGAGCCAGATGTCGGCGCCGAAAATCGCCGAAAGGTGATCGTTGCGCAGAAGCGGCGTCTCGGGAAAGACCGAGCGCATCTCTTGCGTGGCGGCGCGGGCGTGAGCGAGAAAATCATCCATGCCCTAGGCATGTGGCGCATCGGCACGCTTTGCGCAAGGCCGCTGAAGGCCCGCTCGACGCTCAATCGATCGGGCGCTTCTCGACGAAATGGCCGTAGAGCGAGGTCAGCACCGAGATGCCGATCATCGTGGCGAACCAGTTGATCACCAGCCCGTAGACGAGGTTGACGATCGACCCCGCGCTGTTGTCGATCAGTGCCGGAAGCTCGACCAGCAACGAGCCACCGATCACCAGCATGGCCAGGGTCACCACCGCGCCATCGTCCTCGGCGGTGGCGCGCCAGGCCTGCTTCAGCGTCAGCTTCTCGCCCACCGCCGAGGCCGGCAAGATCAGCCCGAGCCGGAAGAACAGGTAGCCGCCCAGCCCGACAAGGCCGAAGACAAGCACCGGCGCCAGCCCGGGCACCGCCGCGCCGATCAGCGCCACCGGGATGGCCGAGATCATCATGCCGAGGAAGATCACCAGCGCGATGAGGATCGACCGGCCGAAATAGCCAAGGATCTCGCCACCGTGCCATCGTGGCAGCCAGCCGCGCGGCTCTTCGCCGGTCAGCACGAAACGGTGCCACGCCACAGCGATCCAGAGGCTGGCGAGCACCGCCAGCACCACAAGCGCCAGGGCCGGAAGGCCGATCACCTGTACGGGCAGCCCGTCCGGGCCAGCGTCATCGGCATGCAGGTAGGTGGCGATCTGGCTGGCGGCCTGCACGAGGTAGAGCACGAGCGAGACGCGCAGCGCGGTGCCGATGTTGTCGACCACCATCCGCAGCGAATGCACGAAAATGCGCCAACCTTTCATGAAACCCCCGCCGCGTTTTGCCCAGACATCGCCGACGGCTAGCATATGAGCCCGGAAGGTCAACGGGCGATCCTTGATACCGGGGATAAAACCCAGTAATGCGCGAGGCCAGTTCATACGTGAGGGAAAGCCCATGTCCGCGCCCAAGAAAGTCGTCCTGGCCTATTCCGGGGGCCTCGACACCTCGATCATCCTGAAGTGGCTCCAGACCGAATACGGCTGCGAGGTCGTCACCTTCACCGCCGACCTCGGCCAGGGTGAAGAGCTCGAACCGGCCCGCGCCAAGGCAGAAATGCTCGGCGTGTCGAAAGTCTATATCGAGGATCTGCGCGAAGAGTTCGTGCGCGATTTCGTCTTCCCGATGTTCCGCGCCAATGCCCTCTACGAAGGGCTCTACCTGCTTGGCACCTCGATCGCCCGTCCGCTGATCTCGAAGCGGCTGGTCGAGATCGCCGCGGCCGAGGGCGCCGACGCGGTGGCCCATGGCGCGACCGGCAAGGGCAACGACCAGGTGCGTTTCGAACTGGCCGCCTATGCGCTGAACCCCGACATCAAGGTGATCGCACCCTGGCGCCTCTGGGACCTGACCTCGCGCACCCGTCTTCTGGAGTTCGCCGAGCAGAACCAGATCCCCGTCGCCAAGGACAAGCGCGGCGAGGCGCCGTTCTCGGTCGACGCCAACCTTCTGCACACCTCTTCCGAGGGCAAGGTTCTCGAGAATCCCGCCGAGGAAGCGCCCGAATACGTTCTGCAGCGCTCCGTTCCCGTCGAGCAGGCTCCGAACGAGCCGGAATACGTCGAAGTGACCTTCGAAAAGGGTGACGCCGTGGCGATCAACGGCGAGGCCATGTCACCCGCGACGATCCTCACCAAGCTCAACGAGCTTGGCGGCAAGCACGGCATCGGTGTTCTCGATCTTGTCGAGAACCGCTTCGTCGGCATGAAGTCGCGCGGGATCTACGAGACCCCGGGCGGCACGATCCTGCTGGAAGCGCACCGCGGCATCGAGCAGATCACGCTCGACAGCGGCGCCGGCCACCTCAAGGACTCGATCATGCCGCGCTACGCCGAGCTGATCTACAACGGCTTCTGGTTCTCGCCCGAGCGCGAGATGCTGCAGGCGCTCATCGACAAGAGCCAGGAGCACGTCAGCGGCACCGTCCGCCTGAAGCTCTACAAGGGCTCGGCCCGCACCGTGGCGCGCTGGTCGGATGAATCGCTCTACTCCGAGGCGCATGTGACCTTCGAGGATGACGCCGGCGCCTATGACCAGCAGGACGCGGCGGGCTTCATCCAGCTCAACGCCCTGCGCCTGAAGCTGCTGGCCGCACGGAAACGCCGCCTGAACGGCTGAGCCCTTTCCCAGCGCTCTGTTTGATGATCCCCGCCGGAGACGCCTCCGGCGGGATTTCTTTTGCCTGTTGGCCCTCCGCACCCGCCCTTCTGATAGGCACAAACATCCCGGGGCGGTCCGCGCGCAGGCGCGTAAGGGGCTGCGCCCCGGTTTCGCCTTCGGCCTGCGCCGCGCTAGACTGGTGCGTATGACGGGGGGCGCTCTCATGGCCGAACTACAGGAATTTCTCGACGCGCAGGAGCAGGTCTGGCCGCAGGTCGTGCGCGAATTGCAGGCCGGGCAGAAGGTGAGCCATTGGATCTGGTGGGTCTTTCCGCAGCTCGAGACGCTCGGCCGCTCGGCGCGCGCTCGGCATTTCGGACTGCGCGATGCCGAGCAGGCCCGGGTCTATCTCGCGCATCCGGTGCTGGGGCCGCGGCTGGCCGAGGCCTCGGGCTGGCTGCTGGATCACCCGGGGCGGAGCCCCGAGGCAATGCTCGGCCCGGTGGATGCGCTGAAGGTGCGCTCGAGCATGACGCTCTTCGAGGCGGTGCCCGGCGCGCCAGAGGTGTTTTCGCAGGTGCTGGAGCGCCTCTACGGCGGGAGCCGCTGCCCGCTCACGCGCGCGGCATTGCAGGGCGAACCCTGAGACACCGATCAAGGCTGATGCAAAAAAATTGCCGCCTCCGGTCACGACACCGGAGGCGGCCCAAGACGCGCCGAGGTGGGGATACGCAAGCGCGCCCTAGCTTGTGAGCGCCCGCCGCCGTCCACGTGGGGACCCGTAGATGCGGCTGGCACCATGGCCCATTTTCGGGAGGCCCTGTTGCGCCCCCTTTGACAGGCTTTGTTCTGTCTTTTCTTCCGTGACCCGTCGTCCGAACTCTTCCGCCACCTTGGACAATGGCGACAAATTGTTAACAACACCTCTAGGCCACAACCGGACCGGACGAGGGCCACGTCTTACCCTTCCCGCCGCGAAATCGGAGGCAGGAGCACCCCCCGACACCGCGGCACTGCTTCAGACACGCAACTCCTCCGCGAAGAGTTTCACCCGCGTGCAACTTTTTTTCCGATTTTTCCGCGAAGCGGACATGGCACCATTTCCGCACCCGGCGTCGGCAGAAACGTGGCGCGCAGGGCCACCCGGCTCACCAAGCAGTGAGACCTTCGCAAAACCATTGATCGCGCGACCGGAGCAGCGCAGGCTTGTCGCAAGAGAAGAGGGAGGAGATATGAAACACCTTGTTTCGGGACTGTTCCTGGCCGCGTTGAGCCTATTTGGCGCGGCCTCGCCCGCGGCTGCGGAGACGCGCGAGATCATCGTCGCCGGCGGCTGCTTCTGGTGCGTCGAGGCGGACTTCGAGAAGGTCACCGGCGTGCGCGAGGCAATCTCGGGGTACACCGGCGGCGCGCTGGCGAACCCCAGCTACAAGCAGGTCAGCCGCGGTGGCACCGGCCATTACGAGGCGGTGCGCATCCTCTACGACGACAGCCGCGTTTCGGCCGAAGACCTCTATGCGCTGTTCTTCCGATCCATCGACCCCACCGACGCAGGCGGGCAGTTCTGCGACCGCGGCGACAGCTACCGCACGGCGATTTTCGCCAATGGTCCGGCGCAGAAACGCGCGGCGATGGAAGCCAAGGCGCAGGCGCAGGCGGCGCTTGGGCAGACCATCGTCACCCCGGTTCTGCAGGCGAGCCGCTTCTGGCCCGCCGAGGCCGAGCATCAGGATTATTACAAGGGCACGGGGCTCGTGCTCACCCGCTTCGGGCCGCTGAAGCAATCCTCGGCCTACAAGCGCTATCGTGACGCCTGCGGGCGGGATGCGCGGGTTCGGGCGCTCTGGGGCAGCGCCGCGGCCTTCGCCGGGGGATGATCCCCCCACCCGCCTGCGGAGGGCTCTCCCTTGGAAGTTCGCGCCGCGAAGCTCGGCTCAGAAGCGATACTCGGTGACGTCCTTGAGATCGGGGATGACGTCGGCGGTGCCTTGGCGGGTGACCATGATCGCGGCGGCACGCTGCGCCATCTCGATCGAAGTGACCATGGGCAGACCCCGATCGAGACCCGCAAGCAGGTAGCCGGTGAATGTGTCACCCGCGCCGGTGGTATCCACGGGGGTCACCGGCAAGGCTGCGAAATCGCGGGTTTGGCGCGAATCCGTGTTGATCCACCGGCAGCCGCGGGCGCCGAGCGTCACCACCACGTCGCGCACCGGGATACTGTCGATGCCCTGCCCGGTTGCCTTCTCGAGCTGCGCGGCCTCGATCTCGTTCAGCACCAGCAGATCGAGAAGCGGCAGCACCAGCGTGACCGCATCGGCATCGAAGGGCGCGGCGGCATAGGCCACGCGCAGCCCGCGCGCCGAGGCCAGCTCGGCCGCCTCGCGCTGCGCGTTGGTCTCGTTCTGGAAGACGAAGATGTCCTCGGGCAAAGCCTCGGCCAGCCCGGCCTCGATGCGCTCGACCGAAAGCGCGCGGTTGGCGCCGGGGTAGATCAGGATGCAGTTCTCGGCCTCGGCATCGAGCATGATGATGGCATGGCCCGTGGCCTCGGAGAGCACCGCGATCTGCCGCGTGTCGACGCCATATTCCGTGAGCCGCTCGATCGCCCAGCGCCCGTCGTCGCCAACCGCCCCGAGATGGCGCACCTGTGCCCCGGCCCGCGCTGCGGCGACCGACATGTTGGCGCCCTTGCCGCCGAGCCCGCGGGTCAGCGAGCTGGTGGCCAGCGTCTCGCCCGGCGCCAGAAGGTGCGGCACGCGATAGGTCATGTCCGCGTTGATGGACCCGAGGTTGTAGATCGCCATGCGCGCGCGCCTTTCAATGTCTGGGAGACTGCGCCTGCCGGACCAGCCCGGCAGGCGCCTGATCGTGTCAGCCGACCTTGCAGGCCGCAAGAACCGCCATGTTCAGGATGTCATTGGCGGTCATCGTCGTCGAGCAGATCTGGATCGAGCTGTCGACGCCCGCAAGGATCGGGCCGATCACCGTGGCGCCGCCCATCTCCTGCATCAGCTTCACCGAGATCGAGGCCGAATGGCGGGCCGGCACCACGAGGATGTTTGCCGGGCCGGTGAGGCGCTGGAATGGGTAGTTTTCCTGCGCCTTGCGGTTCAGCGCCACGTCGACGGTCATCTCGCCCTCGTACTCGAAGTCGACGCCGCGCTGGTCGAGGATCACCGGCGCACGGTGCATCTTCGAGGCGCGCTCCGACACCGGGTAGCCGAAGGTCGAGAAGGACACGAAGGCAACCCGCGGCTCGAGCCCGAGGTGCCGGGCAATGCCGGCGGCGCGCTCGGCGATGTTGGCGAGATCCTCTTCCTCGGGCCATTCGTGCACCAGCGTGTCGGAGATCAGCACGATCCGCCCCTTGTGCATGATCGCGGTGACCCCGGCGGCGCCGTGCTGCGTGTCGGCGTCGAAGACGTGGTTGATCGCCTCGAGCACATGCGCCGACTTGCGCGTCGCGCCGGTGATCAGCCCGTCGCCATGGCCGTGCGCCAGCATCAGCGCAGCAAAGACGTGCCGGTCGCGCGCGGCGAGACGGTGCACGTCCTGACGGTCGTAGCCCTTGCGCTGCAGGCGCTGGTAAAGGAATTCCTTGTAGGTCTCGAGATGCTCGGTGTTGGCGGCGTTCACCACCTTGATCTCGCGCACCGCGTCGGCGAGGCCGCTGGCCTCGAGCTTCTCCTTCACGTCCGCCTCCCGGCCGACGACGATCGCCTTGCCGAAGCCGTTGCGCTGGTACATGACCGCGGCGCGCAGCACGCGCGGATCGTCGCCCTCGGCGAAGATCATCCGCGATTGCGCGGCGCGGGCGCGGTTGTTGATGCCGCGCAGCACCGAGGCGGTCGGGTCCATGCGGCCGCGCAGCCCGGCCTCATAGGCCTCCATGTCGATGATCGGACGACGCGCGGCGCCAGTGTCCATGCCCGCGCGCGCCACGGCGGGCGGGATGCGGTGGATGAGGCGCGGGTCAAAGGGCGTGGGGATGATGTAGTCCCGGCCGAAGGTCAGCGACTTGCCATAGGCCAGCGCCACCTCGTCGGGCACGTCCTCGCGCGCCAGCTCGGCCAGCGCGCGGGCACAGGCGATCTTCATCTCGTCGTTGATCGCCCGGGCGTGGATGTCGAGCGCGCCGCGGAACAGGTAGGGGAAACCAAGGACGTTGTTCACCTGGTTGGGGTAGTCAGAGCGGCCGGTGGCGACGATGGCGTCGACGCGGACCTCATGCGCCTCTTCCGGGGTGATCTCGGGATCGGGGTTCGCCATGGCGAAGATCACCGGGTTGTCGGCCATGCTCTTGACCATGTCCTGGGTGACCGCGCCCTTGGCCGAGACACCAAGGAAGACATCCGCGCCAACCATCGCTTCCTCGAGGCTGCGCAGCTTGGTGTTGGCCGCATGGGCCGACTTCCACTGGTTCATGCCCTCGGTGCGGCCCTGGTAGATCACGCCCTTGGTGTCGCACATGATGCAGTTGTCATGCTGCGCACCCATGGACTTCAGCAGCTCGAGGCAGGCGATGCCCGCCGCCCCCGCGCCGTTGAGGACGATCCGCACGTCCTCGATCTTCTTGCCCGAAAGGTGCAGCGCGTTGATCAGGCCTGCGGCGCAGATCACCGCCGTGCCGTGCTGGTCATCGTGGAAGACCGGGATGTCCATCTCTTCCTTCAGGCGCTGCTCGATGATGAAGCATTCGGGCGCCTTGATATCTTCGAGGTTGATGCCGCCGAAGGTGGGGCCCATCAGCTTGCAGGCCTTAATGAACTCCTCGGGATCCTCGGTGTCGAGCTCGATGTCGATCGAGTTCACGTCGGCGAAGCGCTTGAAGAGCACCGACTTGCCCTCCATCACCGGCTTGCTGCCGAGCGCGCCGAGATTGCCGAGGCCGAGCACCGCCGTGCCGTTCGAGATCACTGCAACGAGGTTGCCCTTGTTGGTGTAGTCGTAAGCCAGCTCGGGGTGGGCGGCGATTTCCTCGCAGGGGACAGCCACGCCGGGGGAATAGGCCAGTGACAAGTCGCGCTGGGTGGTCATCGGGACCGTGGCCTGGACCTCCCATTTGCCGGGGGTCGGATCGAGGTGGAAGGCAAGCGCCTCTTCACGAGTGAATTTTGTTTTTGTCATTGGCTTGCGGTCCTCCGGTAATCGCGGCGTTTCTCTTAGCGCAGGGGAAGCCGCGGCTCAACTGCGCTCGACTGGGCGCATTTCGTCTTTCACCGCCCCTGCGCGCTTTGATATGTCTGCCCGAAGCAGCACTGGGGGACTAGATGACGGCAGTCACGCCGATGATGGCGCAATATCTTGAGATCAAGGCGCAATATCCGGATGCGCTCCTTTTCTACCGGATGGGCGACTTCTACGAGATGTTCTTCGACGACGCGGTGGCGGCGTCCGAGGCGCTGGACATCGCGCTGACAAAGCGCGGCAAGCATGCGGGCGACGACATTCCCATGTGCGGCGTGCCCGTCCATGCCGCCGAAGGCTACCTGCTGACGCTGATCCGCAAGGGCTTCCGCGTTGCCGTGGGCGAACAGCTGGAAAGCCCCGCAGAGGCGAAGAAGCGCGGCCACAAGTCGGTGGTAAAGCGCGACGTGGTGCGGCTTGTCACCCCCGGCACCCTCACCGAAGAGTCGCTTCTGGAAGCCCGCCGTCACAACTACCTCGCCGCATTGGGCCGCATCAGGGACGATTGGGCGCTGGCCTGGACCGACATTTCCACCGGCGCGCTGCACGTCATGCCGCTGAGCCGCGCCCGCATCGGCGCCGAGCTGGCACGGCTGGCCCCCTCCGAAGTTCTGGTCTCGGACAGCACCGACGAAGAGCTGCGCCCGGTGCTGGGCGATCTTGGCATCTATCCCACCGTGCTGGGCGGGGCGTCCTTCGACAGCACCGGCGCCGAAGAGAGACTGAAGCGGCTCTTCGGCGTGCAGACCCTCTCGGGCTTCGGCGCGTTCGAGCGGCCCGAGCTTTCGGCCCTCGGCGCGCTGGTCGACTATCTCGACATCACGCAAAAGGGCCGCCTGCCCCTGCTCCGCCCGCCGCAGCGCGATGCGGTCTCGAACCTGCTGCAGATCGACGCCGCGACCCGGCGGAACCTCGAACTCACGCATTCGATGAACGGCGGCCGCGCGGGCTCGCTGCTCTCGGTGATCGACCGGACGGTGACGCCGGGCGGCGCGCGGCTGCTGGAGAGGCGCGTGTCCTCTCCCTCGCGCAATCTGGAGATGATCGAAGCCCGGCTTCAGGCTCTGGACTGGGCGATGGAGAGCGGTGAGGTGAAGCTTCTGCGCGACAGCCTGCGCAAGGTGCCCGACCTCGACCGCGCGCTCTCGCGGCTTGGTCTCGACCGGGGCGGCCCGCGCGATCTGGCCGCCGTGCGCAATGCGCTGGCGCAGGCCGAGGAGATCGCCGAGACCCTCGATAGAGCCGAATTGCCGCCGCTGCTGCGCGATGCACGTGAAACACTCACCGGCCACGACGAGCTGATCGCCATGCTCGAGGCCGCGCTGATCGCCGAGCCGCCGCTGATGGTGCGCGACGGCGGGTTCATCGCGCCCGGCTATGATGCGCAGCTCGACGAGGCCCGCACCCTGCGCGACCAGGGGCGCGGCGTGATCGCCTCGATGCAGGCGAAATATGCCGAGATGGCCGGGGTGAATTCGCTGAAGATCAAGCACAACAACGTGCTCGGCTACTTCATCGAGACCACCGCGACCCATGCCGAAAAGATGATGTCTGCGCCACTGAACGAGACCTTCATTCACCGCCAGACCACCGCCAATCAGGTGCGCTTCACCACGGTCGAGCTGACCGAGCTGGAAACCCGCATCCTCAACGCCGGAAACGAGGCGCTGGAGATCGAAAAGCGGCTCTATGAAAGCCTGAAAAGCGCCATCCTCGAGCGTGCGCCGCAGGTGTCGGAGACTGGCCTCTCGCTGGCGGAGTTTGACGTGGCGCTGGGGCTCGCCGACCTTGCAAAGGCTCAGAAGTGGGCCCGCCCGCAGGTTGATGACAGCCGCGCCTTCGAGATCGAGGCAGGCCGCCACCCGGTGGTGGAACGCGCCCTGCAGCAACAAGGCGGCGCGCCCTTCATCGCCAATGATTGTGCCTTGAACGCGAATGGCGACGGCGCAGCGGTGACGCTGCTCACCGGCCCGAACATGGCCGGTAAGTCGACCTACCTGCGGCAGAACGCGCTGATCGCGCTGCTGGCGCAGATGGGATCGTATGTCCCTGCGGACCGCGCGCATCTGGGCGTGGTGAGCCAGATCTTCAGCCGCGTCGGAGCCTCGGACGATCTGGCGCGCGGCCGCTCGACCTTCATGGTCGAGATGGTCGAGACCGCCGCGATCCTCAACCAGGCCGACGACCGGGCGCTGGTGATCCTCGACGAGATCGGCCGGGGCACAGCCACCTATGACGGTCTGTCGATCGCCTGGGCGACACTTGAGCATCTGCACGGGGTCAACCGCGTGCGCGGGCTCTTCGCCACGCATTACCACGAGCTGACCCAGCTTGCCGCCAAGCTCGAAGGGGTCGGCAATGCCACCGTCGCGGTGAAAGAATGGGAAGGCGAGGTGATCTTCCTGCACGAGGTGCGCGAGGGTGCCGCCGACCGCTCCTACGGCGTTCAGGTCGCGCAGCTGGCGGGCCTGCCCCCCGCGGTCATCGCCCGCGCCCGCGACGTGCTGAGCGCGCTGGAAGAAGGCGAGCGTGGCCGCACCTCGCCAAAGGCCCTGATCGACGACCTGCCGCTCTTTTCGGCGGCCGCGAAACTAGAGCCTGTTGCGGCGCCGAAGGGCCCTTCCGTGGTCGAAGAGCGGCTCGAGACCCTGCTGCCCGACGAGATGAGCCCGCGCGAGGCGCTGCAAGCGATTTACGATCTGAAGGCTCTGCTCAAGGGGTAAGTGCGTTTCACGTGAATCCTTCCGACAGGCTTGGATTCACGTGAAACCGCCCCAGCGCGCGCGGGGCTGCCGCAAAGAAAAACCCCCGGCCTCGCGACCGGGGGTTTTCCGTTTCAATGCTTGAAAGCTCAGCCCTGCATCGAGCTGACGCCGACCTGCGCCGGGCGCAGCAGGCGGTCGTAGAGCATGAAGCCCTCGGCCGAGACCTGGATGATCTCGCCGGCCTTGGTGCCGGGCACCGGGGCCTCGAACATCGCCTCGTGCATCTTCGGGTCGAACTTGTCGCCGACCTCGGGCTTGATCGTGGTCATCCCGTGCTTGCTGAACACGTTGGTCAGCTCGCGCAGCGTCAGTTCCACACCCTCGATCAGGGCCTCGCCGGCCTCTGCCTCGCGCGCGGCGTTCAGCGCGCGGCTCAGGTTGTCGTAGACCGGAAGCAGGTCACGGGCGAGCTTGGAGCCGCCGTACTGCTGCGCCTCGCGGCGGTCCTTGTCGGCGCGCTTGCGGGCGTTCTCGGCGTCGGCCAGCGCCCGCATGAAGCGGTCCTTGTACTCGTCGCGCTCGGCGCGCAGCGAGTCGAGCTCGATCGCCTCGTTGTCGATCTCTTCCATCTCGTCGGCGAAGGCCTCTGCCTCTGCCGCCTCGATATCGTCGAGGAATTCGTCTTTCTTCGCGTCTGCCATGCCTAACCTCTAGCTCCGCTCGGCAATCAGCCTGCCGACCAGCTGTGCCGTGTAGTCCACGATGGGTACGATCCGCCCGTAGTTGAGCCGCGTGGGTCCGATGACCCCGACCGCACCGATTATCTTTCGATCCGCGTTCATATATGGAGAGACCACCAGAGAGGAACCCGAAAGTGAGAAAAGTTTGTTCTCGGAGCCGATAAAAATCCGCACCCCGTCGCCGGTTTCGGCAAGCTGCAGGAACTCGGCGATATCCCGCTTGCGTTCAAGGTCGTCAAACAGCGAGCGGATGCGGTCCAGCTCTTCGGCCTCGCCCTCCTGACCAAGCAGATTCGACGTACCGCGCACGATCAGCCGGGCGGAGTTGTCTGCATTCTTTTCCCAGGCGGCCATCCCGGTTTCGATCAGCTCGGCGGCCAGCGTGTCGATCTCGCGGCGGCGGGTCGCGATCTGGCGCGAGATCTCGCCGCGCAGCTCCGAGAGCGTCTTGCCCTCGATCAGGGCGTTGAGGAAATTCGCCGCCTCACGCATCGAGCTCGGGGTCTGACCTGCGGGCGGGCGGAACAGGCGGTTCTCGACGTGACCATCGCCGAAGACCAGCACCACCAGCGCCCTGTCATGGCCAAGCGAGACAAACTCGATGTGCTTGACCGGCGCCTCGTGCTTTGGCGTCAGAACCAGGGACGCGCCGTGCGTTACCCCCGAAAGCGCCGCACCGACCCGGTCGAGCAGCCCGCCCATGTCGTCGCCGCCCTGCGTGGTGGTTGCCTCCAGCGCCATCCTGTCCGACGTGTCGAGATCGCGCACCTCGAGCAGCCCGTCGACGAACATGCGCAGGCCCACCTGCGTCGGCACGCGGCCCGCAGAAACATGCGGGCTGTCGAGCAGCCCGAGGTATTCGAGATCCTGCATCACGTTGCGGATCGTCGCCGCCGAGACTTTCTCGGACAGGCTGCGCGTCAGGGTGCGCGAGCCCACCGGTTCGCCCGTCTCGAGATAGGATTCAACCACGCGGCGGAACACCTCGCGCGAGCGATCGTTCATCTCCTCGAGAAGCCGGTTTCCCTCAGTCATGCGCAAACTCCCGCTGTTCAGGGTCATTAAAGGCCCCCTTCCGCAGCCGTCAATCGGGGTTGCGGGACAGCATCAGCCCCAGTATCCCGGCAGCAACCGAGAAGAGAGGCACTCATGAGACCTTCTGGACGAGATTTAAGCGATATGCGCAGCGTTTCAATCGAAACGGGCGTCACGAAACATGCCGAAGGCTCCTGCCTGATCAAGATGGGCGATACCCACGTGCTGTGCACCGCCACGCTCGAGGACCGCGTGCCGCCCTTCGTGAAGGGCAGCGGCCTTGGCTGGGTGACCGCGGAATACGGCATGCTGCCGCGCTCCACCGGCTCGCGCATGCGCCGCGAGGCAACCGCCGGCAAGCAGGGCGGCCGCACCGTCGAGATCCAGCGCCTGATCGGCCGGTCGCTGCGCGCCGGTGTCGACCGCGTCGCGCTCGGCGAGCGCCAGATCACCATCGACTGTGACGTGATCCAGGCCGACGGCGGCACCCGCTGCGCGTCGATCACCGGTGGCTGGGTCGCGCTGCGGCTTGCGGTGAACAAGCTGATGAAAACCGGCGCCATCACCACCGACCCGCTGACCCCGGTCGCGGCGGTGAGCTGCGGCATCTACGCCGGCCAGCCCGTTCTGGACCTCGACTATGCCGAGGACAGCGAGGCAGGCGTCGACGGCAACTTCATCCTGCGCGGCGACGGCCAGCTGATCGAAGTTCAGATGTCGGCAGAGGGCGCGACCTTCAGCCGTGACCAGATGAACAAGCTGATGGATCTGGCCGAGGCCGGTGTCTCGCAGCTGGTCGAAGCACAGCTGGCGGCCTGCAAATGAGCCGGGTGTTCAGCGACAAGAAACTGCTGGTCGCGACCCATAACGCGGGCAAGCTCGAGGAGATCACCGAGCTGCTCGCGCCTTACGGGGTCGAAGTGGTGGGCGCGAAGGAGATGAACCTTCCCGAACCCGAGGAAACCGGCACCACCTTTGTCGAGAATGCCCGCATCAAGGCCCATGCCGCCGCCAAGGCCACTGGCCTTCCGGCGCTGGCAGACGACAGCGGCATCTCGGTCGACGCGCTGGACGGCGCCCCCGGTGTCTATACCGCCGATTGGGCCGAAACCCCCAATGGTCGAGACTTCATCATGGCGATGGGCAAGACCCATGACGCCCTGCTGAAGACCGGCGCCGAACAGCCCTGGACCGCGCGCTTCAACTGCACGCTGGTGCTTGCCTGGCCCGATGGCACCGACGCCGTCTTCCCCGGCGTGATGGAGGGCAAGGTCGTCTGGCCGATGCGCGGCGACAATGGCCACGGCTACGACCCGATCTTCCAGCCCGAGGGCTTTGACATCACCTTCGCCGAGATGACCAGCGACGAGAAGAACCGCATCAGCCACCGCGCCGATGCCTTCGCCAAGTTCGTGAAGGGCTGCTTTGCCAGGGACGATGCCTGAGACGTGGCGTGAAGGAGGCTTTGGCCTCTACGTGCATTGGCCTTTCTGCGAGGCCAAATGCCCCTACTGCGACTTCAACAGCCATGTCGTTCGGTCGATCGACCAGACCCGCTGGGCAGACGCACTCAGCTCCGAGGTCCGCCGCTACGGCGAGATGACCTCGGGCCGCATCCTCAACTCCATCTACTTCGGCGGCGGCACGCCCTCTCTCATGGAGCCCGCGACGGTTCAGGCCGTTCTGGACGCCGCGAAAGAGCATTGGACCTGGGCCAATGACATCGAGATCACGCTCGAGGCGAACCCGCGTTCCGTCGAGGTCTCGAAGTTCGAGGGCTTCCGCGAAGCGGGCGTAAACAGGGTCTCCATGGGCATTCAGAGCCTGCGGCCGGACGATCTGCGCCGACTTGGGCGGCTGCATGACGTGGGTGAGGCCATCGCCGCGCTGGAGACCGCCAAGTCGGTTTTCGAAAGGGTCAATTTCGATCTGATCTACGCGCGCGAGAACCAGACCCTGCAAGGCTGGGAAACCGAGCTGCGCGAGGCGCTCGATCTCGCCGCCGACCATCTGTCGCTTTACCAGCTGACCATCGAGGAAGGCACGATGTTCTGGGAACGCGCGCAGCGCGGCCAGATGAAGAAGCTGCCCGACGAGGATCTCGCCGCGGACATGTTCCTCGCCACGCAGGAAATCACTTCGAAAGCGGGCTATGCGCCTTACGAAGTGTCGAACCACGCCCTGCCCGGCGCGCAGTCGCGGCACAATCTCGTCTATTGGCGCGGCGGCGATTACGTCGGCGTTGGCCCCGGTGCCCACGGGCGTGTCACAGTGAACGCCACGCGCCACGCGACCGAGGCCTGGAAAATGCCCGGCGCCTGGATCGAAAAGGCTGAAGCTGGACGCGCGGACAGTGTTTTCGACCCTCTATCTACTGAGGACATCATGACAGAATTTGTCATGATGGGTCTGCGCCTGAGTGAAGGGATCTCCCTCTCGCGCCTTGCCGAGATCTCGCCCAAGCCCCTGCCCGCGCACAAGCTGACCGAGCTTCGGCAACTGGGCCTGATCTGGCGCGACGGCGACCTCATCGGCGCGACGACCGAGGGCCGACTGGTGCTCAACGGCGTGATCTCAGAGCTTCTGACCAACTGACGCCTCGCCGTTTCATGTGAAACGTTACCCACAGGATCCAGCCGGATCCTGTGGAGATCTCTCGGCGTCTTGAGACACGGAAAACAACAAGGCCGAGCCACTTAGGGCTCGGCCCTCATTTTTGAACCCGATCCAACGGATCCGGTCAGATCTGGTGAACAAACGCGCCGTCCGAGGCCTACGCTTTTTGCTTCATGTGAAGACTCTCGAGATCCTTCCACAGGATCTTGTGGAGAGATCTCTCAGCGCGCGGCGCTCAGGATGGCACAGAGCTTGTCCAGTTCCTCGAAGCTCTCATAGCTGACCACTAGCTTCCCGCTCTCCGCCCCCGGGGCGTTCTGGATCGCGACCTTCATCCCGAGCGCTGCCGAGAGATCCCCCTCGAGCGCCCGCGTGTCCGCGTCCTTCTGCGGCCCGCCAAAGCCATTCAGGCCCTGTTTCGGGGCTTTCTGTGTCTGCGGCTTGGCGAGCTGCTCCGCCTGGCGAACCGACAGCTTGCGCCGAACGATCTCTTTCGCGAGCTCTTCGGGGTTCTCCGAGGTGATCAAGGTGCGCGCGTGGCCCGCGGTCAGCTCGCCGTCGACCACCATGGTCTGCACCGACTCCGGCAGGTTCAGCAATCGCAGCAGGTTCGCAATATGGCTCCGGCTCTTCCCCAGCGCCTCGGCGATCTTTTCCTGGGTATGGCCAAAGCGGTTCATCAACTGCTTGTAGCCCGCCGCCTCTTCGATGGCGTTGAGATCCGCGCGCTGGATGTTCTCGATGATCGCGACCTCGAGCACCTCGATGTCGTCGAAGTCTCGAACCAGCGCCGGCACCTCGTGCAGCTGCGCCATCTGCGCGGCGCGCCAACGGCGTTCGCCCGCGACGATCTCGAACTCACCCTCGGCGCCGGGCCGCGGTCGCACGATAATCGGTTGGATGATCCCCTTGGCCCGGATCGACTCCGAGAGCTCGTTCAGCTGATCCGGTGTGAAGGTCCGGCGCGGCTGGTCCTTGTTCGGGAAAAGCTTCTCGATCGGAATCATCCGATCAGGCTGGCGCGGCGACGCCTCTTCCTCGGGGATCACCGCGGGCCGTACATCCACATCCGACATCAGAGCCGACAGCCCTCGCCCGAGTCCCCGACGCATTTCGCGCTTCTCTGCCATAACTGCCCTCTCGTCTCGAATTTTCTCTTATGCCGCCATCTGCGCATTGTTGCGCAGCAGCTCGTCGGCCAGCGCCCGATAGGCCAGCGCGCCCTTGGAATTCGTGTCATAGGTCAGCACCGGGCAAGCATAGGACGGCGCCTCGCTGACCCTCACGTTGCGCGGGATCACCGTGTTGAACACCAGATCGCCGAGGTTGGCGCGCGCATCTTCCTCGACCATGCGCGACAGGTTGTTGCGCGCGTCGAACATGGTCAACACCACGCCCTCAATCCGCAGCTCCGGGTTGGCGCTTTGGCGCACTTCGCGGATCGTCAACATCAGCTGCGACAGACCCTCGAGCGCGAAAAACTCGCTCTGAAGCGGCACCAGGATCGAATGCGCGGCAACCATCGCGTTGACCGTCAGCAGGTTCAGCGACGGCGGGCAGTCGATCAGGATGAAGTCGAACCCGAACTGGGCCATCTCGGCCTGCCGCAGCGCGTCATGCAACAGGAAGCTGCGCTTCTCGTTCGCCACAAGCTCGATATCGGCCGAAGCGAGATCCACCGTCGCTGGGATAAGTCTCAGATTCGCGGTTTCGGTTTCGAGGATCATGTCAGACAGCGGCGCATCCTCGAGCAGAAGCTCGTAGGCGGTGTATTCCCGCGCCTCAGGCTCGATTCCAAGCCCCGTCGACGAGTTCCCCTGCGGGTCAAGATCGACGATCAACACTTTCAGACCGCGCTCTGCCAGCGCCGCGCCAAGGTTGATCGTGGTCGTGGTCTTGCCCACGCCCCCCTTCTGGTTGGCAATGGCAACGATCTTGGCCGCGCCGGGCCGGAAGGTATCAGACATGAGTCAGAGCTCCGATTTGCAAGACAACCGCGTGAGGATCGGTAAGACTAGTATGCCGTTCCAGATCAAACTGCCACATCTTGCGTGCCTCTGCGATTTCTTTTTCGGCTTGGGCCCCCTTGGGAAAGAGAGCGCTGCCGTTCTTGCACATATGGAGGTCGGCAAAGCCAAGAAGTTTGTCGAGCGAAGCCAGCGCGCGGGCGCTCAGCAGATCCGCGCCGAGCGGAGGAATTTCCTCGATTCTGCGGGCCTCGACGGTGGCCTCGACCCCGGTCTCGCGAAGAACGGTGCGCAGGAAAGCGCATTTCCTCTGATCGCTCTCGACCAGCGTCACCGTCATTCCAGGTGCAAATTCATCGCGCAGGATGGCGATGACCAGTCCAGGAAAGCCACCACCAGCGCCCAAGTCCGCCCAGTGCTGGGGATATTCCTGTGGAATACCCCAGATTTGCGCAGAATCCACGATGTGCCGCATCCAGGCTTCCGCCAAGGTTGACGGCGAGACGAGGTTGATCTTGGGGTTCCACTTCTTCAGAAGATCCGTGTAGTGGTCGAGGCGATCCCATGTTTCACGTGAAACACTGAGCCCGCCCCCGAGGTCCAATTCCCTCATGCGCTACGCGCCTTGTCGTTCCGACGCAACCGGATGAGCAGGAGCGAGAGGGCTGCAGGCGTCATCCCGTCAACTTTCGCCGCCTGCGCCAGGGTGGAGGGCTTCGCGCGCGCCAGCTTCTGTTTCAGCTCGGTCGAAAGGCCTTCGATGGTCGAAAAATCGAAGTCCGCCGGGACCTGGTAGGTCTCATCCCGTTTCAACGCTTCCACATCGCGCTTCTGCCGGTCAATGTAGTTGGCGTAGAGGGCATCCTTTGCAAGCTGCTCCCCGATGTCGCCATTGATGGCCGACAGATCCGGCACATGCGCGCGCAAGAACTCCATCGAAATATCCGGGTACGAGAGGAGTTGGAACAAGCTGCGTCGCGCGCCGTCTGCATTCATCTTCAGCCCCAGGTCGGCCAAATCACGCGGGGTCATGGTGATTTCAGTCAGCAGCCCCCTACCCTGTTCGAGCTTTTCAGCCTTCTCCAGGAAAGCCGCCTTGCGCTCTTGCGAGACACAGCCAAGCTGCATCGCCATGGGCGTCAGACGTTGGTCGGCATTGTCTGCGCGGAGCGAGAGGCGGAACTCGGCCCGCGATGTGAACATGCGATAGGGCTCCGTCACCCCGCGAGACGTGAGATCGTCAATCATCACGCCGATGTAGCTTTCGGCGCGGCTGAAGGTGATTTCTTCCCGATCAAGGCTCTGCGCGGCCGCGTTCAGACCCGCGACCAAACCCTGGGCTGCGGCCTCCTCGTAGCCCGTGGTGCCGTTGATCTGCCCTGCGAGGTAGAGCCCCGAGCAGGATTTGACCGAAAGCCGCAGATCAAGCGCCCGGGGATCGACGAAATCATACTCGATGGCGTATCCGGGCTGAAGGATCCTTGCCTCTTCGAGACCGACGATGGAGTGGACATAGGCCTCCTGCACGTCTTCAGGCAGCGACGTCGAGATCCCGTTCGGATAGACCGTGTGGTCGTCAAGTCCCTCTGGTTCAAGGAAAATCTGATGAGAGTCCTTATCCGCGAAGCGCACGATCTTGTCCTCGATCGACGGGCAGTAGCGCGGGCCAATCCCCTCGATATGGCCACCATACATGGCGGACCGCGAAAGATTGTCGCGGATCAGCTGGTGCGTGCGCGCGTTTGTATGGGTGATCCCGCAGGATATTTGCCGCACGAAGGGCTTCTTCGACAGAAACGAGAACATCGCCGGATCATCGTCACCGGGCTGGCTGTCGAGACGATCCCAATTGATCGTTCGGCCGTCGAGACGCGGCGGCGTTCCAGTCTTCAGACGACCCAGCGGCAGCGCCATTTCATCAAGACGCTCTGCCAATTTTACGGCCGGCTTGTCGCCCATGCGGCCGCCGGGACGCTTCTGATCGCCGATGTGGATAACACCGCGCAGGAACGTGCCCGTGGTCAGCACCACGGCGCCGGATCTGAGCTCGGATCCGTCGGCAAGGAGCACGCCTTGAACGAGATCTCCCGTCTTCAGAAGATCCGTGACCTCCCCTTCCACGATGGAAAGATTCGGTGCGGCTTCCATCTCGCGCAGCATGGCGTCGCGGTAGAGCTTCCTGTCCGCCTGGGTACGCGGCCCCTGCACCGCTGGGCCTTTGCGGCGGTTCAAAAGGCGGAACTGGATGCCCGCACGGTCAGCGACGCGGCCCATGACACCATCCATGGCGTCGATTTCGCGCACCAAATGGCCTTTTCCGAGGCCGCCGATGGCCGGATTGCACGACATGACCCCAATCCCGCCTCGGGTCAGGGTGACAAGCGCCGTCTTTGCGCCCATTCGCGCCGAAGCCGCTGCGGCCTCGGTGCCTGCATGTCCGCCGCCAACGACGACGACGTCGAAATCGAGTTGTTTCACGTGAAACACTCCTTACTTACCCAGGCAGAAGCTCGAGAAGATCTTGTCCAGCAGATTTTCCACATCGACGCGCCCGATCAAGGCCTCAAGGCGTCGAATCGCGACCCGGACTTCCTCCGCAGCGATATCGTACCGCTCGGGTCCAAAATCAAGCAATTCCAGCGCGGTTTTGAGCGCATCGGCGCCTTCCTGGAAGGCAATTCGATGTCGCTCCCGCGTCGCGAGGCCGCTGGATTGAACGCGCTCGGAAAGCGTGCCGCCAATTTCGGAAATCAGCGCCTCGATCCCCTGCCCGGTGGCGGCGGAAATCGCCTGCGCGTCGCCAGAGAGATCTCCCTTTGAGCGGCGGACGATGTCGCCCTCACGCGGGAAGACATCCAGCGTCTCGTCGGCCTCCAAAAGAAAGACCCGCAGGTCCGCCAGTTCGGCGCGATCGCGGGCGCGCTGAATGCCGATTTTCTCGACCGGATCTGCCGCCTCGCGCAAACCAGCCGTATCAAGAAGCGTCACCGGGAGGCCGGCAATTTCCATGCGGACCTCGATGACATCACGGGTGGTGCCCGCGTGTTCCGAGGTTATCGCAGCGTCACGTCCCGCCAAGGCATTGAGAAGAGTTGATTTTCCGACATTCGGCCGCCCAATGATCGCGACCTCGAAGCCGGACCTGATACGTTCCGCCGCGTCAACGCCCGCGAGCTCACGCTCGAGTTCGCCTTTCACCTCGATCAGCGCCGAGCGCACATCGTCGCTGACGTCGACCGGAACCTCTTCATCGGCGAAATCTATCGTCACCTCGAGCAGAGAGGCGGCGAAGATCAGTTCCTCGCGCCAGATCTCAACCTTCTGGGCGAGGGCACCGGCGAAAATGGTCATCGCCTGGGTCCGCTGGCTTTCTGTCTCGGCCTCAATCAGATCCGCCAGCGCCTCGACTTGGGTCAGGTCCAACCGGTCGTGTTCCAGCGCCCGGCGCGTGAATTCGCCCGGTTCAGCCTGGCGAATCCCCTCCATGGCGGCAAGTTCACGAAGAACCGCGCGCAGGATGGCGATGCTGCCGTGCAGGTGAAACTCGACGACCTGATCGCCGGTGAAACTCTTTCCTGCCTCGAACGTCAGGACCAGCGCTTCGTCGAGCACCTGCCCTGCCCCGTCGGTCAGCTTGCGCAGCGCGCTGCGGCGCGGCGCTGGCACATCGCCGCAAAGACGAGAACAGGCGTCCCATGCGGAGGGTCCGGAAACCCTCACCACGGAAACGCCTGCTTTGCCGACCGCGCTGGCAAGTGCGAAGATCGTATCCATCCCCGCCTCCTTTGCGGTTTATGTTTAGCTGTTCATCGAGTCGAAAAACTCGCCATTGGTCTTCGTCTGCTTGAGCTTGGAGAGCAGGAATTCGACGGCGTCGGTCGTGCCCATCGGGTTGAGGATCCGGCGCAGCACGAAGGTCTTCTGCAGGTCGACCTTGTCGGTGAGCAGATCCTCTTTCCGGGTGCCCGACTTGAGAATGTCGATCGCCGGGAAGACGCGCTTGTCTGCAACCTTGCGGTCGAGCACGATCTCCGAGTTACCCGTGCCCTTGAACTCTTCGAAGATCACCTCGTCCATGCGCGAGCCAGTGTCGATCAGCGCGGTCGCGATGATGGTGAGCGAGCCACCCTCTTCGATGTTCCGCGCGGCACCAAAGAAACGCTTCGGACGCTGCAGCGCGTTCGCATCGACACCGCCGGTCAGGACTTTGCCCGACGACGGCACGACGGTGTTGAACGCCCTACCAAGTCTTGTGATCGAGTCGAGAAGGATCACAACATCTCGTTTATGTTCGACGAGACGCTTGGCCTTTTCAATGACCATCTCCGAGACGGCCACGTGACGGGTCGCCGGCTCGTCGAAGGTCGAGGAGACGACCTCGCCCTTCACCGAGCGCTGCATGTCGGTGACTTCCTCGGGGCGTTCGTCGATCAGCAGGACGATGAGGTAGCACTCGGGGTGGTTCTTCTCGATCGAGTTGGCGATGTTCTGCAGCAGCACCGTCTTACCGGTCCGCGGCGGCGCGACGATGAGCGAACGCTGACCCTTGCCGATGGGCGCGACCAGGTCGATGATCCGGGCCGACTTGTCCTTGATCGTCGGATCCTCGACTTCCATTTTCAGGCGCTCGTCAGGATAGAGCGGCGTCAGGTTGTCGAAGGCGATCTTGTGACGGGCGCGGTCCGGATCCTCGAAGTTGATCGCCGAGACGTCGACCAGCGCGAAGTAGCGCTCTTCGTTGTCGGGCGCACGGATCTCGCCTTCGATGGTGTCGCCGGTGCGCAGCGAGTATTTCCGGATCATGTCGGGCGAGACATAGATGTCATCGGGGCCCGGCAGGTAGTTCGCCTCGGGCGAACGCAGGAAGCCGAAGCCATCCTGCAGCACTTCGAGAACGCCATCTCCGAAGATGGTCCAGCCTTCGTCCGCGCGCTCGCGCAGGATCTGGAACATCATCTCGCCCTTGCGCATCGTCGATGCGTTCTCGATCTCGAGCTCCTCGGCCATCGCCAGGAGATCCTTCGGGCTCTGCGCCTTGAGATCGGACAGGTTCAGACGCTCGACGATATCGGCATCAGTCATGAATTCCTCCGGGCCGCGATCGGCCGTCGTTTCGCAGCTATCTGCGTGTGTCTTTTGGGAAGGTCCCACCAGAACAGGTGTTGAGAAGATGCCTATCCCCTCCCCCGGTCGAAGTCAATTCCCGGAGCGGTTCGGTGCCAGCCCGCCTGGATTTCAAAAAATTAAATAAAGAAAAGAAGAGATGATTTTGATTATAGGTAACCCGAGTCCGGTGGATCAAATGTTTCACGGAGCTCTGTCCACGGCGGATCCTTCTGTGGATAGATCTGCGGAGATCTGTCGGATCTGCTTTGGGTGAAACTATGTTTGGATCATATAAATAAGCCCTTATAGCGCGTGATACCCCATTGTGGACAGATCTTGGAGAGATCCGTCCGGATCCGGTTCTCCACAGCGGGGAGTTATCCAAACCCACAGACTCAGGAATCACCGCGACTCGACGTGAGCCTGAAGAGATCTCCCCAGCCTTGAAACCGGGGGCGATTTTCCCCAGAAGCTTCCCCTGACAAAGGCCCAAGTCTGCGAACAGGTTTATCCCCATGAGTCTTCCGCTCGTCCTCGCCTCCGGCTCCCAGATCCGCGCCGAAATGCTGCGCGCCGCCGGCGTTCCGTTCGGAATCGAAGTGGCGCGCGTCGATGAATCCTCGATTCGCGATTCGCTTCTGGCGGAGGGCGCCGCGCCGCGCGACGTGGCGGACGCGCTGGCCGAGTATAAGGCGCGCAAGGTGTCGGCCCGCGTCCCCGGCGCGCTGGTGCTTGGCTGCGACCAGGTGCTGAGCTGCAACGGCAAGCTCTATTCCAAGCCAGAAAGCCCCGAAGAGGCCCGTGCCCAGCTCCTGGAGCTGCGCGACCAGCGGCTGCAGCTTCTGTCGGCGGCGGTCATCTACGAGGCTGGCGAGCCGGTCTGGCGTCACGTCGGCGTTGCACGTCTCAAGATGCGGGCTTTCTCGGAAGCCTATCTTGATGACTATATAGAGAGAAACTGGGAGAGCCTGCGCACGTCCGTGGGTGGTTTCAAGCTGGAGGAGGAAGGCGTGCGACTGTTTGCGAGTATCGAGGGAAGCCATTTCACCATTCTGGGGCTGCCGCTGCTGGAGCTTCTGGGCTTTCTGGAAGTGCGCGGGGTGATTGCCGGATGAGCGGCGAGCGGATCCCTCTTGCGGGTGTCATCGGCTCACCCATCGCGCATTCCCGCTCTCCTCGGCTGCATGGACACTGGCTGAAGAGCTACGGGCTTTCCGGGCACTACATCCCGATGGACGTGCCCGCAGCGAAGCTGGAAGAAACGCTGCGCCTGCTGCCCGAGATCGGCTTTGTCGGGGTGAACATCACCATTCCGCACAAGGAGCGGGTGATGGAGATCGCCGACATGGTCTCGGACCGGGCGACGCTTATCGGTGCGGCGAACACGCTGACCTTTCGCGAGGGCGGCAAGATCTACGCCGACAACACCGATGGCTACGGCTTTCTCGAGAACCTCAAGCAGGGCGCTCCCGACTGGCGCGCCACTGCCGGCCCGGCGGTGGTGCTGGGCGCGGGCGGTGCCTCGCGCGCGGTGATCACCGCGCTGCTCGAGGCCGGGGTGCCGGAAATCTATCTCAGCAACCGTACGCGGCTGCGCGCCGAGAAGCTGCGCGAGGACTTCGGTCAGCGTATCCATGTCATCGACTGGGTGCATGCGGGAAACGTGCTGGAAGAGGCGAACACGGTGGTCAACACCAGCTCGCTCGGCATGGTCGGCAAGCCCGAGCTGCGGGTGCCTCTGGACGGGCTGCGGCCCGGCACGCTGGTGACCGACATCGTCTACACGCCGCTGGAGACCCGCCTGCTGCGTATCGGCCGCGAGCTGGGCTGCACCTGCGTCGACGGCCTGGGCATGCTGCTGCACCAGGCGGTGCCGGGCTTCGAGCGCTGGTTCGGCAAACGCCCGGTGGTGGATCAGGCGACTCGCGACGCGGTGCTCTGATGCGGTTCAGGCTCGGTCTCACCGGATCCATCGGCATGGGGAAGTCGCAGACCGCAGGCTTCTTTGCCGAGGCGGGCTGTCCGGTCTGGGACGCCGATGCGGCGGTCCATAGGCTCTATGCTGCGGGCGGCGCGGCGGTCGCTGCCATCGGTGCGGCCTTCCCGCAGGCCATCGTCGATGGCGCGGTTTCACGTGAGACCCTGCGCGAGGTCATTGCGGCGGATCGCACGGCGCTGAAGCGCCTCGAGTCCATCGTGCACCCGCTGGTGCGAGCCGATCGTGCAGAGTTCGACAGAACACACCCCGAGGCCATCGGCGTCTTCGACATCCCCCTGCTCTACGAGACCGGATCCGAGACCGAGTTCGACGCGGTGGCCTGTGTCACCATTCCCGAAGACATCCAGCGCGACCGGGTTCTGGCGCGGGGCACGATGAGCGCGGAGGATCTCGATCGCATCCTCGCCCGCCAGATGCCCAATGCCGAGAAATGCGCCCGCGCGGATTTTGTCATCACAACGGACACGCTGGACCATGCCCGCGCGCAGGTTCAGGCTGTTCTGAAAGAAATCGAAAGGCGGATCGATGCGTGAGATCGTTCTCGACACCGAAACCACCGGCTTCGAGCCGGAACAGGGCGACCGCATCGTCGAGATCGGCGCGGTCGAGCTCTACAACCACGTGCCGACGGGCAAGGTCTATCACCAGTACATCAACCCCGAGCGCGCGATGCCGCAGGAGGCTTTCGAGGTGCACGGGCTGGGCGACGACTTCCTGCGCGACAAGCCGGTCTTCGCCAAGATCGTCGACGAGTTCATCGCCTTTATCGGTACGGACGCCAAGCTGGTGATCCACAACGCCAGCTTCGACGTGAAATTTCTCAATGCAGAATTGAAGTGGGCGAACCGTCCGCAACTTCCAAAGGATTGCGCCATCGACACGCTGATGATCGCGCGCAAGAAGTTCCCCGGCTCGCCCGCGTCACTGGACGCGCTCTGCCGCCGTTTCGGCATCGACAACTCCAGCCGGACGCTGCACGGGGCACTGCTCGACAGCGAGATCCTTGCGGAAGTCTATCTGGAACTGATCGGCGGCAAGCAACCGGACCTGGTGCTGGCGCCGGTGTCCTCTGGCCGCAACAGCGCGGGAGGCGAAGAGGAATGGCGACCGTCCCGGCGGCCCGTGGCCCTGCCTTCGCGCATCACCGAGGAAGAAAAGGCGGCTCACGCCGCCTTTGTCGAAAAACTCGGAGAAAAGGCGCTCTGGTCGCGGGGCTGAAGCCCCGCCACCTCGCAAGCGCTCAGGCGTCGAGCTTGCGCTCTTCGCCGGCCGCGGCAGTTGCCTGCTGACGGCGCGCGATCTCGTTGCGGTACAGCGCGACGAAGTCGATCGTCTCGAGGTTCAGCGGCGGGAAGCCACCGTCGCGGGTCACATCCGACACGATGCGGCGCACGAAGGGGAAGAGCATGCGCGGGCATTCGATCAGCAGGAACGGGTGCAGCTGCTCTTGCGGGACGCCTTCGATGTTGAACACGCCGGCGTAGTCCAGCTCGAGGATGAACAGCATGTCGCCGGTCGCCTTCGACTTGGACTCGACCTTCAGCTTCAGGACGACTTCGTACTGGTTGTCGGCCGAGCGCTTCTTGGCATCGAGGTTCACCTGCACCTGAACGTCGGGCTGGACCTCACCGGTCACGCCCTTCTGCGCAAGGATGTTCTCGAAGCTCATGTCGCGCACGAACTGCGCGAGTACGTTCATCTTGACCGCTGCCGGGGACTGCTGCGCGTCTGCCGCGCCGTTTTCGCTGATTTCAGCCATGGAAAGCTCCTGTTGGATTTTGTTTCCGAATAGCAGCCCCGGGGAAACGGCTCAATGCTTAGTCCAACCTGACCCTGGGTGATTGGGGCGCTTTGAGCCGGGAATCTCGGTAAATTCCCCCTCGATCACGTCATCTTGTGTCTGCGGGCCGGGGCGATAGGGCTCGGTCTGCGGGCGCGGGCCGCTCTGGGGATGCCCGCCCATCTCGAAACGCTGCACCTTGATGCGGCTCGAGATGAAACGCATCACCGCGTCCCGCACCGCTGGGATCAGCAGCGCGAAACCGCAGGCGTCGGTGAAGAAGCCGGGCGTGAGCAGAAGCGCGCCGGAAAACAGGATCATCGCGCCATGCGCCAGCGGTCGGGTCGGATCCTGAAGCCGAGAGAAAGAGCTCTGCAGATCCGACAGCGCCCGAAGACCCTCGCGCCGCACCAGAGCCGTGCCGAGGATGGCGGTCACCACCACGATCAGCAGCGTCGGCCACAGGCCGATCAGCCCTCCGACCTGGATGAACAGCGTGATCTCGATGAGCGGCACCGCGACGAATGCCAGAAATAGCCACATGGCCTCACTCCTTTTCCGTGGGTGCGCACTGGTAGACTTGGCGCTGCCCAGTGCCTACATAGGAATGCAACACCAGATTTTCCATGTTTTGCCCAAGAGGTGCCGATGAATATGCCGATCGTCCAGCTGCTGGTACTTGCCGCGATCGCGATCTTTCTGATCCTGCGTCTGCGGAGCGTGCTGGGCACACGCGACGGGTTCGAGAAGCCGCCCGTGCAGGCACCGTCCCGCCGTGACGACAGCCGTCGCGACTTCGAGGTGATCGAGGGCGGGCCTGACCACGACATCATCGACCATGCCCCCGAGGGCAGCCCCTCGGCCAAGGCGCTGGCCAAAATGAAGGCGGTCGACCCAAGCTTCAACGTGGGCGAGTTCCTCGGTGGCGCGCGCGGTGCCTACGAGATGATCCTCATGGGATTCGAGCGCGGAGATGTGGAAGAGCTCAAGCCCTTCCTCGCCGAGGATGTGTATGAGAGCTTTGCCGAAGTGGTCGAGCACCGCCGCCAGCAAGGCCTGACCATCGAGGCCGAATTCGTCGGCGTGCGCGAGATGTCCCTTGTCGAGGCGGCCTTTGACGAAGTCTCCAAGCTGGCCGAGATCACCGTGCGCTACACCGGCGAATTGACCTCGGTTGTGAAGGATGCCTCGGGCACCGTGATCGAGGGCAGCCCGACATCGGTAAAACGTCAGAAGGATGTCTGGACCTACGCCCGCAACATGGGTAGCGACGATCCCAACTGGCAGCTGGTCGCGACCGACGAATGAGGCGCGCGATCCGGGCGGCCGTGCTGACAGGAGCAATACTGGCAGGGACCATGGCCGCTGCGGAAAGCGACACCAACTACGAGATCCTGAGCTTCGGCGATCTCGACGGATGGGCGACGGATGATCATTCCGCCGCCCTTTCGGTTTTTCTGAACACCTGCGGCGATATGACCGACCCCGACTGGCGGTCGCTCTGCGCACTCGCGCGGGATGCCGGGGATGCCCGCGAGTTCTTCGAGCTGTTCTTCCGCCCGGTGATGATCACCGGCGCGCCGGAAGATGCCGAGGAAGGCACCGGCGGGCTCTTCACCGGTTATTTCGAGCCGGAGATAGACGGTTCCCTGCAGCGTGATCCGCTCCACACCCACCCGGTCTACCGCCTGCCGCCCGAGATCGCCGAGACCGAAGGTCCGTGGCTGACCCGGCGCGATATTCTCACCGGCGACGTCCTGCAGGGCCGCGGGCTCGAGATCGCCTGGGTCGCCGACCCCGTCGAGCTTTTCTTCCTGCAGGTGCAGGGCTCGGGCCGCATCCGCCTGCCCGACGGGCAGCACCTCAGGGTCGGCTACGGCGGCGCCAACGGTCATCCCTACCGCTCGATCGGCAAGGAGCTGGTGGCGCGCGGCATTTTCAGCCTGCACGAGGTCTCGGCACAGGTCATCAAGTCCTGGGTGCGCGACAATCCCGAGGACGGGGCCGAGCTGCTGATGCACAACCCCTCCTACGTCTTCTTCCGCGAGGTGAACGAGGTGCCCGCCGAGCTCGGCCCGCTTGGGGCGATGAACCGTTCGATCACGCCGCTGCGCTCGATTGCCGTGGATCCTGCCTACGTGCCTCTTGGCGCGCCGGTGTGGATCGAGAAAGCGGGCGCCGAGCCCCTGCACCGGCTGATGATCGCGCAGGACACCGGTTCCGCCATCAAGGGTCCGCAGCGTGCCGATGTCTTCATGGGCACCGGCGACGCGGCCGGGCGCAAGGCCGGCACGATGAAGGATCCGGGCCGTCTGGTGGTGCTCCTGCCGATCCAGCGCGCCTATGCGCTGTTGCCGGAGTCGGTGCTGTGAGCCGCCGCAAGCTGCGTCCGGACGAGCTTGAGCTCTGGCAGCTTGTCGCGCGCAGCGCCGAGAAGCTGCCGGGCCGAAAGATGGCCCCCGAAACCCCTGCCCCCAAGCCCGCGAAGCTGCGCAAGCCGATAGTGCCCCGCGACCCGGTGCATAATTTCGCGCTCGGGACCCGCGCGCCGACCCCGCAGGAGCGGCACGACTTCTTCGCCTCGACCTCGGACCGGCTGGCGCAGGACCCGGTGCGCATGGATGCCAAGGCCTTTGGCCGGCTCAAGCGCGGCAAGCTGCAGCCCGAGGCGCGGATCGACCTGCACGGCATGACGCTGGACCAGGCGCACCGCGAGCTGGCGGGCTTCATCCTCGGCACGCAGATGCGCGGCTTCCGGCTGGTTCTGGTGATCACCGGCAAGGGGATGCGCGAGGATCCGCACGACCCCATGCCGCGCCGCCGCGGCGTTCTTAAGACCCAGGTGCCGCAATGGCTGCGGATGCCGCCGCTCTCGGCCTGCGTGCTGCAGGTCTCGGAGGCGCATATCAAGCACGGCGGCGGCGGAGCCTATTACGTCTATCTCAAGAAACGGCGCTGACGCGTCAGCCGAGGATCATCTCGCCATGCTCGGCGAGATAGATGCGCAGCCAGGGGGTGAAGGCCTCGGGCTGCGCAGCGATGCGCTTGCGCACCTCGGACAGTGTGAGCCATTCGGTGTCCATGACCTCGGCGGGGTTCGGCGCGGGCTCGACCCCTGGCCTGGCCTCTGCCACAAAGATATCGACAAGCTCGTGCTCGGTCATGCCACCGCCGACCTCGGCCCGGTATTCCACTTGTCCGCGGTACTGCGGATCGAGCCCGCGCAGCGCCAGTTCCTCGTCGAGACGCCGAAGCGCGCAGTCGCGCGGGCTTTCGTCCCAATGCGGATGGGTGCAGCAGGTGTTCGCCCAGAGACCCGGCGTATGGTATTTTTCCAGCGCCCGGCGCTGCAGCAGCGTCCGTCCCTCGCGCATGACAAAGACCGAGACCGCCTTGTGGCGCAGCCCCTTGAGGTGCACTTCGAGCTTGTCCACCGGAACGAGGGTGTCCTCCACCCACGCGGGAATGTCTTGGGCCATGCGGCGCCTCCTTCTGAAGCGTCTGTTTCACTGCTGCCCGCGACAAGGTCAAGTCGCGGCATTTTTCCCGCGCCGGGCATTCCGTCGCAGCGCATCGCGGGGCAGACTGCCCTAGAACCGTAACCGGAGACGCGAAACTGGAGAATGGTATGTATAGCAAGATGATGCTGGGCATCGCGGCCGCGTTCGTGGCGGGCTCCGCCCAGGCCGGGGACGCCGAGGCGGGCAAGAAGCTCTTCGAGCAGCGCTGCCGCGCCTGTCACGTGATCCAGGCAGACGATGGCACGCCGATCCAGAAAGGTGGCCGGACCGGGCCGAACCTTTACGGGGTGGTCGGCCGCGTCGCGGGCAGCGAGGACGGCTACCGCTACAAGGCCTCCATCGTCGAGGCCGGTCAGAAGGGCCTGGTCTGGGACGAGGCGAGCCTCGAGACCTACGTGCAGGATCCCTCGGGTTTCCTGCAGGAATATCTCGGTGACAGCTCCGCGCGCTCGGGCATGACCTTCAAGCTGAAGAAAGGCATGCAAGACGTCTACGCCTATCTCGCCTCGGTCACGGAGTGAGCCGGGCTCACCGACTGCAAACGGCTCTGAAACGGCAAAGGGCGCTCCTGCGGGAGCGCCCTTCTCGTTTTCTGATAGGGCACCGCCCGGTGTCAGTTGACGAGCGCGGTGGTGCGCTGCGTGGTGGTCACGCCGCTGTTGATGATGCTCAGCAGGGTCTGCAGGCCGGCCAGCGGGCTCTCGGTCGCCAGCACCACGTCGTCGGGGTAGATCGGGAACTTGCGCGCCGCGAAGAGCCCGTCGGCGGTGGTCATGTCGAAGGTGAAGACGACCTGCTGCATGTTCGGCCTGGCAGCGCCCGACCCCAGCTGCTTGGGCGTGTACTCCCGCAGCACCATCACCCCGGTGGGATCGGCGCGCACGTCGTAGAGCCCGCCGATCAGCGACAGCGCCTCGAGCGCGTTGATCTCGTCCTTGGGGAAGTTGACAAGCGTCTGCCGCGACGAGGCGCCCATGCCGGTGAAGGTGCGGTAGTCCTCTTCGATGACAACCGTGTCGCCGGGCAGCAGCAGCGAGTTGTAGGCGCCGCTCTCCATCAGGGTGCGGGCCGAGATTTCGTAGGTGGTGCCCTGCCGGATGAGCCGCACCAGCGGGTTCTTCAGGCCGGGGTTGATGCCGCCCGCATCGGCGATGGCGCCGAGGATCTTGTAGTTGCGCGAGGGCATCGGGAAGCTGCCCGGACGGGCGACGCCGCTGACCATCTCGATGGCGTTGCCACGGCCCTCGGTGAGGCTCACCTGCACCTGCGCCGTCGGCACGATGGCCTCGAGCTTTTCCTGGATGCGGCCGCGCGCCGACGCCGGGCTGAGGCCGCGCACGAAGACCTCGTCGACGTAGGGCAGGAAGACCGCGCCATTGGCGCCGACCTCGACCGCGGGCAGCACGGTGAACTTCTCGGCGGGGTTGGTCAGCAGCGAGTTTTCCTGGCTGTCCCAGATGCGGATGTCGATGTGGTCGCCGGTCTGGATGACGCTCTGGTTGGTTCCGGTCGAGGTGCGCGGCCAGCGGCCGTCGAGCGTCGGGCCGGTCTGCGGCCAAGAAGCGATCAGCGGCATGTTCGCGCGGGTCACCTCGACCACCTGGAAGGTCGGGTTCTGCTTGTCGGCCTGGGCGAGGATCTCGGATTGCATCGCGGCGCCACGCGGCAGCGCGCAGCCCCCCAGAAGAGCAAGGCTCGCAGCGACGGCAAAAAGACTACGCGAGAGTTTCAACACGGGGGTCTCCGGGACGTTCCGAGGGTTTCTAAAGCTTTGCTCGAAGTGATAGACAGTTTTGAGGCTTGGGAAAAGTCGCTTGCGCCGCAGCGGCAGCCGGGCTTGGCGATTTCTTCGCGCCGCGGTGCGCGATTGCTTGCAGGAGACAGATGGGAATGACGGTTTCGAAGCGCGTGCTCGACATTTGCCTTGCCGCGCTGCTGCTCGTCCTGCTGTCGCCGCTGATCCTTGGTATCTGCCTCGTGCTCCTGCTGCGCGACGGTCGGCCGGTGTTCTATCTTTCCGAGCGCATGCGCAGCCCGGACCGGGGCTTCCGCCTTTGGAAATTCCGCACCATGCGCCCGGACGCGGGCGACCGCGGCGTCTCGGGCGGGGACAAAACCGACAGGATCTCGGAAACGGGAAAATTTCTCAGAAGTCACCGGCTCGACGAGCTGCCGCAACTTTGGAACATCCTGCGTGGTGACATCAGCTTTGTCGGCCCGCGCCCGCCGCTGCGCCGCTACACCGAGATGTTCCCCGAGCTCTATGCCGAGGTGCTGCGCGCACGGCCGGGGGTGACGGGTCTGGCCACGCTGGCCTTTCACCGCACCGAGGAGCGCCTGCTGGCGCCTTGCCGCGATGCCGACGAGACCGAGGGGGTCTATTGCCGCCGCTGCGTGCCGCGCAAGGCCCGGCTCGACCTGATCTACGCGCGCCGACGGAGCCTGTGCTACGATCTGCGCCTGATGGCGGCGACCGTGGTCAGGCGCGTCGGTCTGCATTGATCAGCGCCGCAACTGTTGCAGGGTGACGTAGCCGGTGGTTTCGCCCAGCCATTGCCGCGCGCCGACGATCTCGCCCCCGGCATCGACGATGTAGACATCGGCGAAGTCCGGCTCCGTCTCGCTGCTGCAGGCGGCACGGACGGCCATGCCCGAGACACCCGGAATGACCTCGACCTGCTGCTGCGGGGTCACGCTGCAGCTGTAGGTCAGCACCTCGGTGACATCCTCCGGCGTCAGGAAGCGCTGGACGTAGCGCGCCTGTCCGGCGCTGCGGGCGCGCACGAGGCGCAGCAGCGCATCTTCCTCGACCGACATCAGGTCGCCGCCGAGACCGCGCGTCGCGGTGATCATGCCGTGGCGCAGGACGATGGCCTGGCGGCTGGCGGTGCCATAGGTCCGGTGCTCTCCGTTGCGCTCGATTTCAAGCGCCACGGCTTCGGACTTGCGGTCTTCGATGCGCAGGCGGAGCACCGGCAGGTCGGTGGCGGCGAGCGTTGCTGCGATCTCCTGATCGGAAATCGGCTTGTTGTCCTCGTCGCTCGGCCCGAACAGACTGCTGTAGGCGCTTTCGAGCAGGGGGTCGCGCCGGTCGTCGTTGCCGCAGCCGGCGAGCGCGGCGATCAGCCCGCCCAGAAGCGCGGCGCGGCAGGTGGTCTTCAGGGTCATCGCCAGAACCTTCCCCAGGAGGCGGCCACGTCGGGCTCGTGATTTTCGCGGATGCGCTCGTAGAGCCGGTCGTCGATGGCCAGCTTGGCGCCGCCGTCGCGCTGCACCGAGCGGATGGTGAGGGTGCTGTCGTTGCGCGAAGGCTGTCCGGTGCCGATAGAGACCGGGATGGTGAAGAGCAGCCCCTTGTCAAAGGAGCCCTCGCCGAAGTCCTTGGCCGAGACATCGGTCTTCGTGGCAAAGGCGCCGATCCGCCAGCCGTTGGCGAACTCGCGGGTGAGTGTCACCGTCGCGCCGGCATCGCCGGCGATGTAGCGGCCGACATCGAGCTGCGCGTTGTAGCCATTGCCGAAGTCGTAATAGGCCGAAACGTGGCCGTTCACATGCGGGAAGCTGCGGGTGATGCCGGTGACCGGGTCGGTGGTCTCGTTGCCCTGCAGTCCGAAGAGCATGTCGAAGTCGCGGCGCTCGACGTAGTTGAGCTCTGCGCCGAGGGTGAAACGGCTGGTGGCCGGTTTCCACAGCAGCTCGGCGGAGGCGCCGGCGTACATCGGCTCGAGATAGCCCAGCGTCAGGCGGCTGTAGAGCTGCGCCGCGGGCTTGCCATAGAACCCCAGCGTCAGGCGCGGGATGCGCGGGTCGGCCTGACGGGCGTATTCGGCGTAATCCGTCCGCACGCGCGGCAGCCTGGATTCGGACTCGCGGGTCACCTCGTCGAGATTGCCGACGATCTTCTTGTTGAGCGAGCCGCTCAGGACGATGTTCGGCGTGAACTCGATGGTGCCACGCAGCGAAGCGCCGAGATCGAGCCGCAGCGGCCCGTCCGGATCGAACGTGGCATAGCCGTAATAGGGCGCCAGCGACCACAGGTACTTGGGGTAGCTTTCCAGTTCCTGCGCCGGGGTGTCAGCGGGCGCCTCGCCGAAGCGGGCGCGCACCAGCATCTCGGTCGCGGCCTCGTTCTCGAGAGCTTCGAGATCCGAGCGGCGCAGGGTGATCGCCGAGGCCGGGGCCCCTTTTTCCGAGGGAATGATCACGAATTCCTCGACAGAGCCGGGCATGATCCGGCTCATCGAGCGTGCGGCGCGGCCCACGGCCTGCGAGGTGGCGCCATAGGTCTCGTTGCGCAGCCGCAGCGTGGCGCGATGCGGCTCCAGACGGAAGCCCTCGAGCTCCAGTTTCTCGCGCTTCAGGCTGCGCGCAAGCCGGGCCTGCGTCGTGGCCTCGGTCGCGGCGAGGTCGCTGGTCCAGCCAAGATCGCGCGCCTCGGCGCCGGTACGCGGCTTGATCGGAAGCGGCGCGCTCTCGACACCGCCGGGAACGCCAAGCGTCTTGGGGTTCATCGTATAGGTGTACTGGGCGCCGATCGTGCTGCCGTAGGCATAGTAGAGCGAGAGCTGGCTGCCGCCCTTGAAGCGGTAGTCCATGCCAATGTTGATCGGTGAATTGTGATCGAAGGTCGAGTTTTCGCGCTCGAGATCGTATTGGTCCGAGGAATACTCGAGCTTGAACGTCAGCCGGTCGTCCGGCGACCAGGCGACGCCGCCAAAGGGCGCGATATCGCCGCGGAACCAGCGGTCGGTGGTGGGCTGGCCGCCTTCGTCGAGCACCTCTTCGGAGCGGGTGCCGAAGCCGCCGAACCCGTTGTAGCTGGCCAGACGGCCCCAGCCGAGGCCGCCGGTGATCTGCAGCCCGGGGGTGATCGTCTTGGTGGCGACGATGTACTCACCGCTGTAGATGCCGGTGCCGATGAAATCCTGCAGACCCACGACCACCGAGGGGCGCCAGTCGCCTTCGGTCAGCAGCTGGAAGCGCAGATCGAAGCTGCGGTCGTAATAGACCCCGTCCACCGAGGCGCGGTGATCGAAGCTGCCGATGCCGGTATAGCGGAAGGTGCCCACGAGCCGCGGTGCGATCTGAAAGCTGACGGAGCCGCGGTTGGCGGTGCCCATGCGACCGAAGGTCAGCCCCAGCGTCGCATCGGGCGACATGTTGGCGTCGGGCATGTCCACGAGCCCGGGCAAGCCATAGAGATTGTAACTCGGCACAGTCTCCGGATGGGCAGCCCCCGCCAGCGCCGTCGCCCCGGCCAGAAGTGCCGCGATACCTGCCCGTCGTGCCATCACGTCCTCGTTTCGCTTTCGTGTTTTCCCCAGAGCTAGAGCCAAACCACGGCCCTGTCCATGGATCACCTGCCGCAGGGTTGCTGCTGTGGGTTCTGCGGCACGGTTGCGGCGCGGTTCCGCTTGGCGGGCGCCGTGGTGGTCGGGACCAGGGCGGATTTTCGGAAGATTTCTAAATTTTAAGGCAGGGGTAACAGCGCGCGGGCTATTCCCGGTGCGGGGTGTTTGGAAGGGGATGGATATGGCCGCCGACAGCAATGTCGCGCCAGTCATCATCAAGCGGAAGAAGAAGGGCGGCGGCCATGCTCATCATGGCGGCGCCTGGAAGGTCGCCTACGCGGATTTCGTGACGGCGATGATGGCCTTCTTCATGCTCATGTGGCTGCTCAACGCGACGACCGAGAAACAGCGCAAGGGACTTGCGGATTACTTCAACCCGACCATTGCCGTGGCCCGGATCTCGGGCGGCGGGGATGGGCTGATGGGCGGCGAGAGCACCTTTTCCGAGAACGTGCTGCCGCGCATGGGCACCGGCTCGACCGCGCTCGAGGCGACCGAGAAGGACGCGGCGCGGGGCAGCGAGACCATGGGCGAGTCCGACCCCGAGGCGGCCGAGACGGCGGAGCTCGAGGAGCTGCGCGACCGGCTCACCGGGCGCCATGGCGAGAGCATGGTGGATGACGGGCTGATGCGCCACGTGGTGACCCGGGTCACCGACGAGGGGCTGGTGGTGGAACTCTTCGAAACCCCCGACGCGCGGCTCTTTGCTCAGGACGGCAGCCCGACCTTCCTGCTGCGGCGGCTGGCACAGATCATCGCCGGGGCGAGCCGGACGGTGCGCAACCCTCTGGCCGTCGAGGGCCACGTGCCCGCGGCGCCGATCGTGCTGGCGCGGGACCGCTCGTGGGACATCTCGGGCGAGCGGGCGTCCTGGATGCGCAGGCTGTTGCAGGACGAGGGCGTGCCCAAGGCGCGCATCGCCCGCAGCACCGCCCACGCGGACCGCGAACCCTCGCGCGGGAACCCGATGGACACGCGGAACGGCCGGGTCGAGGTGATCTTCCTGCGCAAGTAATCCCGAGCGCCTCGCCTCAGCAGCGGAAATGGTCGGGATTTTACCTGTTAGCCCGCCGTTAAGTCGCCGTCCGTAGGCTCAGGGGACGGCAACAGGTGACAGCAGAAAGGTGCGCCCATGACCATCTCTTCGTCTTTGAACGCCGGTGTCTCGGGGCTGACCGCGAATGCCAGCAGGCTCGCGGCGATCTCCGACAATATCGCCAATTCCTCGACCTACGGCTATCGCCGGGCCGAGACGGAGTTCAACGCGCTGGTGATGACCGATGGCGGGCGCTCCTACACGGCGGGGGGGGTCATGTCCTCGAACATGCGGGTGATCGACCAGAAGGGATCTCTGGTGACCACCGGCAACGCCACCGATCTTGCAGTGCGGGGCAGGGGGATGCTGCCCGTCGTCGGCGGCCCGCAATACCAGGCCAATCCGACCGAGCCCGAGCTTCTGCTCACGTCCACCGGCTCCTTCCGCATCAACGAGGAAGGGTATCTTGCCAATGAACTCGGCTATTTCCTCATGGGCTGGCCGGCGGACATCGACGGCACCATCCCGAACTTCCCGCGTGATACGGTCGACGGACTCGAGCCGGTGCGGTTCAGCCTCAACCTGCAGGGCGACCCGACCACCGCGGTGGAGATGAGCCTGAATCTGCCCGCCACCGCCACGATGTCCGATTCCGACGGAGCCTCCGAGACGCTGTCGGTGGAATATTTCGACAATCTCGGCGTGTCGCAGAACATCGCGATGACCTTCACGCCGACGGTCCCGGCGACCGGCATGTCGAACGAATGGACCATCGTGATGACCGATTCCGCCTCCGCCGGCGCCGTGATCGGCGAATATGTGGTCACTTTCGACGACACCCGCGCGGCAGGCGGCAAGATCAGCACGGTCACCACCGTCTCCGGCGGTGCCTATAATGCCACCACGGGCAAGATGACGGTGACCGTGGCCGGCGGGCCGATCGAGGTCGACATCGGCGCGGTCGGCGACAGCATCGGCCTGTCGCAGCTGTCCAACAGCTTTGCGCCGATCTCCATCGCCAAGGATGGCTCGCCGGTGGGCAATATGGTCTCGGTCGAGGTGGACGAGAACGGTTTCGTCAACGCGCTCTATGACAGCGGGGTCAGCAAGACGCTCTACCAGATTCCGCTCGCCGACCTGCCGAACCCGAACGGCATGATCCCGATGGACAACCAGACCTTCAAGCCCTCGCCGGAAAGCGGCTCTTACTTCCTCTGGGACGCGGGGGACGGGCCGACCGGCGACATCAAGTCCTACGCGCGCGAGGAATCCACCACCGACGTGGCGCATGAGCTGACCGACATGATCCAGACACAGCGGGCCTATTCCTCGAACGCCAAGGTGATCCAGACGGTCGACGAGATGTTGCAGGAGACAACGAATATCAAGCGCTGAGCCGCTTCGCCCGCACGCCTGACGTAAGCGCACGCGCCCGCCGCAGGCAGATCTTCAGCCCGACCGCCCTCCAGAGGAGCCGCCCAAATGTCCCTGACCGGAGCTCTTTCCAACGCGACCAGCGGCCTGACCGCGAACAGCCGGGCCGCCACGGTGATCGCCTCGAACATCGCCAATGCGTCCACCGAAAGCTATGGCCGGCGCGAACTCGAGACGGCGTCGCGCGCAAGCGGCAGCCATGGCGGCGTGCAGGTGCTCGGGGTGCTGCGCCAGGTCGATGCGGCGGTGCTCTCGGACCGTCGCCTGTCCGACGCGGGCAGCGGGTACGCCGGCGAGATGGAGGCCTTCGCCAGCCGCATCGCCGGGCTGGTTGGAGAGAGCGGCGCGCTGGGCTCACTCACGGGGCGCCTCGCGGCCTTCGAAACGGCGCTGGTCTCCGCCTCCGCCGACTCTGCCTCGACGCAGCGGCTGCAGACCCTGGCGAGGGCCGGGCTGGATTTCACCGACATGCTGAACGCGCTCGGCAGCGACCTGCAGCAGAGCCGGGTGGCGGCCGATGCCGGGATCGCTCGGCGGGTGGACCAGCTGAACACTGGTCTCGCCCGTGTGCGTGCGCTGAACGAGGCGATCGCGGCAGACGTCCTCCGCAAGGGTGACGCCGCCTCGCTGAAGGATGAGCGACAGCGGGTGATTGATGCGCTTGCCGAAATCGTGCCGCTGCGCGTCGTCGACCGGCCGCCCGGCGCGCAGGCGATCTACGCCGCCTCGGGCACCGTGCTGCTCGACCCGACAATCAACAGCGCCCCGGCGGAGATCGGCTTCACCGCCACCGGGGCGATCGACGCGGCGATGACCCTCGCGGGGGGGGCGCTCTCGGGGTTGACCATCAACGGTGTCGCCATCTCCAGCAGCAACGCCGGACCGCTTGGTGGCGGCAGCCTCGGCGCCCAGTTTCAGATCCGCGACCTGCTGGCGCCCGAACTGCAGGCTGGGCTCGACGGGCTGTCGCGGGACCTCATCGACCGCTTCGCCCCCGGCGGGCCGGATGGCACGCTTGCCCCCGGCGATCCCGGGCTTTTCACCGATGCGGGGGCGGGCTTTGATCCGCTCGACGAAGTCGGCCTGGCCGGGCGGATCACGCTCAACGCGCTCGTCGATCCGGAAGGCAGCGGTACCTGGCGCCTGCGCGACGGTCTGGGCGCGGCCACTCAAGGGCCGGTCGGCGATGCGACGCTGCTGACCGGTTACATGACCGCGCTGGAAACCCTGACCGTGCCCGCCTCGGCGAGCCTCGGCAGCGGCAGCAAGGGCTTCGCCCAGCATGTTGCCGAATTCCACTCGGCGCTTTCGCTGACCCGCATCCGGGCCGAGGACGAGCTGAGCTTCACCACGGCGCGCACCACGGCGCTGCGTGAAATCGAGCTCTCCAAGGGGGTCGACAGCGACGCCGAACTCCAAGCGCTGATCCGGGTCGAGCAGAGCTACGCCGCCAATGCCCGCGTGATCAGCGTGGTCGATGAGTTGATGCAGCGGCTGCTGGCGATTTGAGGAGGAACAGCCATGGACACGGTCGGAGATTTGGCGCGCAGCCTCGTGCTTGGCACGCATCACACGCGGCTCAACCGCGCCCTCGACCAGCTCGGCGTCGAGATCGCGACAGGCTTCCTGAGCGATCCGGCGCGGCACCTGCAGGGCGACGTCACCGGGCTGGTCGCGCTCGACCGCGACCTCTCGCGGCTCGAGGCCTTCCGCGTCAGCACGACCGAAGCCGCGGCGCGTTCGGCCACGATGCAGACCACGCTCGAGGAACTGCAGGGCCGAACCGAGTTGCTGTCGCAGGTGCTGCTCTCGGCCGAGCTGACCCCGACCCAGGAAATGCGAGAAACCTTCTCGGAAGAGGCGCGCAATGCCATGGGGCAGCTGCTCGCCGGGCTCAACCGCACGATCGGCGGTCGTTTTCTCTTTTCCGGCACGGCCAATGACACGCCCGCCGTCGAAGGGACGGAGGATATGCTCGACGACCTGCGGCTCGCCCTCTCCGGGCAGTCCACTGCGGCGGATATCGGCGCCGCGCTCGACACATGGTTCGACAGCGCCGGCGGCGGCTTCGAGACCACCAGCTATCTCGGGGCGACGCAGGACGCGAGCCCGATCCGCATCGGCAGCGGCGAGTCGGTTTCTCTGGACATCCGCGGCGATAATCCCGTTTTCCGTGCCTTGCTGAAATCCGTCGCCAAGGCGGCGCTGGCGACCGATGACACGCTGGCGCTCGCCCCCGAGGTGCAGACCGAGCTGCTGTCGCAGGCCGGCCGCGAATTGCTTGGTCATCAACAGGGCATCGTGGAGCTGCGCGCCGGGCTCGGCGCCAAGGAGGCCCGCATCGCGGAGATCACCACGCGCAACGCCGCCGAGCGTTCGGCCCTGAGCATGATGCGCGTGGATCTGGTCGGCACCGACAATTTCGAGGCGGCAACCCGCTACGAGACCATCCGCGCGCAGCTCGAAAGCCTCTACGCGATCACCGCGCGCTCGTCGCAGCTCTCCTTGGTAGATTTCCTGTGATGGTCCGCGGGTGGGCTCTTCTGTTTCTTGCCGGAATTCTCGGCGCGGGTTTGGTCGGCAGCGCGGGACCATGTGCCGCGCAGGCGGTGCGCATCAAGGACCTGGTCGAGCTCGACGGCGTGCGGTCCAACGATCTGGTGGGCTACGGGCTGGTGGTCGGTCTCAACGCCACCGGCGACGGGCTGCGCAACGCGCCCTTTACCGAGGAAATCATGCAGAACATCCTCGAGCGGCTGGGCGTCAACGTCACCGGAGAGCAGTTCCGGCCGCGCAACGTCGCTGCGGTCTTCGTCACCGGGCGCTTGCCGCCCTTCGGCCGCGCCGGGAGCCAGATCGACGTGACGGTTTCGGCCATCGGTGACGCCAGCAGCCTGCTGGGCGGCACGCTGATCATGACGCCGCTCAACGCGGCAGATGGGCAGATCTACGCGGTGGCGCAGGGCACGGTGATCGCTGGCGGTGCCGAGGCGCAGGGCAATGCTGCGCGGGTGATTCAGGGTGTGCCAACCTCGGGGGAGATCCCTGCCGGCGCCCGGATCGAACGCGAGGTCGATTTCGATTTCACCCAGCTCGCGACCTTGAGACTGGCCTTGCGGGAGCCGGATTTCACCACTGCCGGTCGCATCGAGCGGGTGATCAATACCGCGGTCGGGGCCGCGGCGGCGCGCATGCTGGATGCGGGCACGGTCTCGGTCGATCTGCGCCGCACCGGCGCCGGGTCTCCGGCGCGGGCGGTGGTGGCGATCGAGAACCTGCCGGTGGAGCCGCAGCGCCGCGCCCGGGTGGTGGTCGACCAGCGTTCGGGTACGATCGTCATGGGCGAGGATGTGCGCATCTCGCGTGTCGCGGTCTCGCAGGGCAATCTCACCCTGCGCATCGACGAGGCGCCCCTGGTGGTGCAGCCCAACCCGTTCGCCGAGGGGCAGACGATCGTGGTGCCCCGCAGCAACGCCAACATCGTCGAGGAACCGGGCATCGGCCTTGCCGAGGTGCCGGGAGGGACCTCGCTGTCGGAGGTGATCGCCGGGCTCAATGCGCTGGGCGTTTCGCCGCGCGACATGATCGACATCCTCAAGAGCATCAAGGCGGCGGGCGCGCTCCATGCTGAATTCGTCGTCATGTGAGCCGGGCAGGGGCGATGCCCCGTGCCGTGGGCTGCGAGAAAACCAGGGGTGAAGGAGTCACCGGATGCTCGGCATCATCGGCATAGTTGTCATTTTCGGCATGGTCTTTGGCGGCTACCTGGCAGCGGGTGGGAAGATGTCGATCATCATCAAGTCGCTGCCGTTCGAGATGATGATGATCGGCGGTGCCGCGGCGGGCGCCTTCCTGCTCGGAAACGACGGCAGCGTCGTGAAACACACCCTCGCGGATATCGGCAAGGTGTTCAAAGGCGTGAAGTGGAAGCCCAATGACTACAAGGAGTTGCTCTGCCTGCTCTTCGAGTTGATCAAGCTCGCCCGGCAGAGCCCCGTGGCGATCGAGGAACATGTGGAATCGCCGGGCGAATCGGCAATATTTTCCAAGTACCCGAAGATCCAGAGCGACAAGGTTGCCATCGAGCTGATCTGCGACACGATGCGCTCGATGTCGATGAATTACGACGACCCGCACCAGGTCGAGGAGGTGCTCGACAAGCGGATCGAGGCGCTGGAAGAACATCGCATGCATTCGAGCCACGCGCTGCAGAGCATGGCGGATTCCCTGCCAGCGCTGGGAATCGTGGCGGCGGTGCTCGGGGTGATCAAGACCATGGCCTCGATCGACCAGCCGCCGGAGGTTCTGGGCAAGCTGATCGGTGGCGCGCTGGTCGGCACGTTTCTCGGGGTCTTTCTCGCCTATGGCTTCATGGGCCCCTTCGCCAACAAGGTGAAGGCCGTGGTCGGAGAGGACCTGCATTTCTACAAGCTGATCCGCGAGGTGCTGGTGGCCAACCTGCACAACCACGCGACCAATATCTGCATCGAGGTCGGTCGGCAGAACACGCCGGCGCATTTCCGGCCGAGCTTCGTCGATCTCGAGGAGGCGCTGAAATCGGTCAAGCAGGAGGCAGCATGAACACCGGGTGGCAGGAGATCAGGCGCCGCGCCCGGCTTCCGGTCCTGTTGCTGGTCCTTCTGCTAGAGCTGCGGCCGGACCCCACCGCGGCGCAGCAGGTCGTGCTGCGCAGTGGGGAGCATGACGGTTTCACCCGGCTGGTTCTCGACCTTCCCGAAGGCCTTGGGTGGCAGGGCGTCCCGGGTCCGGACGGCGCGAGCTACCTGGTCGAGCTGGCGAGAGGCGGCTTCGAGATCCGTCTCGACGACGTTTTTCGGCGCATCGGCCGCGACCGGGTTGCTGCGGTCGCGGCGCTGCCCGGCGGAACGGGGGTCGAGCTGGCGTTGGCCTGCGATTGCGTGGTGGAGAGCTCGCTCCACGACGGGCACTTGGCCGTGCTCGACGTGCGGCCGCGCCGGGCGAATGAGCCCAGACCCGAGCCGCCCCCTGCAACCGCGCAGGCGAACGGGGCGGCGCGGGTGGAAGACAGGACCGTGGTCGAGACACCGGGGGCGCCGCCAGGGCTGGACCTCGGTCTGCTTCCCGGCCTGTCCGACGCCGCGGGGGCGCGGCGGTTGCTGCCGACCTTCGATCCGGGTCCGCGGCTGGTCGACGAGGTGCTGACACCCGCGTCGGATCGCGAGATCGCCCAGAGTTTCGGCCAGTCCCTCGCCGAGGAACTCGCCCGCGGCGCCACGCAGGGTCTGCTTGACGCCGATGGGCCGCTGCAGGAACCGATGAAACAGGCCGGCACGCCGGAGGATGGCTCCGGTGCCGAGGCAGATCGCGCGGCGCGGGCCCCGGACCCGATCAGCGCCGAGATCCTGGCAGGTTCGGCGGCGCGCGGGTTCGGCGCCACCTCGGTGTTGCGCCTCGGCGGGCAGCGGGCCTGTGTCGAAGATCGGCGCCTCGACCTTCCCGGCTGGTTCGGCGAGGAGGGCGAAGCCGCCGCCGTTGCGCGGCTCGGGGCGCTGCGCAGCCGGCTGCTGGGAGAGTTCGACCGCATCGACACGCAAGTGCAGCGCGACCTTGCGCGGCTCTACATCTCTCTCGGGTTCGGTGCCGAGGCGCGGGCGCTCTTGCGGCTCGAGAATGACATTCCCGACCCGGTGCTGATGACTCTGGCGACGCTGACCGAGGGCGGCGCCGATCCGGCGGGGGTGTTTGCCGGGCAGAGCGAGTGCCCCGGCCGCGCCGCGCTCTGGGCGGTGCTTGGCGCGCGCGGCTTGCCGGACACGGCGCAGATCGCAGTGCCGGCGATCATGGCGACCTTCGAGGAGCTGCCTCTCGGGCTGCGCCGTATCCTCGGCCCGCGGCTGTCCGAGCGCCTCGCCGAGGAGGGCGAGTTCGACGCCGCACGCAACGTCCTGTCGCGGCTTGCGCGGGCGTTGGGGCGAGTGACCGAGGAAATGCAGCTCGCCGCGGCGCGGATCGCCCGGGCCACGGGTGCCACGGCAGAGGCGGAAACGCTGCTCTCCGAACTGATTGCCGCGCCGGGCGAGCTGGGGGTCGCCGCGGCGGTCGAAAGTATCGACCTCGCCACCGCCGAGGGCCACCAGGTACCGTCGGAAATGGTCGAGCTGACCGGCGCCTACAGCACCGAGCGACGCACGACCGACTCGCGCGATGCGCTCTGGCTGGCGCATGTGCGGGCGGCTTGGGCCAACGCCGAATTCGACCGGGCCTTCGCCGAGATTTCCGGCCCCGCCGAAGTTGCCGCCGAGACGCGCCTGCGCGCCCGGGCAGAGGCCCTGGAGGCGCTCACCGCCTCGGGCCCGGACGCGAAATTCCTGCGGCACGCGCTCGATCCTCTCAACCTCGCCCTGGCGCCGGTGGACCCCGGTCTCGCGCTGAAGGTCGCGGACCGGCTCCTGGCGCTGGGCTTGCCCGAGGCTGCCGGGCGCTGGCTTGCGGGGCCCGCGCCGCCAGGGCGGGCACATGACTGGCGGCTCCTGGAGGCGCGTCTGGCGCTTGCGAGCCAACGGCCCGAGGCCGCGGAAATCGCGCTGGTCGGGCTGCAGGGCGATGACGTGCTCCGGCTGCGCGCCGAGGCCCGCGAGGGCATGGGGGACTTCGAGTTTGCCCAAGCCGCCTACGAGCAGCTCGGCGATGCGCAGAACGCGGCGCGCCTCGCCTGGCTCGCTGGCGATCTCGAAGCGACGGCGCGCGGAGAGGACCCGGTGCTGGCTGAAGCCGCGGCGCTGGCACGCGCGGCACCGCCGGAGGCAGGCATGCCCACTCTGGAGCAGGGGCAGGCGCTGGCCGAGAGCGGCAAGAGCACGATCGAGACGATCCGCGCCTTGCTCGCCGAAAGCGCGGTTCCAGCGCTGTGACCGGATTATCCCGGGCGGGGCAGCTTGGCCGGAAAGGAAATCGAAAGCGAATCTGCCTAGACCGACAGGATGATCTGCAGGATGCGGAATGAGAGACTTGAGACCCGGACCTCCTAGATCGCGCACCCCGAACCGCTGCGGCTGCCGGCGGCAGGACGCTGGGCTTGCGGGCCTCTGCGACGCCGCGGGTGGCGCGCTGCTCGCGGTGGTCCTTTTGTTCTTGGGTCTGGCGGCGCCCGCGCGGGCAAGCGCGGCGGCAGAAGATAGGCTGCGCTGCGATCGCGCCGCCGTTCTGGCGGCAGAGCGGCTCGGGGTTCCCGTGCCGATCCTGCGCGCTGTCACCCGGGTCGAGACCGGGCGCCGACGCGACGGCGCGCTGCAGCCCTGGCCCTGGACGGTGAACCTCGGCGGTGACGGCTTCTGGTTCGACAGCGCCGCAGAGGCGCGGGCCTTTGCTTCCGGGCAGCTGGCGCGCGGCCGTCGCAATATGGACATAGGCTGCTTCCAGGTGAACGTCCGCTGGCACGGGCAGGCCTTCGACTCCACCGACCAGATGTTCGATCCCGAGGCGAACGCGCTCTATGCCGCAGGGTTTCTCAAGCGGCTGCATGGCGAGGAGGGGGATTGGGACCGGGCGGTGGCCGCCTATCACAGCCGCACGCCGGAATATGCGCGCCGCTACATCGCGCGTTATCGCAGCGTGCGCGAGTCGCTCGCCGGCGCGCCGCCTCCGGAGGCCGCCCGCGACAACGGCTTTCCGCTGCTGGTGGGGCAGGGCGCGCGCTTGCCTGGCTCGCTGACGCCCCTGGGAGGCGCGGCGCGCCCCTTCCTCGATCTGCGCCAGGGTCGGCGCGATCCGGCGGGGGGCTGAGTCATGGCCGAGATGACCGCGGCCGCCACCCCCGGCCTTTTCCGACCGACGGTGCTGCTCGCCGTGGCGCTGATGGCGATCATCGTGATGATGATCCTGCCGATGCCCTCGCTGGTGCTCGACCTTGGCCTCGCGGTCTCCTTCGGCCTGGCGATCCTGATCTTCACCGTCACGCTCTTCATCGAGCGGCCGCTGGATTTTTCCTCTTTCCCGACGATCTTGCTCGGCGCGCTCATGCTGCGGCTCTCGCTCAACGTCAGCTCGACCAAGTTGATCATAGGGCAGGGGCACACGGGCACCGGCGCCGCCGGTGACGTGATCGAGGGATTTGCAAATTTCGTCATGGGCGGCAGCGTCTTTCTCGGGCTGGTGGTCTTCGGCGTGCTGATGATCGTGAACTTCGCGGTGATCACCAAGGGCGCCGCGCGCATGGCCGAGGTGGGCGCGCGCTTCGCGCTTGACGGCATGCCGGGCAAGCAGCTGGCGATCGACAGCGACATGTCCGCCGGCGCCATCGACCATGCCGAGGCCAAGCTCCGCCGCGAGCGCGAGCAGCAGGAGACGACCTTCTTCGGCTCGCTCGACGGCGCCTCGAAATTCGTCAAGGGCGACGCGGTGGCGGGGCTGCTCATCACCCTGCTGAACCTCGTGATGGGCATGATCATGGGGATTTTCGGCCATGGCATGGCGCTGGGAAACGCCTTCGAGACCTACGCGATCCTGACGGTCGGTGATGGGCTGGTCTCGCAGATACCGGCGGTGATCATCTCCATCGCCTCGGGGCTCCTGCTCGCCCGCGGTGGCGCCACCGGAGCGACCGATGTCGCCGTGGTCGGGCAACTGGCGCGGCACCCGGCAGCGCTGGGGACGGTCGGCCTGCTCATGGCGCTCTTCGCGCTGGTGCCCGGGTTGCCCTTCGTGCCCTTCATGTTGGGCGCGGCGATCCTCGGCGCGCTGGCGCTGCGGATGCGGCGGCGCCTGTCCCTTGCGGATACGGTGGCGCCGCGCGAGGCGCAGCCCGACATTCCGCGCGAGCGGCCGATCGGGGATCTGCTCGACCTCGATGAGATCCATCTCGAATTCGCTCCCGACCTGGTGGACATGGTGCTCGATCCGGGCACCGGGCTCGACATCCGCATCGCCAACATGCGTCGGCACGTGGCGGCGAGCTACGGGCTGATCTTGCCCGAGATCCGGCTCACCGACGCGCCGGCGCTGGCAACCGGCGTCTACGTGATCCTCGTGCATGGGGTTGAGGTGGCGCGGGGCGAGCTCAATCCCGACCTGGTTCTGGCGCTGGTGCCCGACGAGCCCCGCGCCCTGCCCGACGGTCGCGATGTGACCGAGCCGGTCTACGGCGCCCCCGCCCGCTGGATCCGCCCCGAGGATCAGGACCGCGCGGCGCTCACCGGGGTCACCATCGTCACCCCGGCCGAGGTCCTGGCGACCCATCTTCTCGAGGTCATCAAGCGCAATTTCGGCCGGCTCCTGACCCTCAAGGCGCTGCGCCGTCTGCTCGACGAGATGGTCTCGCTCTCCGATCCCGCGCGGGCCGAGGCGAACCGGCGGCTGCTCGACGAGCTGATACCTGACAAGGTGCAGATTGACACGCTGCACGTGGTGCTGCGGCTGCTGCTCGAGGAGCAGGTGAGCATCCGCAACCTGCCGCTGATCCTCGAGGCGGTGGCCGAGATGCGCGGCCAGCAGAGCGCTCCCGAGGCGATCTGCGAGCACGTTCGCCAGCGGCTCGGTTTCCAGCTGGTCGCGGCTATGTGGCGCGACGACGGTACCATCCCGCTGATCCAGCTTGCTGCCGAATGGGAGGATACATTCGCCAGCCACCAGGTCGATGGCGGGCGCGGCGTGCTCGACGTGGCGCTGCCGCCCGACACCTTCGAGGCGCTCACCCGCGGCATCGCCGAGGAGGTCGGCAACGCCGGCAGCCGCGGCATCTACCCGGCGCTGGTGACCTCCTCGCGGCGCCGCAGGTTCCTGCGCACGATCATGGCGGCCAAGGGGCTGTCGACACCGGTTCTCTCCTTTGAGGAAATCGGCCTCGAGGCGCGCCCGGCCCTGGTCGGGCTGGTTGCCGCATGACCGGGCTCGTCCCGCTGGCAGAGATGGGCACGCAGGGGCTCTGGCTCGGCCTGCTGGTTCTGCTGCGCGTCGGCGCCGCGCTCTTTGCGCTGCCGGGCCTGGGCGAGAGCTGGGTGCCCGCGCGGCTGCGGCTCGTGCTGGCGCTGCTCCTGAGCGCCGCGATCCTGCCGGCGGTCACCGCCACGCTGCCCACTGGCTCGCCCACCTTGGCGCTGCTGCTGCGCGCCCTGGCGACCGAGACTGTCGCCGGTCTCTTTCTCGGGGTGATGCTGCGGCTCTTCGTCTTTGCCCTGCAGACCGCCGGCACCATCGCCGCGCAGGCGACATCGCTCTCGCAACTGCTCGGCACTGCCGCGGCGGATCCGATGCCGGCCCTGGGGCATGTGCTCAGCGTTGCCGCGCTGGCGCTGCTCATGGCGACCGGCTTTCACGTCAAGGCCGCCGGCTACCTGATCCTCTCCTACGACATCTTGCCGCCGCTGGCGCTGCCTAACCCGGCGATTCTGGCGCAGGTCAGTCGCGCCGAGGTCAGCCGCGCCTTCGCGCTGGCCTTCTCGCTTGCCGCGCCATTCGTGATCCTCTCGGCGCTCTACAACCTGACGCTCGGCTTCATCAACAAGGCGATGCCTCAGCTCATGGTCGCCTTCGTCGGTGCGCCTGTGATCACCTTCGGAGCGGTGGCGCTGATGGCGCTGGTGGCGCCCACGCTGCTGGCGGTCTGGCTGGCGCAGGTCGACCACTTCCTGTCGGCCCCCTTTCGGTAGCGCGCGATGGCGGCAGAGGAAGGCGCGGACCGCAGCCATGACGCCTCGCCGCGCAAGCTGGCCGAGGCGCGGCGCAAGGGCGACCTTGCGCGCGCGCCGGATCTGCTCACCGCGGCGGGCTACCTCGGGCTGCTGATTGTCGCCATGGCGCTGGGGCCGGAGACGCTGAGAGCGCTCGGCACGGTGCTGCTCGCGCCGATCGACCAGCCCGAGCGGCTGGTGCCGCTGATCTTCGAGGCGCCGGCCACAGGCGCCGCGGGGGGGCTCATGCGCGAGGTGCTGCGGGCGGTCTGGCCCTGGTTCGCGGTCCCGGCGCTGACGGTGTTGCTGGCGCTCTTCGCGACCCGCGCGCTGGTTTTCACCCCGTCGAAGCTGATGCCCAAGCTCGAGCGCCTCTCGCCGCTGGAGAATGCGCGCAACAAGTATGGTCGGCGGGGACTGTTCGAGTTCTTCAAGAGCTTCGGCAAGCTCTGCCTCTATTCCGCGGTGCTCGGTTTCTTCCTGTCCTCGCGTCTCGAGCAGATTGCCGCCAGCGTCGCCCTCCCCGCCGGAGAGGCGGCCGGGCGACTCGCCGAACTCATGCGCGCGCTCCTGGGTCTCGCGGTGCTCGTCGCTGCCGCGCTCGGGGTCATCGACCAGCTCTGGCAGCGCGCCGAGCATCTGCGCCGTCTTCGCATGTCGCAAAAGGAGCTTCGCGACGAGCAGAAGGAGGCGGAGGGCGATCCCATGTTCAAGCAGCACCGCCGCGCCCGGGCGCAGGAGATCGCACTCAGCCGGATGATCGCAGAGGTGCCGCGTGCCGACGTGGTGATCACCAACCCCACCCATGTCGCGGTGGCGCTGCGCTGGGAGCGCACGCCGGGTTCCGCGCCGGCTTGCGTCGCCAAGGGCCAGGGCGAGATCGCCCGGCGGATTCGCGAGATCGCAGCCGAACATGGGGTCCCGCTGCACGCCGATCCGCCGACGGCCCGGGCGCTCTTTGCCACCACCGAGGTCGGCTCGCAGATCGCGCCGGAGTTCTACCGGCCGGTCGCCGCCGCCATTCGCTTTTCCGAGGAGATGCGCGCCCGTGCCCGCCGGGGCTGGAGGCGCGGCGGATGAGCGGCCCGGAGTCCGAGCTGCTGCGCGTCTCGGCGCTGCTGCGCGATCGGGCGCTTGCGGCGTACCGCCGCGATCTCGAGGCAGAGGCGGGGTTGCGGGCCGAGCGGGACAGGATCGACGCGCTGCGACGGGCTGCCCTTGTCGGCAGCGGCGGCTTGAGCGCCCATCAGGTGCTGGGCATGCAGGCGATCTGGCAAGGCGAATTGCTGCACCGCCGCGCCGCGATCCAGATGGGCCTCGCCGACGCCCGGGCCCGGCAGGGCTACAGCGGCAGCGCCGCCCGGGCAGCCTTTTCGCGCGATGAGGCGGCGAGGCGCCTGGTCGAAACCGCGCGCCGCGCGCGCGCCGCGCAGTGGCTGGCGGCGGAAGAGCGCAGCCTCGAGGAACTGGCCAGGTTGCGGCTCTGGCGCGCGTCGTCGGAAGGGAGGGCGGGCCGGCCTAATTGTCCTGACGGGCGATATCCGTGATCAGCACGTCCTTGACGCGCGCGCCTAGGATGTTGCGCGCGGTTTCGAAGAGCACGCGGCGCAGCGCCTCCATCCGCGGCGTCTGGGTGAAATTGCCATCGAAGCCGCCGATATTGGCGTGATCGAAAAGCGCTCGCAGGAATCCGTCGCGCAGCTTCGGCTCCTCGTCGAAGATGCTCTCTGTGCTGCCGGCGCTGACCTCGAGCGAGATCGACAAAACCACCAGCGCACCGACCCGCGCGTCTTCGACAACCGGCACCACGAACTGGTTGTTGAGCTTGACGTATTCGGTTTCGCCATCATGGCCCCCGGCGGCACCGTCCCCGCTCTCCTCCTCCCCGTGATCCGCGGCCGCCATGTCCGCGGCGGTGTGGTCCTCCGCCCCGGCGGGGGGGGGCTCTGCGTGGCCGGCGTCGGGGGTGGCGTGTCCGTTGGGCCCCGGGGCGAAAAAGAGGCCCGCGCCGATGCCGGCGCCGGTACCGATCAGGGCGAGGAGGAGGGGCAGGAGCTTTTTCACGCGGGGCTCCTCAGAACGGCAGAATCATGTCGAGCGCCTGCAGTCCGTAGCGCGGTTGCTGCATGTCGCTGATCTGCCCGCGCCCGCCGTAGGAGATGCGGGCCGAGGCAATCTTGTCATAGGTGATCTCGTTTTGCCGCGAGATGTCCTCGGGACGGACGAAGCCGGAAACCAGCAGCTCGCGCATCTCGAAGTTCACCCGCACCTCTTGCAGCCCCGAGATCTCGAGCACGCCATTCGGCAACACCTTGGTGATTGTGGCGGCGACCCGCAGGGTCAGCTTCTCGTTGCGGCTCACCGATCCGTCGCCGCTGGCGCTGCTGGTGCTGCTGATGTCCACCGCCGAGGCCAGCGAGGTGCCATCGGTCATCGTCGCTTCGTGGCGCTGCGGATAGCCGAAGAACTCGGGGATCCCGAGGCTTTCGGAGGCGGCGCGCGACCGGTCGGTGGAATTGGAGATTTCGGCCCGCTCGTCGATCTCGATCACCACGGTCAGGATGTCGCCGCTGCGCATGGCGCGGCGGTCGCCGAGCAGCGATCCGCGCGCGCCGCTCCAGAGCGAGGCGTGGTCGGTTACCCGCAGCGGCAGCGCCGGGTCGGAGGCGGTGGAATAGGCCATGGCGGCATGCTCGGCGCCGTCTTCCTTGGGGGTGAAGCCGGGCGGACGGCCGAGGTGGTCGAGACGCCCGCAGGTGGCAAGAAGGGTCAGGAACAGCAGAAGGATCGCGAGGCGATACATGGCTCACTCCGGCGAGACGTCGACGCGGCCGTCGGCGCCGATGGTCCCGAACAGCAGGTTGCGCGAGGAAAGGTTCATAACCCGGATCCTGTCGCCTTCGCGGCCCCGTGACATGGCGCGCCCCTCGGTGGTGATGCGCAGCCCGGCATGGTCGTAGACGAGGTCGACGAGCTGGTTGCGCTCCACCAGCGCAGGTTCGGTGAGCTGCACCTTCAGCACCGGCTGCCCGGGGTAGATGGCGACGCGGCTTTCCCGCCCGATCACCGCCTCCAGTGTCTCTGCCGCACCCTCGGAGCGCCGCGGATCGAGGCGAACGGCCTCGGGCGCGATGACCTCCTGCGCGCGGATGGTGCGTGCCGCCACGACGATCTCGGCCCCGGCGGGGCCAGCAGCGAGCAGCAGGGCCAGCAGCGCCGCGCGCATCTCAGCGCACCTGGACCGTGGCCGCGAGCATCTGGTCGGCGGCGGTGATCACCTTGGAGTTGAGTTCGTAGCCGCGCTGCGCCTCGATCAACTCGGTGATCTCGTAGATCGGATCGACGCTGCTTTCCTCGAGATAGCCTTGGCGCAGCATGCCCAGGCCGTCGAGCCCGGCGGTGCCCTGCAACGGCGGACCGGAGGCCTCTGTTTCGGTGAAGAGATTGTCGCCGATCGCCTCGAGCCCGCGCGGGTTGGTGAAGCCGGTGAGGGTGAACTGGCCGAGCAGCTGAGCGGGAACCGTGCCGTCGAAATAGGCGTATACCTCCCCCTGCTGGTTGACCGAGAGGCTCTTGGCGTCGGCAGGGATGGTGATGCCGGGGGCGACGGGAAGACCCTCGGAGGTGACAATGAGCCCGTCGGCGCTGCGTTTCAGGGCGCCGTCCCGGGTATAGGCCGCCACGCCCGAGGGCAGCGTGACCTCGAGATATCCCTTGCCCTCGATGGCGACGTCGAGATCCGCACCCGTGGCCGAGGAACTGCCCTGCGCGAGGTTGACCGAGACGGCGGCCGGGCGCACCCCGAGCCCGAGCTGCACCCCGGTGGGCAGCATGGTGCCATCCGAGGCGCTGATCGTCCCGGCGCGGTGCACTTGCTGATAGTGCAGGTCGGCGAACTCGGCGCGGCGGGCGTTGTAACCGGTGGTGCTCATGTTCGAGAGGTTGTGCGAGATCACCTCGACCCGCATTTGCTGGGCACTCATGCCGGTGGCGGCGATTTTCAGGGCGCGCATGGGCGGTCTCCGGGGCGGGGAAAGGGCTCAGGTGAACAGGGTCTTGATGGCAGCGCGCTGGCGCTCGTCCTCGCGGTCGAGAAAGCCCTGACCCATTTCGTAGGCGCGCTGCACCTCGATCAGCCGGGCGAGTTGCAGCACCGGATCGACGTTGGAGGATTCGAGCGCCCCTTGGATGATCGCGGGGTCTTCGACCGGCTCGGTGCCCTTCGGCGCGCGAAACAGCGTGGCGCCGTCGCGTTCGAGCTCCTTGGTGTCGGGCGGGCGTAGAAGTCCGATCTGGCCGATGGGGAGGCCCTGGCTGCTGAGCGTGCCGTCGCGCGCGACCGCGAGATCCGCTGCACCGGGCGGCACGAAAACCGGCCCGCCCGCCGCGCTCAGCACCGGGTACCCGTCGTGGGTGACCAGGTCGCCCTGGGCGCTGGTGGTGAAGGCGCCGTTGCGGGTCAGCCGCTCGCCACCCGGCGTGATCACGGCGAAGAAGCCCTCCCCCTCGATCGCGAGGTCGAGCGTCGCGCCGGTCCGGGTGATCGCCCCCTGGGCAAAGGAGCTGTCGCGCACATGCGCCGCGCTCATCGACAGCGAGCCGTGGTCCGTGGCGCGAATGTACTCGGAAAAGATCAGCCCCTGCTGGCGATAGCCGGTGGTATTGGCATTGGCCACGTTGTTTGCGATGAGCTGCAGCTCACGCATGAGGCCGCTCTGACGAGATAAGACGGCATATCCGGCGGTTTCCATCTCAGCCTCCGGTGATCATCGGGATGACGCGGGACTGGAAGAAGGCGACCAGCGTCTCGGTCATGAAGCTCATCGAGATCCAGAAGGTGATCACGATGGCCAGCAGCTTCGGCACGAAGGTGAGGGTCATCTCCTGGATCGAGGTGAGCGCTTGGAAGAGGCCAACGCCGACGCCCGCCAGCAGCGCGGCGGTGAGGATCGGCAATGCGGTGACGCTTGCCACCCAGAGCCCCTGGCGGAGCGTGTCGAAGAAGAGGGTTTCGTTCAGCATGGCTCAGACCGGCATCCGCAGGATTTCCTGATAGGCTTCGACCACCTTGTTGCGCAGGGTGACCACGGTTTCGACCGCCAGCTCGGACTGGGCGAGGGCCTGGACCAGCGCGTGCGGGTCCGCGTCGCCGGTCATCGCGGCGGTGGCGGCGTTCTCTGCCTCGGTGAGGGTTGCGTTGAAATCCTTGGCTGCCGCGGCGAGGCGGGCGCCGACATCGCGGTCCAAGTCCGGTTCTGTCGCAGGGCGGGAGGCCGCGTATTGCTGTGCGGCGAAGAGCGATCGGACATCCATTCTGAATACCTTTCCCGGCTGTGGGAGGAGCGCGTATGGCAGGTCACCTGCGCAGCAGGTCCATCAGGCCGGCCTGCATCTGGCGCGTCTGGTCGAACATCTTGAGGTTGGCCTCGTAACTGCGCTGGGCTTCGCGGGCATCCGCGAGTTCGATCAGCAGATCGACGTTGGACCCGAGGTAGTGCCCGGTGGAATTCGCGAGCGGGTGACCGGGGTCGTAGATCTGCACAAGGTCCTTGCGGTCCAGCGACACGCGGCCGGCGACAACGCGGCTCAACTCGGAGCTGCGCGCGGGCTCGGGCTCGAAGGGGACGGTCTTGCGCCGGTAGCCGGGCGTGTCGACATTGGCGATATTCTCCGCGAGGGTCCGAAGGCGCATGGACTGGGCGTGCAGCCCGCTGGAGGTCACCGACAGGGCATCGGAAAAGCTGCTCATTTCCACATCCCTTCCTCAGGTTCCGAGGCTGCTGCGCAGCAGCGTGAGATTGGAGCGATAGATCGCGAGCGCGCGGTCATGGGTCCGCTGAGCATCGACAGCGGTCAGCATCTCAGCCTCGAGCGAGACAGTGTTGCCATTTGGGTCCTCTGCCGTCCGCCGCTCGGCAAGGTCGAAGGGCGCGGCACCGGAGGCCCGGTTCAGATGGCCCGCCCGGGTCGCGCGCATGGCGGAAGGCCGTCCTCGCAGGATTTCGGTGAACTCGGGCAAGTCTATGCCGCGATAGCCGGGGGTATCGGCATTGGCGATGTTCTGTGCGCTTGCCGCCTGCTGCGCGCCGGCATGGCGCGCCATGGTGATGGCGGTGCGAAACACGTCCAGGTTCTGGAACATCGGGGTTTCTCCCTCGATTGGCTTCAACCAAGGCTTAACGGTGATTCCTTTAGAAAAGGTTTGAACCTGGAGAAGGGAGCCCGCGATGGAAGAGAGCGCGATCGCCTCGCTGCGCCGGCGTATCGCGGGCGTGCAACCGGTGCGCGCGGTCGGGCGGGTGCGCTCGGTCGAAGGCACGGTGATCTGGGTGCGCGGCCTCGCGCATCGGGCGCGGATCGGCGACCGGCTGCGTCTCATGCGCGACAGCGGCCCGCTCGAGGGCGAGGTGCTGCGCATTCGAGAAGAGTTGGTGGCGATGCTGCCCGACGAGGGGGTCGAGGGCGTGTCGCAGGGCGATCGCGTGGCGGTGTTGGGGGCGCCGGGGCTGGCGCCGGCGGATGGCTGGATCGGTCGGGTGATCGACCCCTACGGGCAGCCCCTGGACGGGGCGCCGATCAGTCGTGGCCCGAAGCTGCGATCGATCCGCGGCAGCCCGCCACCGGCGGCGCGGCGGCGCGGTCTCGGGGGGCGGTTGGCGACCGGACTGGCGGCCTTCGACACGTTGCTGCCCATCGTGCAAGGCCAGCGAATCGGCTTGTTCGCGGGCTCGGGCGTCGGCAAGTCGCGACTGCTGGCGGCGCTGGCGCAGGGCATGGCGGCTGATGTGGTGGTGCTGGCGCTGGTCGGCGAGCGGGGGCGCGAACTGCACGACTTCGTGCAGGAGGTTTTGGGACCCGAGGGCATGGCCCGCGCGGTCGTCGTGGCGGCCACCTCGGACCGCTCGCCGCTGGAACGACGGCGCTGCGCCATGGCGGCGATGACCGTGGCCGAGCATTTCCGAGATCAGGGGCTCCAGGTATTGTTCCTGGCGGATTCCATCACCCGGTTCGCCGAGGCGCATCGCGAGGTGGCCATTGCCGCGGGTGAGCTGCCGGCCCTGCGCGGCTTTCCCCCGTCGACCGCGCATCAGATCATGCGGCTGGCCGAACGCGCGGGGCCGGGGGTTGAGGGCAGCGGCGACATCACCGCGGTCTTCTCGGTGCTGGTGGCTGGCTCGGATATGGAGGAGCCGATCGCCGACATTCTGCGCGGGGTGCTCGATGGTCACACGGTGCTGAGTCGCGAGATCGCCGAGCGCGGGCGTTATCCGGCGATCGACATCCTCCGTTCGGTCTCGCGCAGCCTGCCCGAGGCGGCAAGTCCGGAGGAAAACGAGAGTCTGCGTATGGTGCGCCAGTTGCTGGGCGCCTATGCGAGGTCGGAGGCGATGATCCGGGCCGGGCTCTACCGTGATGGCGAGGATCCGGTGCTTGATCAGGCGATCCGGGTCTGGTCGGACCTGGATGGCTTCTTCGCCGAGTCCTCGCCGCAGGGGCCGGAGGCGGCCTTTTCGCGGCTGGCGGTGATCCTGAGGCGGGCGGCGGCGGGCCAATCCGGTCCGGGCGGAGTGCGCGGCGGACGAGGTCGACAGGCCAGCTAGCGCTGGGGCGTCGGAGTCAGAGAGAGTCCCATCGAGGGAGGCTTTGCAACAGGGTGAGCGCGATCTGCCCATTTCCCGAGGCGGTGGAGGCAGCGACCTGCTCCTGCAAGAGATAGCTTTGCACGATTCGCGTCAGTGTCTTTTCGCTGGAAAGGACGGAGAGATCATCCGAGCCGAAACGGGCGGCTGCCTTGTCCTTGAAGATCTCTAACTGCTGGTCGATGTCCAGTTGGCCAAGCGCTCTTGGCAAGCCGAGCGCCCCTTCGAAGACCTTGCGGAGGGGTTGGTTGCCCATGACGCGGAACCACTTGGTGTCATTGGCGATCTCGGTCGCACCGATTTCCGGCAGGCTGCGCTGCAGAGATAAGGCGAGCCGCAGCGCGTCGTCCTGTTCGCCCACGGCGACCTCGAACTGCTGGGCGTGGAACTTCGCGATAATCTCTTCGGCAAAGCCCTCGACTTGTGTGCGAGGGCCCTCGGCGCGATCGAACCCGAAGCCACGCGCCAGCGCCTTGTAGCGCTCGTCCGCCAGCTTGTTGGCAAGCGCATCCGAGGCGGAGGTGCCCTCCGCCAGAAGCTTGCGGATAAAGAATTTGCTGTCGATATCGTCCTGCAGACCGAAGGCGCCGAGCGCGACTCGCAAGAGGCGGCGGTCGGCAACCAGATCCTCGGCGCTGGTGATCTGGTCGATCTTCTCGGCGAAATAGCTCGTGTCGCGGATCAGCTCCGGGCTCTTTTCGAAATTTGCGCGCTGACTGGCCCCGGTGCTTTGCAGGAATTGCCACGCCAGGAGACCGGTGCCGACAAGGATGGGTTGGAAGCTCATGCGCGCCCCGCTGCCAGAAGTCTGTCCTCGCGCGGGATGAGCGCGCGGAGCGATTTAAGGCATTGATAATATTGCTCGTCTATCAACGCCTCGGTGGCGCGGGTGAGCAGGGCGCGGCTATCCGGATCGGTGAGGATGCGGCTGAGCTCTTCGATATTGCGTAGCAATTGTGTCCGTGTCTCTTCGGGCGGCGCGTCGCCGGTCAGCACGAGCTGCGCCGCGTAGCACAGGCGGCGCACGGGGGTACACGCCTCGTCGGGGTGGATCGCATCCTTGAGGCGCAGGATGTTCGCGCCCGGGGTCTTGATCGCCAACTTGCTGCGGCGGTCGCCATTTTCGATCACCGCGCCGTTGATCAGCACGCGCTCGTGCGGCCCGAGCTTGAGAACCAGCCCGCTCATCGCAGTGGCGCCAAGGAGGGGTGGGCCGTGATCGTGGCGGCGTCGCACGCCGCCTGTCCGTCAGGAGTTTTGGCAGCGCTGGAAGCCGGCGGGCGGGGATTTAACCCGGCGAGGATGGCGCTGTTCACCTCGATCAGGGGGGAAAGTTTTGCTCTTCTGGACAGAACCTTGGCCGTATGGAACTGGACAAATTCCGACAGGTAGAAAATCTGCGCGCGCAGCTCCTGAGGCAGCTTGTTGCCGTGGTCGGCCACGTCCACCGCTAGGGCAGTCCAGAGCTTGCGGTTGTCATGTAAGGCGGCGACGAGTGCCGGATAGTGGCGCGGGCCGGCTTCGGCGGCGCTCTTTATGCGGTGTGTAACCCGCGCGATCAGGTCGTATTCGATGGCGCGATGGGTGCGGGTGCTGCTGTTCGATTGCGCGTAGGCGCGGCGAGCCATGAGATGTGCGTTCATGACGAAGCCCTTCATCCTTGATCCAGTGCCGTCCGTTCTGGCGAGGCTCCGGGGCCGATGGGACCGGCCCCGGACAGGTCACGTCAGCGGAAGAGCGACAGGAGAGATTGCGGTGCCTGGTTGGCAATCGAAAGCGCTTGCACGCCAAGCTGCTGTTGCACTTGCAGAGCCTGCAGTCGCGCCGAGGCCTCTTCCATGTCGGCATCGACCAAGGTCCCGATCCCGGATTTCAGCGCATCGGTCAGGCCCGAGATAAAGGCGGTCTGGGTCTCGATCCGGCCCTGGGTCGAACCGAAGGCAGAAGCAGAGTCGATCGCAGTCTGGATCAGCGCCTCGACCTGGTCGAGTGCCGAATCCGCACCCGCCTGCGTGGTCACATCGATGTTGCTGAGCTGCTCGAGCTTGCCGCCGATGGTGTTGCCCTCGGAGGCATCGACCGAAGACAGCGTCACTGCAATCGTGTCCGTGGCGTCGGTAACGGCCGAGGTGAAGGTCAGCGTGTCACCGGTGACGGTGACATCGACCACGTCGCTGTCGAGGTCATTGGCAGCCATGAAGCTCTTGAACGAAGCCTGCAGGCCCTTGGCAACGTCGGTCGCGGTGTCGCCCTCGCGCGCGACATAGACGATGGACAGGGTCGATACCTCTGCGGCCGAGGGACCGGCGGCGGTGGTTGCGCGATAGTCTGCCTGGGTGAACGTCGAGTCGTCCGCGTCGGTGCCGAAGATGTTCAGCGTATAGGCCGTGCCGGCGGTGAATCCGCTGTTGGTGGTTCCGATGTCGATTGTGTCGGTCTGTGTGCCGTTCAGCGTCACGCTGTCGACCGAAGCGGTGAGCGCGGTCGCGGCGACGGTGCCCGCGATCGCGGCGGCGCCGGTGCCGAGGTCCTGCTTGGTCACGCTGATGTCGGAGGCGGCGACGCCGGTGACCGAGCGATCAAGCGAGGCGAGCACGTTGATGCTGCCCGACCCGACGGTCTCATCGGTGTTCGAGAGCAAGTTCAGACCATTGAATTGCGCGGCGCTGACGACCGCGCCGATCTGACCGCGCAGCGCCTCAATATCGGCCTGGATCTTGGCACGGTCGACGTTCTCTTCTTGGGCGGCGACGATCTTGCCCTTCACATCGGTCAGTAGGTCGGTGACCGTTTCCGCCGCCTGGCGGGCGACGGCGACGGTGGACTGCCCGAGGTTGAGGCTGTCGGAAATTCCCTTGAAGCCTTTCACGTCGGCTTCCATGACCTTGGAGATGGCCCAGACGGCCGCATTGTCCTTGGCGGTGGCCACGCTCTTGCCGGTCGAGATCTCGCCCTGCGTGCTGGCGAGGTTCATGTTGATCGACTTGAGGGTCTGCAGCGCGACCATCGCGCCGTTGTTCGTCAGGATGCTAGACATCTTTTTCGTCCTTGAATGTGGCGCTTTGCGCCATTCCTGTCTCCGGTCCCGACCCCTTGTCCTGCAGGACACTCTTCCCTTGGCGCTGATCTGCGCCACGGGGAGAGGGGCGAAACCTCTCGGGACGTCGTTCTGACGAAGCAGCCAGGAGCCCTGCCCCCCTGCGCCATCCAGCTCTGGATGCCAGCTCACCCTAGAGAGGAAGATGTTAAGCCAAGCCTAAGTCAGCTGCGAATTTGCCCCGGCTCGAGGCCTCAGTGTCTAAAGTTTCTTTTGAATGCGGCCCGCCGGCCCCGGGCCGATCCTCGTTTTGCGTCCGTTCGGGTCGTAGGTGTCCATCTGTCTCCCCAGCCGCTGCCAGGTGCCAAGCCTGCCCTGCGCCGCGGCGAGCCCCTGCAGCGCCATCTCCAGCAGCCTCTGATTGCGACGCAGAGCTGCGAGAAGCCGAGGCGCCCGGTGCGGCAAGCGCGATGGGTCCGCGGCATAGAGCTCAAGGCAGGCTTCCTTCCTGCGCGCAAGTTCGGAAAGCTGCGCGAGCTCGCCGGCGAGCAGCGCGCGCCGCTCGGCTTCGAGCACGGCCAGAAGCCGCGCCTCTGCCGGGTCGCCGGGCGTTGTGCGGCGGGAAGGGGCGGTCACGGCGCCCGCGGCGTCCGGCTGGGCTGGGTCGGCAGGAGGGCCACCCGGTCCGCGAGCCGATTGGCGTATTCGTCGCGCAGGAAGGAGGCGAACTGCGCCTCTCCCGCGCCGCCGCCGAAGAGGCCGCGCGTCTCGAAGGCCCCCGAGAATTGCAGCATCTGCGAGATAAACAGGCGGTTCAGCAGGCGGTTGGGTGCTGCGGTCGCCGGACCAGTCTGGTCTATCATGGACTTGCTCCTGTCGATTCGTCGAAGCGCTCTCCACGATGCTTAAAATAGTCTCGGTAAAGGTATTCTTAGCGGGTCCCCGGATATCGTCTTCGAAGATCGGATGACCAGGGGTCGACAGCATGTTCCCGATGCAGGCGATGCTTCCAAATCTGCAAGAACTGCGGTCCGCTGGTGCGATGCCCGGACAACAAGGTGACTCGCCGCCGCAGGGGAGCGTCCTTTCCGGTGACCCCCAGGCCGATTTTCAGGCGACCTTTCGCGACGTCGCGATGCCCGGGCGGCCGGATGCGCCGGCGGTCGAGGCGGGGGAACTGGAGGTCAAGAAAGGCGCCGCAGAGCGCGAAGACCCCGCGCCCCGCCCAGGGGACGAAGGGGGGGTGGGGCCAGAACTGTCCCCTCTTGACCGGGCGCTGGACACGCTGTCCGACGCAGACGCTGTGCCCGGGGTGGTCAGTGTCCCGGTCGAGAAGGTGGAGCAGGTCTTCGACACCGCCAATCCGCAGGAGGTGCGCCGGGTCGGGATCGCCCCAATCCGGAGGAGGGAGACGGCAGAGGAGGCGGCGGTCCCCGAGGGCGCACCTCGCACCCGCGAGCGGTCCGCCGGGAGTGGCCAAGGTGCGCATCTGGCTGCGCCTCGGCAGAAGGCATCGGATATTTTGCTCGACGCGCGCCCCGGCGTCGCCCGGTCTTCTGAGAGACACGCGATCAGGACACCTCGCGCCGCGCCGGAGGTTGGCAGAACGGAAGCCGGACCGTGGCTTGGTGTCGCTGCGGGGGTCGCCCCCGCCACGCGTGACGACGTGACGAGCCCTGAACCTCGTTCTGCGGGCGTCGGTGCAGGCCATAGGCTCCCGCTCGAGGGGCAAGCCAGCTCGGGCGTTTCCCGATCCGGGGTCGGTCCGGTCTTAGACGGCGGAGAGGGCGCCTCGGCGTGCCAACGCTCCGACGAGCCTGCCGAGCGCCCCATCGGGGCTCAGAGCGGCGCGGAAGGACGCTCGAAAGGACCGGGCGACGTCGTGTTGGCTGAGGGTGAAGGCGGGACGGAGACAGGGCCAATGCTCGCGCCGCGGGTCAGAACCCGGACGCCCGAGCGCGCAGCGGTTGGCTCCGCAGGCATGGTGTCCGGAGATCGGGAGACAGGGACGTTGCCGGACTCCCGGGCTCCGGCGGGCCTATCGCCACACGCGGGTCCCGCGACGTCGGACCAATCCGGCCGGTCCTCGCGCCAGCCACGGCACCAGGCCGGGCCGGTCGCTCATGGGCACGAGCCGCCCCGCCCTCCAATTGATCCGAGGGCCATCCCAACACGCAGCGCCGGGTCGAAATTGAGAATCAACGCTGCGGATGCGGCTCCGGCGCCGGATGGCTTTCAACGAAAGACATTTCCGCATGATGGACGCCCCACAAGCCCACATGTCGCGGTGCTCGCAGGGTTCCTGCCAAGGCCAGACACAGGACGAGAGGTAAGATCGGCGATCCCGAATGAGGAGACCTTAGCAAGGTCGCAGCGCCCCGAAAGTGCGCTGGGGGCCTCCAGCGCGCCGGGTCAGGTGAGCCTGGACAAGGCGCCCGTGTCCGGCTCTCGGCCTGTGACGGCCGCGACGGTGTCTCCGACTTTCACGCTGGCATCGGCAGGGGAGATCGGGGTTTCGGACGGGAAACGGACGCAGCTCGCATGGGAGGGCGATCCACGCGAGCCAGCTGTCGCCTCGCATTCGGGGGACTCGACGCAGGCCGTCATGGCGAAAGACGCGATATCGCCGCGGGAGCAGCTGGCGGCGGCCCGTGGGCAGCCGTTGCCGTCGCCGGTCCGGCAGCTCGCCGAAGCGATTGTCACCGGCAGCGGCGGTAAACTCGAAGTGCAGCTCGAGCCCGAGGAACTTGGCCGCGTGCGGTTCCACATGCAGATATCCGAGCACGGGGTCGCGCTGCAAGTGAGCGCGGATCGGCCGGATACGCTCGACCTGTTGCGCCGGAACGCGGACCAGCTGGCGCGCTTGCTCACGGAGGCGGGATACCAGGGCAGCACTCTCAGTTTCTCTGGCCAGCGGCGCGGCGGCGCTTCGCAGGGGCGGTCGGGCAGGCCGGACCACCGCGTCCCTGACGGGGCGGCGGCGCAAGGCGCGCCGCAGGCAAAGGCCCCTGCTCGCGTTGCTGCGGCGGGGCTCGACCTCAGGCTCTAGGCAAAGGAGACAGACGTGGATATTTCAACGGCCGCGCAGACGTCGGCGGGCGCGACGAGCGCCGTGGCGATCGGGAGCAGCAGGTCAACGCTGACCAGCGACTTCGACACTTTCCTGAGAATGCTGACCACCCAGGCTCAGAACCAGGACCCTTTCAATCCGGTCGACGCCACCGAATACGCGTCGCAGCTCGCCAGCTTCTCGGCGGTGGAGCAGCAGGTGCTGACCAACGATTTGCTGACCGGCTTGACCGGACTCGCCAGCGACGGCGGATTCGAGCGGTTGGCCTCCTGGATCGGACTCGAGTCGCTGGTCGCGGGGACCACTTATTTCGACGGCTCCGCGGTCGCCTTCGATGTCGATCTCCCGGAAGATGCACAGAGCGCGATCCTCGTGCTGCGCGATTCGAGTGGCGCGGAGCGCAACCGGCTGTCGCTCACGCCGGGGAGCGACCGCTATCTCTGGGACGGGACGGACCTTGGCGGCGCGCCCCTGCCGGAGGGGCTTTATCATGCCGAGGTCGAGCTTTACCACGAAGGCGTGCTTGCCGAGACGCGTCCGGCGCAATCCTACATGCGCATCGACGAGGTGCGGCGCGCGGAAGGCGGCTTTTTGCTCACGTTGCAGGGCGGCTGGCAGATCGAGGCGACCAAGGTCGTGGCGCTGCGCCGCCCGACCGAGTGACGGGCGGCGCAGGACGACAGATCAGAAGATCGACAGGAGGACCAAGGTGATCCCGGCGCCGGAGAGCAGCCCACCGATGCCCCAGCCGAGCCGCCGGGCCCATTTCGACTCGAGCTCATCGGCGAGCCCCTGCGTCTGCCGGATCAGCGCCTCTTCGACGAGACCGGGCAGGCGCGGGCCAAAGCGGGCCATGACCCGCGCGGTCTTGGCAAAGTCGCGCAGCGCGGCGCGGGGGCCGATGGAGGTCTTGATGTATTGCTCGACCACAGGTCGCGCGACGCTCCAGATGTTCATATGGGGGTTGAGCGAGCGGGCCACGCCCTCGACCACCACCATCGTGCGCTGCAGCAGGATCAGCTCGGTCCGGGTCTCCATGCCGAAGCGTTCGGTCACTTCGAAGAGGTAGTTGAGCAAGCGGCCCATGGAAATGCGGGTCGAATCCATGCCGAAAATCGGCTCGCCTACGGCACGCAGCGCGCGGGCGAATTCGTCGACATCCTGGTCGGCGGGAACGTAGCCAGCTTCGAAATGTACCTCGGCGACGCGGCGGTAATCGCGGCGGATGAAGCCGTAGAGAATCTCGGCGTAGACCCGGCGGGTGTATTCGTCGATATGGCCCATGATGCCGAAGTCATAGGCGATGATGTCGCCGTTCGGCGCCACCTTCAGGTTGCCCTGGTGCATGTCGGCGTGGAAGAATCCATCGCGCAGCGCGTGGTTGAGGAAGAGCTGAAGAACCCGTTCGCTGAGCTCCACCCTGTCGTGACCGGCGGCGTCGATGGCGGCATTGTCGCCGAGCGGCACGCCCTCGGCCCAGCTCATCGTCATCACCCGGCGGCCCGAGAGCCCCCAGACCACCTCGGGAAGCTGGAACCCCTCATCGTCCACGGTGTTGGCGGCGTATTCGCTGGCCGAGGCGCTTTCCAGTCGCAGGTCCAGCTCGCCGTTCACCACGCCCTCGAAATGGGCGATCACGTCGCGCGGGCGCAGCCGTCGCGAGGCCGGCGAAAGAAAGTTGATCGCATCGGCGGCGAGCCAGAAGGCATCGATATCCTTGCGGAAAGCCCGCTCGATGCCGGGCCGCAGCACCTTCACGGCGACGGTCTCGCCGGTCTCGGCGAGCCGCGCCTTGTGCACCTGCGCGATCGACGCGGCGGCGACGGGGGGGCTGAACTCGGAGAAGACCTCGTCGACCTTCACGCCGAGTTCGGTCTCGACCTGCGCCTTGGCAGCCTCGACCGGGAAGGGGGGCAGCTTGTCCTGCAGCACGCGCAATTGGTTGGCGAGCTCTTCGCCGACGACGTCCGGACGGGTCGAGAGCACCTGGCCGAACTTGATGTAAGCCGGGCCGAGCGCCGAGAGCGCGCGGGTCACCGGCGGCATCGCCGGGTCGCCCTCGTACCCCAACCACTTGAAGGGCCAGGCGAGGATGCGGGCGGCAGCGCGCAGGGCCGGCGGGGCCTCTACTGCGTCGAGCACCACGCCCATCGCACCCGTGCGCTCGAAGGTGGCGCCGGTGCGCACCAGCCGCCAGATGTTGTGAGGACCCTTCATGTCAGATCTTCCAGCCCGAATGCAGGCAGGCGATCCCCATGCTCAGGTTGCGGTACTTGGCGTTGGCGAAGCCCGCAGCCCGCAGCATTCCGAGGAAGGTTTCCTGATCGGGGAACTTGCGGATCGATTCCACCAGATACTGGTAGCTGTCGCGGTCGCCCGCGATCACCTGCCCCATGCGCGGGATCAGGTTGAAGGAATAGAGGTCGTAGACCTTCTGCATCAGCTCGTTGGGGATCTGGCTGAATTCCAGCACCATGAGCCGTCCGCCCGGCTTCAGCACGCGGAAGGCCTCGTTCAGGGCCTCTTGCGGGCGGGTCACGTTCCGGATGCCGAAGGAGATCGTGTAGACGTCAAAGGTGTTGTCGGCGAAGGGCAGGGCCATCGCGTCGCCGACCACCCAGTCGAGCTGCTCGGCCATGGCGCCCGCTTCGGCGCGCTTGCGTCCCTCGACCAGCATCGGCTCGGTCAGGTCGCAGACCGTGGCATGGCCGTGGCCCGCGCGCTTGAGAAAGCGGAAGGAGATGTCGCCGGTGCCCCCCGCCACGTCGAGCAGCCTCGAGCCGGGGCGCGGTGCCAGCCAGTCCATCATCGCATCTTTCCAGACGCGGTGGATGCCGAAGGACATGGCGTCGTTCATCACGTCGTATTTCGACGCGACCGAGCCGAAGACGCCGCGTACGCGGTCGGCCTTCTCTTCCTCAGGGATGTCGGTGAACCCGAAGTGGGTGGTTTTTCCGGTCTCTTTGGTCATGGGCCTTGCCGTCCTGTGTCCGACACTCCTTATAGAGCCCGCGCGCCGCGCTGCAATGCGGCCCAGTGGAAAGGATCCGTGATGCCCGAACTTCCCGAGGTGGAAACCGTTCGTGCCGGGCTTGCCCCGGTGATGGAAAACGAGGTGATCGCCGAGGCCAAGGTGAACCGGCCCGATCTGCGCTGGCCCTTCCCCGAGCGTATGGCCGAGCGTCTGACCGGCGCGCGGGTGCTGCGGCTGCGACGGCGATCGAAATATATCCTTGCCGATCTGGACACCGGCGAGACCCTTCTGATCCATCTCGGCATGTCGGGCCGAATGCTGGTCTCGGGCGATCCGCTGGGGCGCTTCGTGCATGACCATCCCGCGCCGGAAAAGCACGACCACGTGGTCTTTGAAATGGCCAGCGGCGCGCGGGTGACGTTCAACGACCCGCGGCGTTTCGGGGCGATGGACCTGATGCAGACGGCGACCGCCGGGGCGCATCCTCTGCTCGCGGCGATCGGGCCGGAACCGCTGGGCAATGAATTCAGCGAATCCCATCTGGTGGCCGCGTTGAAGGGGCGCAGCATGCCGATCAAGACGGCGTTGCTGGACCAGAAGATTGTTGCCGGATTGGGGAATATCTATGTTTGCGAAGCCTTGTTCCGCGCCGGCATCCGTCCTTCACGCCGCGTCAACCAAATCTCGGAAAAGCGCATCTCGGCGCTCGTACCGATCATCCGGCACGTGCTGACGGACGCCATTTCCGCGGGCGGCTCCTCGCTCAAAGATTTCCGGCAAGCCGATGGAGAACTTGGATATTTTCAGCACAGCTTCGATGTCTACGGACGCGAAGGGCAGCCCTGCCGCGGGGACGGTTGCGCCAACATCATTCACAGGATCGTGCAATCCGGGCGCTCTTCCTTCTACTGTCCGAGCTGCCAAAGATAACTTGATTGCAGGGGGCAAGTTGGTAAGGCTGCGCGACAATGCCAACGGACGGGAGCCCGACAGTCATGGCCTATGAGACGATTATCGTCGAAGTAGACGACGACGTTGCCACTATCACCCTGAACCGCCCGGATGCCCTCAATGCGCTGAACAGCCAGCTTCTTGGCGAGCTCGCGCAGGCGCTGACCGAGGCGGATGCCAATGACAAGGTGCGCTGCATCATCCTGACCGGCTCGGCCAAGGCCTTTGCCGCCGGGGCCGACATCAAGGAGATGTCGGAAAAGACCTTCGTCGAGATGTTCCTCGGAGACTTCTTCGAGCCGGCCACCGAGGCTGTCGCGAAGGTGCGCAAACCGGTGATCGCCGCGGTGAGCGGTTACGCCCTCGGGGGCGGCTGCGAGCTGGCGATGATGTGCGACTTCATCATCGCGTCGGAAACCGCGAAATTCGGCCAGCCCGAGATCAACCTTGGCGTTATCGCCGGGATCGGCGGGACGCAGCGCCTGCCGCGCTACGTCGGCAAGGCCAAGGCCATGGACATGCACCTGACCGGGCGTTTCATGGATGCTGATGAGGCCGAGCGGTCGGGGCTGGTAAGCCGCGTCGTGCCGGTCAAGCAACTGATGGAAGAGGCGCAGAGCGCCGCGGCCAAGATTGCCGAGAAGTCGTTGCTCGCCTCGATTGCCGCCAAGCAGGCGGTGAACCGTGCCTTCGAGACCACGCTGGACGAGGGGTTGCTCTTCGAGCGCCGCCTGTTCCATTCGCTCTTTGCCACCGAGGACCAGAAGGAAGGCATGTCTGCCTTCCTCGAGAAGCGGACGCCGCAGTTCCGCGACCGCTGAAGCGATTGCATCGCAAGCCGGGCCTGTCCCCGCGGGGACAGGCCTTTTTCATGCCCGGGCCACTCAGGACTGCAGCGGGCCGCGCGTCTGGCGGATCGCTTCCTGGATGGCGCGCCAGGTCTGCGCCTCCTCGGCGGCACCCCGGCGTTCGTTCTCGCGCACCTTTGCGGCGGCCTCGGCCTCGGCCCGGGCCCCATGCGCCCGGTAGAGCGCCTGTGCGGCCTCGTTGATCTGCATTGCGTTCATGGCTGACTCCTCCTTTCAGTCTGGAGTGTCCCGCGGCGAGGGCCGTGGGAGGGCGATCCTAGCCGATTCTCCCCCATTTCCCCAAGAAGTGCCGCTGGGGCCTTTGCAACCGGCGGAAAATGGGCTATGCGCCCCGCCTACATGCGTGTGATGCCCGCTCAGGCAAGAATCGGTCCGGCGACGACAGATCCGGGTCTGGTGGATATTGCACGTCCGAAATTCAGACCCAGGCCTTGTCGGCCACAGACACATAGGACCGATCATCATGGCAAATACGCCCCAGTCCAAGAAGCGCGCACGTCAGAACGAGAAGCGTTACGCCGTCAACAAGGCACGCCGTTCGCGCATCCGTACCTACCTGCGCAAAGTCGAGGAAGCGATCGCTTCGGGCGACAAGGACGCAGCCACCGCAGCTCTCGCCGCAGCTCAGCCCGAACTGATGCGCGGCGTGACCAAGGGTGTCTTCCACAAGAACACTGCTTCGCGCAAAATGTCGCGTCTCTCCTCGCGGGTGAAGTCGCTCGCCTGAGCACGTCAAGTGTCAGGCTGAAATGACACACTTAATAGGTGTGTGATCGAAAAGGCATCGCCATTGGTGGTGCCTTTTTTCATGACTCACACCATATTTTGAAGGCCGAGATTCTTTTTTCGGATTCCATTGAGTCAAGTTTGAAGTTCGGTTGCTGCTCTTCTCGGAACAGGAGTAATTTCATCGAGCGAGTCACGTCGCTGGGGGGACAGGCAATCGCGGATCACGCCACGGGAATCGTGGAAAGGTCTTCGTCGCTTCGGTCGTCTGATCAACAGATGCCGATTTCGGGATGATTTCATCCTGCCAGTCCAATTGTAAAATGGGTGAGTAGTGCGCCTTGCTGGGTCGCTTCGGGATGCTGGGAGTCCCGGGGAGCCTTTATGCGTGCTATGTCACTGGGACAGAGACTTCTCTTCCTGACTCATGCCGTTTCGGCATGGGGCCTGCATTTGCTCCCCATCGGTGGCTCAATTGGGCGCGTGTGTGTGTGTTGCCCAAAGGGACATAGGAAGAACCGGTGAAAAGACGGAGCGGGGATAAATGACGCAGGAACAATGGGGCGCGCTGCAAGACAGGCTGAGCAGCACGATCGGGGAAAACAACTACCGAACCTGGATCAAGCCCCTCGAATACAAAGGTCTGGAAGCCGACGGGGTGGCGGTCTTCCTAGCACCAACGAATTTTATTGGCACCTACGTGTCGCAGAATTTCGGGGACCTGCTGCTGTCGCAGATCTCCACGCTGGATTCGCAGGTTCGCCGCCTGCAATTCCGGGTCAGCAACGCGCCGCGTCCGGCAGCGGGCCGTCCGAGCCCACGCCCGGTTTCGGCGCAGCCCGAGCAGCCGGCCCAGGCCAATGCGGCCAACGGCCAATCCGCACAGGGCGGAAGCGACCTGCTGCCGAGCGCGCCGCTTGATGCGCGCTTCACTTTCGATAATTTCATCGTCGGCAAGCCCAACGAGCTCGCCCATGCCGCCGCGCGCCGCGTTGCCGAGGCCGAGACCGTGACCTTCAACCCGCTGTTCCTTTACGGCGGCGTGGGCCTCGGCAAGACGCACCTGATGCACGCGATCACCTGGGAGCTGCGCAACCGCCGCCCCGACCTGAACGTGCTCTACCTGTCGGCAGAGCAGTTCATGTATCGCTTCGTGCAGGCCCTGCGCGAGCGCCGCATGATGGACTTCAAGGAGCTGTTCCGCTCGGTCGACGTGCTTATGGTCGATGACGTGCAGTTCATCGCCGGCAAGGACTCGACGCAGGAAGAGTTCTTCCACACGTTCAACGCGCTGGTGGACCAGAACAAGCAGATCGTCATCTCGGCCGACCGCGCGCCGGACGAGATCAAGGATCTGGAGAACCGCATCCGTTCGCGTCTGCAGTCCGGCCTCGTGGTCGACCTGCACCCGACCGATTACGAGCTGCGTCTCGGCATTCTGCAGTCGAAGGTCGACACCTACCGCAAGCAATACCCGTCGCTGCAGCTCGACGATGGCATCCTCGAGTTCCTGGCGCATCGCATTTCGACCAACGTGCGTGTGCTCGAAGGTGCGCTGACGCGCCTCTTTGCCTTTGCCTCGCTGGTCGGCCAGCCCATCACCATGGAGCTGACGCAGGATTGCCTCGCCGACGTGCTGCGCGCCTCGGACCGCAAGATCTCGATCGAGGAGATTCAGCGCAAGGTGGCGGATCACTACAACATCCGCCTTTCCGATCTCATTGGCCCCAAGCGCGTACGCAACTTCGCGCGCCCGCGGCAGGTGGCGATGTACCTGTGCAAGCAGCTCACCGCCCGCTCGCTTCCCGAGATCGGCCGCCGCTTCGGCGGGCGCGATCACACGACGGTCATGCACGGGGTGAAGCGGATCGAGGAACTGCGCATGCAGGACAGCCAGATCGCCGACGACATCGAGCTTCTGCGCCGCGCGCTCGAAGCCTGAGACCGCACGACCACATTTGGGAACGGGGCTGCCCAAGGGCGGCCCCGCGGCCTTGACGCTGCAGGCAATCCGTCGGATCAATCTGCAAAAGAATTTGGAGCGGCTTCGCAGATGCGCCAAGCTGCCCCACCGGCCAACCGAGGGACAGGGCGATGAAAGTCAGCATTGAACGGGCGACGCTGCTCAAGGCAGTCAGCCAGGCACAATCTGTGGTCGAGCGCCGGAACACCATTCCGATCCTCGCCAATGTGCTGATCGAGGCCGAGGGCAACTCGGCCAGCTTCCGCGCCACCGATCTCGACATTGAAGTGCTCGACCGCGCCCCCGCGGTGGTCGAGCAGGCTGGGGCCACCACAGTTTCCGCAGTGACCCTGCACGAGATCGTCCGCAAGCTGCCCGACGGCGCGCTGGTCCAGCTGACCGCCGACACCTCCGCCGGCCGGCTGACCGTGGCCGCAGGCCGCTCGAACTTCAGTCTCGCGACGCTGCCCAAGGAAGACTTCCCGGTCATGGCGTCGTCCGAGTACTCGTCGAACTTCACCGCCAAGGCCGAGGTCCTGCGCAGGCTCTTCGACAAGTCGAAGTTCGCGATCTCGACCGAGGAAACGCGTTACTACCTCAACGGCGTGTACATGCATGTCGCCGAGAGCGAAGAGGGCCGGGTGCTGCGCTGCGTTGCCACCGACGGTCACCGCCTTGCCCGCATCGACGCGCCGCTGCCTGCTGGTGCAGAAGAGATGCCCGGCGTGATCGTGCCGCGCAAGACCGTGGGAGAGCTGCGCAAACTGCTCGAAGAGGACGACATGGACATCGCCGTGTCGGTCTCGGAAACCAAGGTGCGCTTCGCCACGCCCGATATCACGCTGACCTCCAAGGTCATTGACGGCACCTTCCCGGACTACTCGCGCGTCATCCCGATGAACAACACCCGCCGGCTCGAAGTCGACGCGGGCGAGTTCGCCAAGGCCGTCGATCGGGTGGCAACTGTCTCGTCGGAGCGCTCGCGCGCCGTGAAGCTGCAGCTCGACGAGGACCGGTTGATCCTCTCGGTCAATGCTCCCGACAGCGGTGCCGCCGAGGAAGAGCTGGCCGTGGCCTATGGGGATGAGCCGCTGGAGATCGGCTTCAACGCGAAATACCTGTTGGAGATCGCCAGCCAGGTGGACCGCGAGAACGCCGTCTTCATGTTCAACTCCTCGGGCGATCCGACCCTCATGCGCGAAGGCACCGACACGTCTGCCGTCTACGTCGTCATGCCGATGCGGGTCTGACGGTCCCGCCCTGAGCATCCGATATTCACTGAAAGGCAGGGGCTTTGCTTCTGCCTTTCGTGATTCCGGAAATACCCTCTTCCGCGGGGCCCGTCCCCGCGCTACCGCCTGAGCCATGTCCCTGCATCTCACCCGCCTCACCCTCTCGCACTTCCGCTCGCACCGGGACGCCTCGGTCGAGGTGGATGCGCGGCCGGTGGCGCTCTACGGACCCAATGGCGCGGGCAAGACCAACCTGATCGAGGCGGTCTCGCTGTTCTCTCCGGGGCGGGGCATGCGCCGGGCCTCGGCGCAGGAGATGGTCCGCCGTCCCGAGGCGCTGGGGTGGAAGATCGAAGGGCTGCTGCAGACCGGCGATGCGCTGCACGAGATCAGTTTCCGCTCCGAGGCAGGGGCCGCCCGGCAGGTACAGGTCGACGGCAAGGCCGCGCCTCAGGTGGCCCTTGGCCGGCTGGCGCGGGTGCTCTGGCTGATCCCCGCGATGGACCGGCTGTGGATCGAGGGGCCGGAAGGGCGGCGGCGTTTCCTTGACAGGATGACGCTGAGCTTCTTTCCCGACCACGCCGAGCTGACGCTGGGTTACGAGAAGGCCATGCGAGAGCGCAACCGGCTGCTGCGCGACCAGGTGCGCGACGGCTTCTGGTACGCCGCTCTCGAAGGGCAGATGGCCGAGGCAGGAGCGGCGCTGCAGGCCAACCGCCGCGCGGCGCTGGCGCGGCTGGCCGAGGCACAGGCCGGGGCCGAAACGTCGTTCCCCGCCGCCGAGCTCGAGTTGTTGGACGCGGGCACGCCCATGCCCGAAGAGACCGCCGCGCTGCGCGCCGCGCTCGAGGCGAGCCGCCCACGTGACTTGGCGGCCGGGCGGACACTGGTCGGGCCGCACCGCGCCGACCTGCGCGGCACCTTCGCGGCCAAGGGCGTGCCCGCCGAGGAGTGTTCGACCGGCGAGCAGAAGGCGCTGCTGATCTCGCTCATCCTCGCCAACGCCCGCGCCCTGGCGCAGGAGACCGGCGCGGCGCCGATCCTGTTGCTCGACGAAGTCGCGGCGCATCTCGATGCGGGTCGCCGTGCGGCGCTCTACGACGAGATCTGCGCGCTCGGCGCGCAGGCCTGGATGACCGGCACCGGGCCGGAGCTTTTCGCCGAACTGGGAGCGCGCGCCCAGCACCTGGAAGTCACCGAACGGGATGGGCAATCATTGGTTGAAAACCGCGGCCTTTGACACCAAATCTTGTGTCAGCGGCGTGACAATCCTGCTTGAACACCGTATAAAACCAACAAAAATCATGAAGGATCGCGGCATGGCCGAACCGGCAAGCGCACAGCAGGAATACGGCGCGGATTCCATCAAAGTTCTCAAAGGCTTGGAGGCGGTCCGCAAACGCCCCGGCATGTACATTGGGGACACGGACGACGGATCGGGCCTGCACCACATGGTCTACGAGGTCGTGGACAATGGCATCGACGAGGCTCTGGCTGGTCACGCGGACTTTGTCCGGGTGAAAATCCACGCCGACAATTCGGTGTCGGTGCGCGACAACGGCCGTGGCATTCCCGTCGACCTTCACCAGGAAGAGGGCGTCTCGGCGGCCGAGGTCATCATGACCCAGCTGCACGCGGGCGGGAAGTTCGACCAGAACTCCTACAAGGTCTCGGGCGGTCTGCACGGCGTGGGCGTCTCGGTGGTGAACGCGCTGTCGGTCTGGCTGGAGCTGCGCATCTGGCGCAACGGCAAGGAGCATTACGCGCGCTTCGAGCACGGCGAGACGGTCGAGCATCTGCGCGTCGTCGGAGATGCCGAGGGCGAGCAGGGCACCGAGGTGCGTTTCCTGGCCTCGACCGGCACTTTCAGCAACCTCGACTACAGCTTCGAGACCCTCGAAAAGCGCCTGCGCGAACTGGCCTTCCTCAACTCGGGTGTGCGCATCATCCTCGAGGACGAGCGCCCCGCCGAGCCGCTGAAGACCGAGCTGCACTACGACGGCGGCGTGAAGGAGTTCGTGAAGTACCTCGACCGCTCCAAGCAACCGGTGATGACCGACCCGATCTACATGACCGGGGAGAAGGACGGCATCGGCGTCGAGATCGCGATGTGGTGGAACGACAGCTACCACGAGAACGTGCTGCCCTTCACCAACAACATTCCGCAGCGCGACGGCGGCACCCATGTCGCCGGCTTCCGTGGCGCGCTGACCCGCACCATCAACAACTACGCGCAGGCCTCGGGCATCGCCAAGAAGGAGAAGGTCTCCTTCACCGGTGACGACGCGCGCGAGGGGCTGACCTGCGTGCTCTCGGTGAAGGTGCCGGACCCGAAGTTCAGCTCGCAGACCAAGGACAAGCTTGTTTCCTCCGAGGTGCGGCCGGCGGTCGAGAGCCTGATGAACGAGCGTCTGGCCGAGTGGTTCGAAGAGAACCCCAACGAGGCCAAGCAGATCGTCGGCAAGATCGTCGAGGCGGCGCTGGCCCGCGAAGCCGCGCGCAAGGCGCGCGAACTGACCCGCCGCAAGACCGCGATGGACGTGAACTACCTTGCCGGAAAGCTCAAGGACTGCTCGGAAAAGGATCCGTCGAAGACCGAGCTGTTCATCGTCGAGGGCGACTCCGCAGGCGGTTCGGCGCAGACCGGGCGCGACCGCGGCACCCAGGCGATCCTGCCGCTGAAAGGCAAGATCCTCAACGTCGAGCGCGCGCGTTTCGACCGCATGCTCGGCAGCCAGGAGATCGGCAACCTGGTGATGGCGCTCGGCACCGGCATCGGCCGCGACGAGTTCAACATCTCCAAGCTGCGCTACCACAAGATCATCCTGATGACCGACGCCGACGTCGACGGCGCGCACATCCGGACGCTGCTGCTGACCTTCTTCTACCGGCAGATGCCGGAGCTGATCGAAGGCGGCTATCTCTATATCGCGCAGCCGCCCCTCTATAAGGTGAGCCGCGGCAAGTCCGAGGTCTACGTAAAGGACCAGAACGCGCTCGACGAGTACCTGATCAACCAGGGCATCGACGGCGCCGGCCTGAAGCTCGGCAACGGCGAGGTGATCGCCGGGCAAGATCTCGTGCGGGTGATCGACGAGGCGCGCCAGCTCAAGCGCGTGCTCGACGCCTTCCCGACGCATTACCCGCGTCACATTCTCGAGCAGGCGGCGATCGCCGGCGGCTTCGTGCCCGGCGCGGTGGAATCGGACCTGCAGGGCGTCGCCGACAAGGTGGCGCAGCGGCTCGACCTGATCGCGCTGGAATACGAGAAGGGCTGGCAGGGCCGGATCACCCAGGATCGCGGCATCCGTCTCGCGCGTATTCTGCGCGGCGTCGAGGAAGTCCGTACGCTGGACGGCGCGATGCTCCGCTCGGGCGAGGCGCGCCGCACCGGCAGCTTCACCCAGGCGCTGCAGGCGGTCTACAGCACCCCCGCGACGCTCGAGCGCAAGGATCGCCGCCAGGCGGTCTACGGGCCGCTCGATCTGCTGAAGGCGATCCTCGAAGAGGGCGAGAAGGGTCTGTCGCTGCAGCGGTACAAGGGCCTGGGCGAGATGAACCCCGGTCAGCTCTGGGAAACCACGCTGGATCCGGATGCCCGCACCCTGCTGCAGGTCAAGGTCGACGACATGTCCGAGGCCGACGATCTGTTCACCAAGTTGATGGGCGACGTGGTGGAGCCGCGCCGCGAGTTCATCCAGCAGAACGCGCTGAACGTGGAAAACCTCGACTTCTGACCCTGTCGGAAGGCTTTATGCGTAAGCGGCGCGCAGTCCCCTGCGCGCCGCTTTGCGTTTCCGGGCCCGGGCGCCCGCTTACCGCCGGGCGAAGTCTTCCAGCAGCATCGGGAAGTCCTGCTCGGGCGGGAAGCCTTCGTAGCTGTGTCGCGCCGGGGTCTGCGCCCAGTCCAGCTTCTCCGTGGTCATAGTCTCGATGAAGGGGAGCGACCACTCCGGCACGTCGAACATGACGGGGCGCACGTTCACGAAGGCCTCGATCCCGGTGATCCGGGTGAACATCCAGGTCCCGCACTCGCGGCACATGTAGTGGTCGAGCTGCGGCCCCTTGATCCCGCCCGTCACCGGCTCCCCGGCGATCACCCTGATCCCGTCCGAGGGCACCATCATGGTGAGGGAAAAGGCGCTGGCGCTCATTTTCTGACAGCCGCGGCAATGGCAGGCGGCGGTCATCATCGGAGGCTTGCTCACCTCGAGCTGCAGTGCGCCGCAGCGGCAGCTGCCGATCTGGGGAAGCTCGGTCATCTCGGTCTCCTTTCGCGCCCGGTGAGGGGCAAAGAAAAAGCCGGCCCCGGGGCCGGCTTTCTGGTGTCACTCGGCCCGCAGGCTGGCGGCCGATTCCTTGATGGCGTCATATTGCCCGCCGGGGCGGAAGCGCCACAGGTAGTCGGGCATGACCGCCTCGGGGGCGACCGGGGAGATTCCGAGATCGCTCAGCCCCTTGGCGCCTTCCGACACCACATTGTCCTTGCGCAGCATCACGACCTGATCGCGGGTGATCGGTGCGGTGAAGAGCCCACCGGTGATCCGCTGCACGAATTCCGACACGCCTCCGATCACCGAGGCGAGCCCGTAGGGCAGGTTCACCAGCATCTTGCGGCGGCGGATGACCGTCAGCATCTCCTCGATGAAGGCCCGGAAGCTCTTCACCTCGGGGCCGCCCAGCTCGTAGACGCCCGGCGCGGCTGCACCGGTGATTCCCTTCTCCGCGGCCTCGGCCACGTTGTCCACGTAGACCGGCTGGAAGTTGCGGTCCGCGCCGACCAGCGCCAGCACCGGACCCATCCGGGACATCGAGGCGAACCGGTTGAAGAACTGGTCCTCCATCCCGAAGATCACCGAGGGGCGCAGGATCATTGCGCCCGGGAAGGCGGCCAGTACCGCCTCTTCGCCAAGCGCCTTGCTCCGGGCGTAGCCGCTCCTGCTCTCCGTATCCGCGCCGATCGCCGAGATATGCACCAGCGCCTCGGCGCCTTGTTCGGCGGCGATGCGCGCGATGCGCTCCGCCCCCTCGACCTGCACGGCATCGAAACTGTTCTTGCCGCGCGCGTCGAACGTGCCGACACAGTTCACCACCGCGTCGGCGCCCTGCATCACGGCGCGCACCGAAGCGTCGTCGCGGATGTTGCAGAACACCGGCTCGACCTGGCCGACCGAGCCATAGGGTTTCACGAACAGCGCTTCGTTGGGGTGGCGGACGGCGACACGGACGCGCCAGCCGAGCTTCGCCATGCGGCGGGCGATATAGCGTCCGACAAATCCGGATCCGCCGTAAATGGTGACGAGCTTGCTCATCTGGCTACTCCTGCTCCGAGGTTCTAGGCCTTGAATACCGGCCCGTCCGGCACCCGGCAAGGCGGCTCCTTCGGGTAAGTTGCACAAAATGAAAAATCTGCGTTGACACTCCCTGCGGAGATATTTAAACGCCCCCTCACCACCTGTGCCCAGGTGGCGGAATTGGTAGACGCGCTGGTTTCAGGTACCAGTGACTTAACGGTCGTGGAGGTTCGAGTCCTCTCCTGGGCACCATTAAACCCCCGCGAAATCTCCGGATTTCGCGGGGGTTTTGGTTTTCTGGCCCTCGTCGCATCGCGGCTCCCCTCTGTGAAGGCTGTCGCGGGCGCTCGCCGGTAAGGCCCGCGGTGCGTGTCTGAAACTCCAGCGCCAAGGGGTGCGGCGTCCAGCCCGCGCGTCTGCTTGGGGTGGCGCTGGCGGCGGATCTTATGCGCCCCCGCTCGGCGCTCCTGACCCGGTTGCGGGCTTGGCCTTTTGCAGCGCAGCACCGCCCCGCATATACATGAATGAAAATCACCCCCGGACGGGCCGGCGACGCTTTCGGTGTCGTGCCGGCTCAAGGCCGCGGTCGCCTTCTGGGGTGAGACCCGGTCCGGCGTGCCCGTGCGGGCTCCGGATCGAGTCCCTTCAGGGATGTGGCGGGACGCTGCCGCTCGGAGTGTCTCCCTGAGAGGCAGGCCTTACGGGTTGCCGGACGGGCGCGGTTGCGAGCTTGGATTTTACGCGGTTCTAGGCCTCCATGTACTTTTTGCGACAAAAAATGAAAAAAGGGGTTGCGGGTCACGTGCGGAATACGTAAATAGCCCCTCACCGGCGGCGCTGAGGCGCACGACGGGACGCCAGACGGGGCGGCGGCGAGCGGAAACGCGGGGCCGGCGCAGACGAGGCGGACAGGAAATTCGAGAGACGGGCAGGCGGGTGCGCCGAAAGTTAGGGCGCACTGGTCTGGTTTTGTCTCTCACGCTCTTTGACATCGCAGATATCTGAAGAGATATGC